>CAJOGF010000080.1:0-17012 GCA_905233995.1 uncultured Bacteroidales bacterium | reverse complement strand
TATAAATTAAAATGTTAAATAAAATGCGGTATAAAATTATGAAAGATTATTGATTCGTGCAAGAAAAATTCGGTAAAATTTTGTTTTTTCAAAAAAAGTTTTCACTTTTGCAATATTAAAAACGATAGTTATGGGAAAGGAAAATGACAATGAATTTCTTGTCCGCTTTGACTTCGCGATTAAAAATATGCTTCGCGACAAAAAGAATTTTGATATTCTTGAAGGTTTCATAGAAGTCTTTACACTTACTATTTGGAGAGGATTCTCTACGGTGTATCAAAAGCCATTACTGAGCAGTTAGGCAACGGCGACAAGTACGGCAATATTAAACAGGTGTTTTCTATTTCCGTGGTCTATTATGATCTCGGCGAAGGAGACGACTATTTTTATGAGTGTAATTCTGATTTTTACGGAGTACACTCGCACAACATACTCAAACTTAACCGCCGCGAAGAATTGTCGTTAGAGGAAATCAAAAACGGCGACACCCGTAAGTTTAAGTACGAGGCAAAATATGCGCATGATATTTTTCCGAAATATTTTTTGATAAGAATCAATGCTTATAAGAAGTTTATCGCCGACGCGATGAGCGAGTGGATGGAGTTTCTTAAAAATAATAGTATTAAGAGCGACACCACAGTTCCGGGACTTCAAGCCGCCAAAGAAAAATTGAATATGCTCAAAATGACCAAGGCGGAACGTATCAGTTATGAGCGGCATCTTGATTCTATCCGCAACGAAAAGGAAGCGTTTTGGACTGCGGAAACGGACGCATACGTGGCAGGAGAAGAAAAAGGACGTGCATATGGCGAAAAATCCAAAGCCATCGAAATTGCCCGCAACTTAAAAAAAGCCGGCATTGACATCAACATTATTGCGGAAAATATCGGCTTAACCATTGAAGAAATCAACAATTTGTAGGCTGCGTATGGTTGCTGCAATGCAGGAGTGTGTTTCGTAGAAACATTAACTCCTGCTTTTTCTAATTTTGCAACTTTGAAAATTGTTGTTTTATATAAAAACTTTTGCTAACTTTGTGCAAAACTAATTAGTTAAGTCATTACAAATGAATAAGTATGTAATTGTGGGACTTGGAAATTTTGGTTCGTCGCTTGCAATAAAACTTACAAATGCAGGTAGCGAGGTTTATGGTGCTGACACTTCCGACAAAAAAGTTGAAGCCTTGAAAGACAAAATTACTTCGTCCGTAAAACTTGATTGTACCGATGTTAACGCCATAAAAGCGGGTCTTCCCGTTTGGAAAGACGCTGATTGTGTGATAATTGCAATTGGTGAAGATATTGGACAGTCAATTCTTGTAACGGCAACTTTTCATCAGTTGGACGATACAAAGCGTCTTATTTGTAGGGCTATCAACGATACACATCAAAGAGTTTTGGAGGCTATTGATTCTCACATTGAGATTGTCCACCCTGAGGAAGAATCGGCAGAAAGACTCACCGACAGACTTTCGTTAGCGGGAGCTCAGGAGGTTTTCAGCCTTTTTGACCAGCACAAAGTGGCTGAAGTGGATTTGCCAAAACGTTATTTTGGAACGTTAATAAAAGATTCGGATTTTCGTAGCAAATATCATCTTAATATTTTGTCGATTTTGAGATTTGAGGAACGTACCAATTGGAGAGGCAAAATTATTAAAGAAAGAAAAATCCTTTATCCGGCGGCTGACACTTTGCTTTTAGCGGGCGATAGCATAGTTGTGTTCGGCCTGTCAAAGAATTTAAAGGCTTTTGTGGAGGACTAAAAAAAAATTACAAAAAATGCTAAAATATTTGTTTTTTTGTATGTTTTTTGATTATTTTGACCTTTAGTAATAACCTTGTATTATGATTATAGACGGTAAAAGATATGACGCGAAAGGTAAGATGAATGCGATTCTGATTACTTTCGGAGTTGCTTCAATCTTAGTGATTGTTGTGTTTTTCGGTGTTGTTATAAAAAACCACCTTGTTAAAAGCATTGAACAAAATGCAGTTTCGGATTTAAGGGGGTCTACCGACAAACTTGACACTCATAATGCCGGCTGTGATGAGAGAAACAAACAGATTATAAGTTTTGCCGAGCTTTTTATAAAAAAACAGGGCGGAATTTATGTTTCTGACAATCAGTGGTTTGTCGGCGAAGCCCCACTTTTTAATAACAATTCTTTTGCTCAAGAAATTGCTTCAACAACTTTGAAAAATCAATTCTCTATTTATCAAAAAGTTGGAGATGATTTTGTGATAATTTCAACCACAATCAAAAATGGTGATCAATTTATTACTGGCTCAAAACTTGAAGATCCAAGAGTTAAAGAGCAGATTTTAGCGGGAAAGGTTTTCTATGACAGAACTGTTATAAAAGGTGTTCCTTTTATTGGAACTTATAAGGCTCTTATGATTGACGGTAAATTGCAAGGTCTTTATTTTACTGGTCAAGAAGAAAACAAGGTAAAATCCTCTAATAGTGCATTCGGTTCCAAAAAGTTTCTTTCTAATGGTTTTACTATTTGGTCAAAAGACCCGAATTTCTGTTTTGTTGTGCCTGAAGACAAGAAAAAAGATTGGTCAAAAATGCCGGACAATGTCTATCAGGAAATGAAAAAACATAAAGATGGTCAGATTTATCAAATGGAGTTTGAGTATCTTAACACTCGTTACGAAATGGCTTATCTTTATGACGAAAATGTCTATTCTTATATACAATTTATTTATCCTGTTGCTGATAAATACGCTTCAGTTCCGGGCGTTGTTGTGCCTATGGCGTTAGCGATAATTTTGGTTGTAACATTTTTGATTGTAGCCTGCAACCGCTTGATTAATAAAGTATTAAACGATGTCGGTGGCGAACCAAAATATGTAAAAATGCTTGTTGACCAAATTGCTCAAGGCGATATGACAGTCTCAGATGATAAAAAATTGTCGGAGTCAAAAGGCATTTTGAAATCAACATATACTACGGCGGAAAACTTAAAACGCATTATTTCAGGCATTAATTCGGGTGCTGACAGTATGCAGAGTTTGAGTTCTCAGATTAGTACCACAACTCAAACCCTTTCCGAAAATGCTCGTTATCAAGCCGAAAGTGCTGATAGCATTGTGGATTCGATTACCGATATTTCTAATGAAATCCGTCAGAATGCTGAAAGAACTTATAATGCTGAAAAAATTACAAGCAAAGTTTTGTCGGACATTGGAAAAATCAAAGAGGCTCAAGATTTGAGTTTTAATGCTGTAAAGGGTATTTCCGAAAAAATCGACATTATCAACGATATTGCTTTTCAGACAAATATTTTGGCACTTAACGCTGCTGTTGAGGCGGCACGAGCCGGTGAACATGGCAAAGGTTTTGCTGTTGTAGCCTCTGAAATTCAGAAACTTGCCGAAAAAAGTAAACATTCTGCCGCTGACATTATAGATTGTGCCACAACAAGTGTTAATGCAACTGCAAAATCCTCCGAATTGATTGATAAAATTATGCCAGAGGTAAATTCTTGTAACACTTTGATTTCGGAAATTGAATCTTCGGCAGAGAATCAAAAGTCTAAAATTCAGGCAATTGACAATTCTGTAAAACAACTTAATTCTTCAATGCAAGGTAATGCTGATGCTTGTGGCGACCTTGCTATAAGTGCTGAAGATTTGGATTTTCAAGCGCAGAATTTCAGAGATAGTGCAAATGTTTTCAAAATTTAGTAAAAACAAATATCAAAATGGAAAATGTTGTAATATACAAACCTCGTACAAGAGAAGAAATCCTTGCGTGGCTTCAACATGCAAGAGAAATTAAGGAACGTAAACAGCGTGAAGCAGAAGAAATATATGCAGAAGAACAACGTCAAAAAAAAGAAATAGAAGAATCTAAATATTACAACTTTGATTGATGCCTCAATTAAAAGAAATTTTGCAATTTTTTGATGATGAAATTTCTATGTTTAATGAGATGAAAAATCAAGAAATATAATCAACTCCTTATATTAATTTTACTTTAATTTTCCAAAGAAATTACACCGTAAACTTTATTTTTTAACTTTTATTTATACTTTTGCGCTATTGCAATTGTAATATTGCGTTGTGTTATGATGTTTTTTTAGATTTTTTACTAATTTTTAGATGATTATGAAAATCCTTAAATCCTTTTATTTGAAATCTATTGTTTTGGCAATAGGTTTTTTGTTAATGGTTTGTTCTAAATCTTTCGGACAGTTTACTGTTTCTTACACTTTCGATGACGAATCACATATCGAAAATTATTCTACTTTGGCTGATGTTATTAATAGTGATTGTTGGTCGGAGGGTGTTGATGTAACTATCGAAATGACATCCGATTACACTGTGTCGGAAACTGAGACTATACTACAAGAAGAAATTTCAGGGTCAGGTTCTAAGTATTTCGACTTAGGTGGGCATACCCTTAATCTTGGAAATAATTCTTTAAATTTTGTTGATTTTTATGTTGCTTTCAGTAATGGTACAATTACTTCGTCAGTTGTTCCTGTAATTAGTATTAATTCTGGTTATTTTCTGGAATTAGGAGAAGGAATAACCGTTAGTACATCAAATAATACAGGAGGTTATATTATAACAGGAGATGTAACGTTTGATTATACTAAATGCGAAGTCGTAGATGAAAACCAAAACATTATTCCTACAACTGATGATGTGTATAATGTCCAAATTGATTATTCTAACAAAAAAAGTATCACCGTTAGGCAAGGTGCTTTTAAAGTAGAAGCGACTTCGGAAGCAACTTCAGAAGAAATAACTTATTATGCGTCATGTTTGAGGTCTGCTTTGGATTTTGGGAATAATTCTTTTTCTAAGGTTAAAATTACTCAACAAAGAAATAATTCTCCTCAATATAGATGGTTTGTAGGTAGTGTAAATCATCCTATATCGGTTTCAGGTGTAGAAGTTGAAGTTAATTTGTTATCACTTATTGATACTTTGACTATTGACGTAAAAAACGGTGCAAAGTTAACTATACACGCAGGAGAAAGTTCTCAATTATATAGTCAGTTTAATGTAACGGATAATTCTTCTTTAACATTGGACGGTGGGCAATATACTTATTTTGAAAATATTGTTGAAGTAGCAAGAGGAAGTTCTGCACAGTTAACTGACGTAACTATTGTTACAAATAAAAGTTCCAAGAGGGGAATGAATAAAACTAAAACAAGTGATGCTTTTGTAATTAATAACGGTACTTTGGAAATTAATGGCGGAAATTATTCTTATTTAGAAGAAAGTTCTACTGATAACTCTGTTGGTTACGGTATTTATAGTAAGGGAACAACCCACATTAATGGAGGAGTGTTTAAAGGTAAAATAATTGAAGCCGCTGAAACTGTCGGAGAAAGACAGTTTTACCCTTTGTATGTAGAAAGTGGGACAACTACAATTACTGGTGGAACATTTTCTGGAGCAAGCAAGGGCTTGTATATTTATGCCGGGACTGCAACAATTACAGGTGGAACATTTTCTGCAACAGAATATGGTTTGTATTATCAAGGTGGCGTAGTTGAACTCTCATGTGCTGAGGGTTCAACGGTGGAATTTTCAGGTGAGGCGGCTGCTATTTATAATTATCCTACTCAAGCAATGTTGCAAGACGGTTATGCTTTTTATAGTGGTGAAGATATGTTGTATTATGATACAGAGGAAAAATATGAATATTATACAGATAATGGTTTTTTGAAACTTCTTACTGGACAAACAGAAGAGTACAAAACTTTAACAGTAAAAAAAGCGCAACCTGCATATCCCAAAACTATAACTGTTGGTCCTAACGCATTGGTGTATTTTGAAATAAAAAATCTTGATAATACAATCGCTTTCAAAAATTTGGACAGGGTTCAAATTTCTTATGATGAGGTGGAAAAAAAATATCTTCTTCATACAAACGATGATGTCGCTGACGGTGATTATGTGATTGAGTCTAACGATGGGACAATTTCAATAACGGTTAAGGTAAAAGATTGTACAAAGGGATTATATGACTCGGATAAGTGGTATAGAACTACTTTTACATTTGGTCATGTTGTTTATTCAGATGGAGATTCTCCAGTATTTTATGTAAATTCTATAGATAGTTACAATGATTGTCCTTTTGGTGAGGGTATTAAATTAAATGTAACCTCAAATACGGCTACAGTAACTGCTGGGGAGAATAATTCAGCCACCAATCAATCATTTTCTATTTTTAAAACATCGACTGCTGAGGGCAACCATACAATTGTTGTGGAATTTACAGATGATAAGGGTAATGTGTGGTCGCAGACTAATTTAACATTAAAATTAGACTTTACCGCTCCAGTAGTTCCTTATATAACATATCAGGATGGTACTGAAATTAAGAAAGTTGAAGTTGGATCTTCTACAACACCAACAGAAGTGTTTATTGACAAAGATACAAAAATCACTCTTGTTACTTCAGAACCCGCAGGAAAAACAACATTAAGCACGCCGCTTTACGTTGGATATTTTGTTCCAAGTACTGACGTGGTTGCTGATACTACTTGGGTTGAAACAGGCACTGAAATAGGACTTTCAAATTTTGGAATTATTGGTTTTAGAGCAAAGGATAATATTGAAGACAACAATGGTGGCGCAAATGAATCTGATATCGGTTATATAAATTTTAAGGGTTTTTATACTGTTACGTTTGAAAACGACAAAGGTACTGCTCCTGACCCTCAAAAAGTAAAAGAAGGAGAGGAACTTAGCGAGCCAGAAACACCTACCGCCGAAGGTTATCAGTTTGCAGGTTGGTATGTAAAAGGTCAAACTAATATGGAATGGACTTTTAATGATTCTCCAGTAACTCAAGATTTGACGTTATTTGCGAAATGGAAAAGAATTGTTCCTAAGGAGGCTATAGAGGCGGTTATCGACCTCGAAAAAGAGTATGACGGTGGTATATATGTTTTGGCAAAAAGTGATAAAAATAAAATAGAAGATTCAGGTAGGAATTTTTCTTATACTTTTGCAGATGACAACACCCAAACACTTTCTTTTGTCTTTTCAACGGTAAAATATGAAGCGAAGAATGTTGGCGAGAATGTAGAAATAACCGCTTATCCAATTATAACAGCTGGTTCAGATGATTTTGTATTTATTGAAGAAAATGGGTATAAGTTTGATGGAAAAATCACCAAAAAAACACTTACAAATCCAGTTCTATCCACTACTAATATTGAAAAAAAATATGATGGAACAACAACGTTAGTTGATCCAACCGACTTAACCGTAACAAATGTTGATGGAATTGTAGAAAACGATAAAGTTACAGTTTCAGTTGATTTGGATAATTCGACGTATGGTACAAAAGATGTAGGAACTAACAAAGACGTAACGCTAAACTTCACTCTTACAGGAGAAGACGTTGGTAATTATCAAATAGAGCCTATGACTACAAATATTGGCATAATCACCCCTAAAGAAATCGACTTAACAAATTTTGATTATACTCAATATGTTGAGACAGAAAAAAATTACGATGGAACATCTACGGCAACTATAAAAAATAGTTCAGTTGTGGTTGAGGGCGTTGAAGTTGCAGGAGTAAAAGAACAGGTAACAATTACGATAGAGTCGGCTGACTTTATGAACTCAGATTTTATGACAACTTCCGAACCGGGAAATGATTATCGTTTGAGTTTGGAGTTGTCGTTACCAGATAATGGTAATTACTACTTCAATCCTAATGATGGTTATCAATATACATGGGAAGAAGGAGAAAGTGTTGGAAAAATCAAAGCCAAGATTACATTTGAAAACAATGGACATTCTACTGCTCCAAATCCGCAATATGTTGCTGTTGATGATAAAATTGATGAACCAGTATTGACTTCAGATGATGGTTTTACGGTTATAAGTTGGAATACAGAAACTGGAAGCCCTTGGAACTTTGAAGAAGACGTTGTTTCTGGTAATATGACACTTACTGCGCATTGGGCAAAAGAGATTACCCCCGAAGAAATAGCCTCTCTTATTCATCTTACAAAGGAATATGATGGTGGAATTTGGGCAACTGCTGATGACGATAACGGAGGAGTTCGTCAGTTGTATAATGACGGTTCTGATGTGGTTATAGAGTATAATGGTATAAGGTTAATATTTCAATCGTTGTCGTATGATAACGCAGAAGTTGGACAAAACAAAACCATAACAGCAAATGCGGTTCTTATCAATTATACGGACGAAGTTGGAAATACTTATGCTTTGCCCTCCAAAGAGTTTGTTGTATCGACCAAAGGCGAAATAACTCGTAAGGAATTTGCAGCAGTTCTTGGAAAAAACGCATCGTTTTTGTTGTCTATTGGTGGAAATTTTGAAAGTAACAATAGTAATGTTTGGGCAGAAACTACTGACAACGGTATTTTTGTTAAAACCAATTCTAATGTCAAAACTGGCGACAAAGCGACTTTGATTTCTTCGATTTACAAAATTGAAGTTTCTATTGTTTGTCCTTTGGAGAAATTTTCAACAGAAACTTCTTGGGTAAATACTGATTATAAACTTCCAGCACCGGATTTGAGCGGTTATGATGGCGATTTGACAATATTGGTTGATAATCGTGAGGTTACAGATTTTGAAAACGAAATTATTTCAGATGAAGGCGAGACTGAGGTTAATTATACAATTAAAGATAATTCAGGAAACATTCTTGCCGATGAAAATATTATTGTAAAAATTGACAAAACTTCACCTATTACGCTTGCCTCTGCCGTTAGCAGTGAAAAACAATACGAAATTATTCTTGAAGAGCAATCGCCTCGTAGATATTTCTTGCGCAAAGGTGCTGGTATTTCGTTTGAAGTTTCTGACCTTTTGAGTGGTGTTAAAGGTGCAGAATTTTCTTGGGACAATCAGGATAATTTCAAAAGTTTTGACTTGCAAGATATTTTGTTGCTTGAAGACGGTGAGCATATTCTTTATGTAAGAGTGGGCGATAATGCTGAAAATTATTCGTTGTACAGAACAGAATTTTTCGTTTTCGATGATTCAAAATTCAAAACTAACAATTCTGACACTGCAACTTCGTCGCCTGTTTATTATGGCTCCAAAAATATTTCGGCTCAAAGTTTTGAGGTTAATTTAGGTGAAAATACGATTTTTGCCGTTAGGGATAATTCGGGAAATGTTTTCTATGGCTCTAATGGCGAGGTTACTTTTGCGGGTAATGTTATAACCGTGTCTGCTAACTATTTGGAAACTTTAAATTTGACTGTTTACCTTAATCCTTTGGGCGAAAATGTTTGGAACAACGATTTTACGTCTTTGGACTACGAGGCGCAAATATTGACAATTGATTTGAATGTTGTTTATAAAGTGAAAGTCTCTGACGGTTACAAGTTTGTATCGTTGAAAGATGAGAATTTAAAATCTTTCTGTGGCGGTGATGATGTTGCTTTCACGCTTTATTTGGACGAAAATTATTCTGTTGCTGATAATATTTCTATCACTCAACTTGGAGTAAATGATGTACCTTTTGCCAACACAATAGAGATGAAAATTCCGCTTGAAGCATTAAAAGGTGGCAACGAGCCTATAGAATTGACGTTTTCAAAAGATGGTTTCTTGAGTCATGATTCGGTTGTTTTTCCGGGAAATTATCCTTCTGAATATAATATCAAGGTTTATGACGATGTGTTAGCAATCGACAATTCTAAAAATTTGTTTCAAGATGGTGGGTATCAGTGGTATATTGATTTGAAACCGATAGAAGGTGCGCAATCGCAATTCTTGGACATTCTTAAATATTTAACCTCAGATAATCAAACACATAGTTTTTATGCGAGTGTTGTTGATAAAGATGGTAACAATTTCCGTGTATGTCCGGGAGATGATTTTGTTATTACAGGACTTTCAAAATCAAAAGCCGTATCGGTAAATGTTTATCCAAATCCGGCAGAAAGTTTAAAGGAATTTTCTATCGAATTAAATGAATTTTCTTTGGAAGATTTGTCTAATTCCGAAATCTTGATTTACAATCAGTTAGGAACTATTGTAAAACGTATTTCTAATGTTGAAAAAATTAATTATTTGAGCCTTAACGAAGGTTTTTATAATGGAGTTGTTATTGTTTCTGGAAACAAAGTTTTGAATTTTAAAATTATTGTAAAATAATGAATAACAGAATATTATTGCTGTTGATAATATTTTCCTTTTTAGGAAAAGTCTCTGCTCAGGAGTCAGAGGAAAACAAAGCGGCTTATTTGCCTTGTCTTGTTGGAAACTATTTTACTCTTGAGGCTGGAGCAGGTTTTTCTGGTATAAAATACGACCTTCGTCAAGAGGGTAAAACTGATATAAATTTTTTGGGTTTTGACGTTAAGGCTGGTTTAAGACACTATTTTGCACCTCATTTTGGGGCGGGAATAGGTTTGAGAGTTCAGAGTTATACAGGTCTTGCGACAATGAATTATGTTCAAAGTCAGAGCGGTGCGTTGGACTTTTATCAAACGCCGAGGTCATACGAGTATCGTACTTATTATGTGGACTACGAAGAAAAACAAAAAGCAATGTTGCTTGAAATTCCTGTAGAATTTTTCTTTCAGACCAATATTTCGGGGCGTTGGAAATTTAATTTAGGCTTAGGACTTCAAGGCAATTTGTTAGCCTTAAACAAAAAATATGAAAATAGTGGCGGCAATATTTCCACCCGTGCTTATTACAATGAGTGGAATCTTGAACTTTCTGATCTTGAGCGTTATCGTTTGTATGATACTTCAGGTTTCAAGGGTGATTATGACTACAAACCGACGATTTCGGTAATTGGTGAGGCTGGTCTTCTTTATGCTTTGAACTCAAGATTAGAACTTGCGTTTAATTTTCATGGCACGTATAATTTTACAAAGGCACTTGATAGTTATTCGTCTCGTTATCTTTATGACCCTGACTGCGTTTCAGAGGATGGTTCACGTGCTAATTACGATGGTTTTTACAATGGTCTTTTGAATACTCAAGCCAAGGACACAAAGTTTTTGTCATTGGGTTTAACGGTTGGTATTCGTTATCGTTTTGCCAAACAAGAGCCACAAGTTGCATTGGATTTTGACGACGCTTTGCACAAAGCCCGTCGTATCAAAGGCATTGAAGACGAAGAACTTAATCTTACTGATTCTCTTGATGCTGACGAGATTGTTCGTCGCCGTCGTCAGCAGCAAATAGATTCAATCGACTTGGCTGACAAGGAGCGCAAACGTAGAGCAATCGAAGACGAAGATTTTTATATCAGCGACAATGGCGATACAATTTGGAAACAAAAGCCTCAAATCAAAGATTCAGTCCAAATTGTAGAAAGTGTTGACTCTGCCAAGGTTATAGTTGATACAGCCAAGGTTGTTGTTGATAATTCGCAGATTATTAACGAGTTAAAAGATATACTTAGTACTCTTAACAAAAATTCGTGTGATTTCAATCAACAGGTTGCGGCAAATATAGCGCAGCAGAAGAATAGTTTTGACCGTTTGGCTGAAATTTTAAAGCAACATCCTGACATAGAACTCGATGCAATAGGACACACTTGCGACATCGGTACGGTTGAGCAAAACAAAATTGTCGGAATGCGTAGAGCGGAGGCCGTTAAAGCCGAACTTACAAAACGAGGCGTTTCGTCAAAGCAAATACATTGTATTACAAAGTGGTTCACTGAGCCTCTTTATCCTAATAATTCCGAAGAAAATCGTGCTAAAAACCGAAGATACGAATTGCGTCAGAAATAAAAAAAACGGCTGTGGTTAATACCTCAGCCGCTTTTTTTAGTTTTGTATTTTCGTTGTTAAATATTTCAATCACTTTCGGGAATTGAATCGCCGAAATCTTGAACGCAGTTAAAACTATAAACTTTGTGCGGCTGAATAGAAACTCCTATAGCCTTGTAACGACTGTTTAAAATGTTTTTTCTGTGTCCTGTGTCCCAAAGGAGTTGCATTACAATTCCGATTGCATCGCTGAAACCGTAACTGCAATTTTCGGCGGCGGCTCCGTACCAATAGCCATATTTCGACATTCTTTCAAAAGGGCTTTCACCGTTAGCGGAAAAATGTCCAGTTTTGCCGAGTTTTCCCATTTCAGTTGCGTGAGATTTAGCGCAAAGGCAAAGTGTGTTTACGGGCATTAACATCGGCAAATCTTTTGTGGCGATAAGGTCGGCATATAGCGACTGACGATAACTATTTGTTGGTCCCACAAAATATTCTTTGCAAAATGTTTCTTTAAACTTTTTACCGTCAAGACGAGCCAAGTTGATAAGCATAATCACTTTTTTTTCTTCCTCGGTGAGGGTTTCTAAGTCTTTTGCAGTGTTTGCTTGTGATATTTCCGATGTACTCCATTGCGATAAACTATTTTGAGCGGTCGCAAAGCCGCTGACAATAAACGCTAAAAGCGTCAGTAAAAGTAATTTTTTCATTTTTGACATATCTCCTTTGTGCTTAAAAGTCCGCAAGCGGCAAAAATATCTTCGCCTCTTGACGAACGGATTGTTGTGATTATATTTTTAGAGTTTAGAATTTCTTGAAATTCATGTATTTTGATTTCTGTTGACGAGTGAAATTCGCTTCCCGGATGTTCGTGGTAACGTATTAGATTTACTCTTGATGGTATTTTTTTGAGTATTTCTGCCAATTCTCTTGCGTGTCGGGGCGAATCGTTAAACCCTTTTATCATAATATATTCTGCTGAAAATCTGCGTTGATGTCTAAAGTCGAATTTTTCAACAATTTTCAGTATTTTGCTGAGAGGTTGAGCGTTTTCTATCGGCATAATTTCCTTTCTTTCTTCGGGAAATGGATTGTGGACAGAAATTGCCAAATGTACATCGGTTTTTTCCAAAAAGTCAATTATAGACGGCGTTAACCCTACCGTTGAAAGTGTAATTCTATGCGGGGAGAGTCCGAAACCGTAGTCAGAGGTCATGATTTCGAGGGCTTTTAATACGTTTTCTTTGTTGTCCAAAGGTTCGCCCATGCCCATAAAAACATAGTTTGTAAGCCTGTCTTTTTCGGGCAGTGATTTTATTTGATTGAGAATTTGTGTTACCGACAAATTGCCAGCAAAACCTTGAAGACCTGTGTTACAAAATTTGCAACCCATTTTGCAGCCTGTTTGCGACGAAATACAAAGTGTTGCTCTGTCTTTGTCGGGAATGTACGCCGTTTCTATGTAGCGGTTGTCGCCACTTTTGAAAAGATATTTTTTTGTGCCGTCCTTTGAAACCGTTTCTTTCACCGGTGGCTCTTTGCCAACAACAAAGTTTTTCTCCAACAATTCTCGTGTCTGTTTTGAAAGATTGGTCATCTCTTGAATATTTGAAACGTCTTTTTTGTACAGCCATGAGGCTATTTGGGCTGCCGTAAATTTTTTCAGCCCAAAATTCAAGACAATGTCTTGTAATTCTGATAATGTTTTTCCAAACAATGCTTCCATGTTATTTTTTTTGTTATGATTTGTGATTTGCTCTGTAAAAAGTTTCAAAATTTTGCCTTTTGTAAGCCTCGGTTGCGTAGAATTTCATAACCGTTAACCAAAGGTCGGGGGCTATGAAAGTATCTGTTTTGCCCACTAATTTTAAGTCTTTGTCAAAAAAGAACATTGACGGAAATTTGAAATTATTGTTCATTAAAACATGTGTAAAATTGTTGGGTAAATTGTTGCCTAAAGAAACGTGTGCGTGCTGTTTCAAAGTGTCAGCAAGCCAATAGATTGTATCTTTGGTTGTGGCTTCAAATCTTACGGGATAGAAATTTTGGTTTATGTAGTCGCACATTTTTTTGTTTTTCATCACAACGCCCTCATGGATAAGCGAATTAATTGTGCAATAGGGTACATACCCACGATATTTTCTGTCGATATAGACATCAATTAATATCGGTTTCTTTTCTTTTTGGTATTTTTTGGACGCTTCATCAAAGGTTAGCCAATTTACTTTGCCTAAGGTGTCAACTTTGGTATCTTTTAGTTTTGAGAGGTCGTTTTTGTAGATATTCGGATAGTTGAACATATACATATCTTTGAACTCTTCTAAGTCCACATTGCCAGAAAGGTCTTCGGCAAAATATACTAAAATTGGTTCTATGTCTTTGATTTCCATATAGCCGGGTATAGGTGCTGAATTTTTTTTCTTATCCATGTAAACAATTGTAGGATAAGAAAGTCTGTCCCTTAAAAGATGTCTTGCAAGGTAGTTGTTATGACCGTCCGAAACCCATGTTTTGCCCAAAAAGTTAATAGTGTCTTTTGTTTCAGCATCAAGTCTGACACAATAGAAATTTTGATTTATGTAGCCAGCCAATTGTGGATTAGAAAAAGTGGTTGCCATCATTCTTTTGCACCAACCGCACCAATCGGTGTAGACATCAATCAAAAACGGACGATTTTCTGCTGAATCAAGTTTTTCTGCCTCTTCAAATGTTAACCATTTGATTGCTCCAAGGTTTTCCTGTGCTTTTAATCCAAAGTTTAAAAACGCAGTTAATATTATTAAAAACAATAATTTTCTCATTTTTTTGTTAACCTAATTAATTTAAAATGCAAATTTAATATTTTTGACGTTAATTTTCTTGTGTTTATTATTCGATTAACAAAAATTAATAGCCAAGATTGTTTTTGAAAAGGACTTTGAAATAACTTCAACGCAATTCAGAATAAAAAATGGCATTTTTTTGGGAAAAATTGATTATCCCTAAGTGGTAAAAATAAAGACTTAGGGATTAATAATAGCTATATTCTTTATCCCTAAGTCAAAAAAAAATAGGGTTAGGGATAAAAAATAATCTCATTTTTTATCCCTAAGTTAAAAACGTGATGGCTGATTTGTTTGCGAAGGAGTGAAAATGCTTAAGATTTTTTTTTGAAAAAAATGTTTGATATTTTTTTTGTAAAGAAAACTTTTAAAACTATCTTTGCAACGTGAATTTTGTCAAAAAAAATTTGGCAACAATTTTGTTATATTGAATTAGTATTGTAAAACTATTTAACAGAATATTAAACGTCATGAAAAGAATTTTTAAATCGGTTGCAGTCTTGTCGTTTTTGTTTGCTACCACAACAGTGAGTGCACAAGAAGGGACTGACATGTTTGACATTTTGGTCGATTATATTACAGAAGACCAAAGTACTACTTTAACAAAACTTCAAGAGGATATTGCTAAAGGAGAAAAACTTGTTTCTCAAGCGGAAACTCAGGATAAGGCAAACGCAAAATTTTTGAACGCAACCAAAAAGGGAAAACAAAAAAAGGCAGAAAAAAAATCCGTTGAGGCCAAGGGTTTGCGTATAAAGGCGGCAAAGTATTATGAGAAATCATACGAATCGCTTTACAATATTTATAAGGCGGTTTTGGACGATGCAACTTTCACTTTCCCTGCTGACAAAACAAGTGCTGATGAGTTCATGGGTTCGGCAGAAACGGCTTTGCAAGAGGGTTCATCGCTTCTTAATCCTTACGGCAAACTCGCTACAAAGGGGCTTGAAACAACCACTTACACAAAACTTAAAAGTGATTTGGCGGCTTCAAAATCCAAATTCGTTGATGCAGGAACAAATTGTTACAACGCTTTGAAACTTTATGCGGGTCAGAATGCTAAAAAAGAAAAAGAAGATGCTGCAGAGCAAGCAGCATGGAATCAGACTGTTCAGACCAATACAATTGATGGTTACAACCGTTATATTGCAAGGTATCCTAACGGAAAATATGTAAGCGAGGCAAAACGTAGAATTGCATCTCTTCAAAATATGTCATCGGTTAAGAGGACAACTTCCAATAATCCTGACGAGGGTCTTGCATATAGAATTCAAATTTTGGCAGATAAGAAACAATGGTCAGCAAAAAAACTTCAAAGACTTTATAAGGGCAACCTTAAAATTGACGAAAGAGAAGTTGACGGCTATTACAAATATTGGATTGGTTGTTATCGTTCTTACAATGATGCTCAAGAGGCAGAAAAAGCACTTAATCTTAAACAATCGTTTATTGTTTGTTTCAACGAGGGAGTTCAGATTCATGTTACTGAGGCTCAGGAAATTGAATCAAAATTTTCTGACTAAGAATTTAGTAATCAAAATCTTTACTTTTAGAACAAAATTTTGTAAAATTCTGTAGTTTTTTAAATTTTGTTCTTTAATCTTGTGTTACAACTTTATAATACACTTGTAATATCCTTATAATACCTTTAAAATGGTTTTAAATGGAGTTTAAATATTCTTTAAAACCATTTTAAAGGTAGTTTTTTTATCCTATCATCTCAAACAACCTTGCCACCATTTTTGCTTCGGTAGTGTCTTTGCGGAGTATATAGAATTCAATTTTGTCAAAACTTGGAATCTATATCCATTCTTTTATGTAATCTTCCCTCGCTTCTTTGGTTATGAAATACCTATTCATTGTACCTTTCTTTTTTTAGTTGTTTAAGGAAAGAATCTGCGTCGAAATCTTCGCAAATGCCGCTTTCATAGCCTTCTTGAATGGCCTTTTTAAGATTACGGATTTTCGCTTCCCTTTCGTTGTAACAGTACAAAACATACCCTATATACCTTGAAATATCATCAAGACATTCTGTGGGAACGGATTTAACCATCTCCACTACTCTTTCGTAGCCCGTTGAGTTTGCAGTTCGCTGTTTTGCTAATGTATTATCAATCATAATATCAATGTTTTGTGCAAAGGTAGTGTATTTTTCGTTAACATACAAATTGTTTTCCTCAAAAAATCATCTCAAACAGCCTTGCCACCATCTCTGCCTCGCTCGCGTCCTTGCCCAAGCCGTACAGCCCCAAAACAATCTCGTCTAATTTGCGGTGCGCCTCGGCAAGGTCGTTGAACAATAGGTCGAGGTTTTCGCCGTAAAGTGTGGCGAGCGACGCGCCTTGCGAGAGGTATTTTTCACGAATGTTCAATATTTTTTTTGCGGCATTGTCAATTGTCAATTGTCCATTGTCAATTGATTTAGGCCACGGAAAATTGTTATAGACAATATCCTTGCTGTAACGGTAACGGCTCTCCAACCGCCC
>CAJOGF010000079.1 GCA_905233995.1 uncultured Bacteroidales bacterium | reverse complement strand
TTTGGACGGGAATCGGAGAAACAGATGGGAAATTTAGTGAAGGAATACGGTGGACATCGTATTCTGGTGCATTATGGTGGCGGTTCCGCTGAGCGTTCGGGTTTGCTGAATGTGGTTCGTCAGCAACTAAAAGACGCTGGTCTGGAGTTTATAGAACTGGACGGTGTTGTTCCTAATCAAGATACTTCATCCTCAGCGTAAACATATACAAACAATTGATATTCAAGTTATTCCCCCATCCTATTCTACCAATAACGATATTGTAAAAGAGAATGTTGATTGCGATAATTGCGTCCCTCAACCATCTGAATCGGTTCAGCAGCAAGAAAAATCTTCACTCAAAGACGGACATTGCGACAAGATAATTGCCGAGGTTTCGTCGTACGTCGAACCTCAATCCAAACCTGAAACTCTCCGATTTGGCAGAACACTGCACTTTTGGGCAGACATACATTTCGTTGGCATTGAAAGAGCGTTACGGCGGTTTTTATAATTATGTTAACAAATTGCGCCTCGCATATTTTGAAGAATACAAGCGCCTCCACCCAAACGCTATACTCGACGATATTGCCGAAAGGAGCGGATTTTCATCGCGGCAGTCGTATTATAACGTCAAGAAAAGGTTTGGAGAAAAATAAAATAAAATCCTGATAAAGTTTTAATTATCAGGATTTTATTTTAAAAATAATAATATTCAATAGCCGAATTATTCTTCTTCAGCTTCTTCTTCTGCGCCTTCTTCTTCGGCTGCTTGCTGTGCGCCGCCGCCGTTTACCATTGCCTCGTATGCTGGAATCCACTGAGTTTTTACCGATGCAACAAAATCATCGATAGAAGAGCCGGTTTTGGCTTTGATTTGGTCGTTCTGTTCAGCGTAGAACGATGCGTCCATTGATTTTGCTTTCTCCAAAGCCGATGCAATTTTTTGTGAGATGTCGAGCAAGTCTGCGGGTGCAGGAGCCTGTCCGCCTTGTTGTCCAATACCAGCCAACGCCTGATATGCCGAAATGCCAGCGGTGAGGAGGTCGTTTGCAGTAGCTTTGTCTTGACCGTTGAGGATTACCTTGGCATTTGTGAGGGCTGTGTTCCAGTCTTGTTTTGCCATAGCCTCTTGAAGAGCAATCATTTCGCTCTTGTATCCCGACGATTCTCCGCAGGATACCAACATTACAGCGCAAACCATTACGGCTGCAATCATTGATAGAATTTTTTTCATTTTGTCAAAAAAATTAAATTTATTACTTATATGAAACTTACTTTGTTAATTTTCAATTTTCAATTCTTCTCCTTCGTTAATGTTTCGAGGATTTTCTTCGATGACTGACGCATCTCGTTGAGAGCCTTCTCGTCCGCCTTAGAAATCTTGAGAATGTTGCCATTGAGTTCCTTGATGTTGGCGATGTAACTATCGATGTCGGCGTTTGTGGTCAAAATTGCCGAATAGTAGTTGAGAAAATCCTTATCAGTCCATGTTTTTTCCCACGCCTTTTGGTTGTTTTCGTTGACAAGGTAATTGAGGTACTTTTCGTAAGCCTTGTCGGAAAGTCCTTTGAGTTTCAGGAACTTGCTTTTTGCAAGGTCGATGAGCGAATAGACATTGCCAATCTTGAGACGGAGGTCGGTGTTTTCGATGAAACTACCATTTGTGATGAAATTTTCCTCTATCCAACGGTCTTGTTGCATAAAGTCTTGATTGAAAAACACTTCGCCAAGGTCGTTGATGGACGAATCCGAAAATTCATAATCGTCAGATGCGAGAGCATCGAAGCATTCCGCTGAGTATGCGCTCCACGATTTGAGGTTTTCTATTTGGGTCTGGTAGTTTTCGAGGTTGTTGATGGTGGCAACAATCACCTTTTGATAATTCTCTTCGTTGGAGATGTTTTCGCGCCACTTGTCAACCAAAAGACCGATGACGATACCAATCGCCGTTGCGATGATGGTATTGACCGCGTCAATTGAAAGTTTTTTCCAATTGAGGTTTTCTTTGAAAGAGTTTTCTTCTGACATTTTTTTGTTGTTATGTTACGTTTTTCAACGGCGTTTTTGCCTTTCATTTTTACGGTGCAAAATTAGTTATGATGCGTTTTACAATGTGTCAAAACGGTTTCAAAGATGTCAAAACGGTTTCAAAGATGTAATAATAAAGGGTAGGGGAGATGCGGTATGAAAATTGGTTGCGATTTTTTGGACATTATTCCCAAAAAAATCATAACTTTGCAAAAACTATAAAAGACAACCAACCATGGGAATATATGTCAATCCGAGCAATATCGGCTTTAAAGAAATATTGTCAGCCGATATTTACGTTGATAAAATAATGTTAATCAGTGAATTGAATAAATTTCTCGACAAGAGCAAACTGCTTTTCGTCGGCATCAATTACGACGAAAAGAAAAAACACACGTGCGAGATTGAGGAGGTGGAGAAATAGTTTTTTGGGGTGTTATGAAACATTTTTAAACAAATCTTCCAACACAATTTCATTGTTGACCACCCAAGAATGGAGGTTCTTTTTTACACCGAATGTGGTGATGAAAGTAAGTTGCAGAGACTGAGTACGTTTTAAATATTTTTTGCGAAAAAGGTCAATGCGGTTGCGGAGAGTTTTTTCGTAGTCGGAGGATATTTCGAACTCATTGATTGAAAACTTGATTTCACAAATGTTGACCGTGTTGTCTTTTCTATTGATAATCAAGTCTATTTGAGTTCCTTTCTCATTGACTTCGGCAGGAATACGACACGATAATTCTTCGCTTATAACTCCTTGAATGCCAAGTTTTTGTTTTATTTGTTGAATATGACTCAAAAACAAAATTTCAAACGTGAATCCCGCCCACGTGTAAAATTCCGCTGTTCCTTGAATTTCAGACCAATAGCGGCGGTCTTTTATAGAGAGTCCGTTCTTGAATTTGAAGTAAAACAATGTATAAAAATCTGTGAGTTTGTAGTTTAAATCTTTCAAAGAATTACCCATCTGCCGATACGAACGGATAAAGCCACAAGTTTCAAGATTTTTGAGTATTGTAGAAATTGTACCTCCGCTTTTGATTCCAGTTCCCGACAAAATTTCGTTTCTTGTAAGCCCTAATGAGTTTTGTGACAATACTTTAACTACTTTTATGTAATCATCCGAATTGCTGAATAACGATGCGTAAAGGTTGTCAATTTCAGAATATAAATCACCTCGTGTGTCAAATAACAAGAAATCAATATTTTGCGATAATGTCATTTCTTTTTTCAAAAGACTGAGGTAATATGGAATGCCACCCAAAATCATATAACATTCTGATATTTCATATTTTGACATGTTGAAACCGTTGGTTGTAAGGAGTTGTTCCGTTTCGTGAAGATTGAATGGCTCCAACAAAATCCTGCGTGTAATACGGTTGTGGAGACCTCCGTGATTGTTGATGAGTTTGTCAAACATCCACGATGTTGCACTGCCGCACACTATCAGAACAATGTCGTGCCTATCAGATACAAATGAGTTCCAAAAGTTTTCCAGTGCTGAAATAAAGTTCGAGCGTGGAGTGTCGAGCCAAGGTAATTCGTCAAGAAATACCACTTTGCGTTGTACACTCAGCGATGCCAAGTAGTCCATAAGCAAATCGAATGCATCAATCCAATCGTTGACAGGTCGGTTAATTGTCATTCCATATCGTCGTAGTCTGTTGACAAAGATTTTCAGCTGTTCACTTGTTTTGCCGTGTATCATTCCTGATACCGAAAAACATATTTTTTCGTCGAAGAACTCCTTGATTAAAAATGTTTTACCAACTCTGCGCCTTCCGCATACAGCCACAAATTCCGATTTGGATGAGTTGTATATCTCATCCAAAGCCTTTACCTCGCGTTCCCTTCCTATAATATTTGTCAACATAATGCCTTGTTTTTGGGTACAAATATACAATATTTGGCTGAATATATTAACTTATTCAGCCAAATATTGTAAAAAAAAAACGAGATTTGGCTGGATATAGTGTTATAATTAGCCAAATATTAGTATTCCCATTGTGTAATGAGAACCATTGTTATTGTCTTATGATATTATGTCCGCTTTCTTGTATGTAAATGTCGTCGAATCGGATGATATTTGTTTCAAACAGAGGCAAAACCTAATTACCTTGGCTTATATTGGTAGTAATATTTCATATACAAATCGGCTAATGGCTCGTTTTTGTATGTGTAACCATAGTAAGAGTATTTTACGGCGTAGTTTTTTCTTGCGGTTTTGGTTAGATTGTCGCAGCCTTGTTTTAATGTGAGCATTACCACTGCATAATATTGAGCTTCAAACTCATATCTTCCGCTTTCTGAAATTTTTAGGAAAATAGGAAATGCTGCATAGTAGTTTTTGTTGTTGTAGAGTTTTATGGCCTTGCTGAGTTCGCTTCCCTCTTGGTCAACCCTATAAATCTTGCCTTTCAATACCCGAAAATAATCTGTAATCCTTATGCTCTTGTTGTTGTCGTAGTAAAACGTTACATCGGCATAAACCCAAATGCCGCCGCCTGTCGTTGTAATACGCGGTTCGTCGCAATGGTATCTTATCGCATTTATGCGCAACGAACATCCATTTTCAACTCTTTCTTTGGAAAAAAATCCCAGCCAATCAGCAACAAAACAATCTCCAAATCCAAGTTCGTTGGTTATTTTGTCAACAAAATGGCATTGTTCAACTTGCGTTAGCGATTTGGCTTTGTCGTAATAGACACGTGCCATTCGATTTTTAGTTTTAGCATTCTCAAACCAATATGAGATATTGTCGAAAAACTCTCTGACAACACTTTCCGCTGCTTGCGTTTCCGTGGTGTTTGCGGATGACGGAAGTCCAATCAATACAACGAACAACACCAATAAAAGTCTTTTCATTTTTGATTGTATAATAGGTTAAAAAATACAAGTTTTTCTTCATCAGACATCTTGTCAACTTGTTCTATCAACCATCCTGAATTCGAGGACTCTCTGTTGAAATACTTTATGTGAAAGACATAGCCAGGAACTTGGAAAAACAAGAACTCCAAATCCTTGACATAATCTATTTCAAGTATTCCATAGTAAACCAAAGAATAAAAGACACTTGTTTCTTCTAAGTCATAATACTTTTGCTTGAAATTGGTTATGTAGTCAACCTTTTGAGTTGTTATATCTTTCAGCGACATAAAGTTAGTCTCGTGGTCATCGGGCATTATCATTATTCTGTCCGAAACTCTCGATGGTGTAAGTTGGAAAATATCGCCCTGAGCTTTTGCTATAACCCATTTGTACATATCCTCGGTGCGATGTTCAACATTGAGCCAAAGCGTAAATTCAACCTGCTTGCCTTTCAGTTTGCCGTGGCACGGTGCTTTTGCATACCAAAGCGTGTCTTCATATCGTATTTTTATATTGCTGTCAACAACGGTTTTAATAAAATCCGTAGTTACTAACCGAATAGAATCGGTTGCATTTTGAAGTCTTTGTATGTCAAAGAGGGACAGAATGTTATTCTCCTTGTATTCTGCCTTTGAAGTGTCAATGCTAATATGGAATTCATCGTTGTTGAAACGGTCGATAAATTCATCAACTTGTTTGACTTCCGCTAAATACAAGTTCTTTTCATATTGCGAGTTAACAACAATCTGCCCATCTGCAAAGACAGGCAGAAGTAATATCGCAAGGACAATGAATGTTAGTGTTTTCATAATATAAGAATCTATCTATCAGGTATTAACAAGCCTCCGTTGTTGATTTGATTAGAGTTGATTTTTTTTGTCTCGGTTGCGTGGCAGTCGCTTAGAAATACTTCGAGTTCAAAGCCGCCATTTCCGTCAGGATTGATATAAACCAAGCATTTGATATTTTTCTTTGTTCGGTCGCAGTATCGTGGACGATTGTCTTTGTAACCGCAAAACAATTGGACGTATGCAACGGTGCATTCATATACGTTGTCGTACAAGTGGCGCAAATGGCTTACCTGCATATCCGTTATGTCAGTTGTGTTGATTGTTGCGTTGTCGTAAACACCGCGTTCAATCAATCCAATGAGGCTTTCGAAATACTTTTTTACTGGGTACGTCCTCGGTGTAGTATTGCTTACGGATGTTACCTGCATATTGGCAATCTTGGTGTATCCTTCGTAGTCGTAGTTTTCTGCCCTTCCTACAAAAAGATTCTTTGCATTCTGCATATAGTATTTACGGTCGCTGGAGGAATATCCATCGTCAACCATATAGGCAATGTAGTTGTTCATCTGACCAACTTTTTGTGCTGCACGACGTTCAACAAACGATTGTTGTCCACTTGAAAGACTTTGGGCTGACAATGTTGCAGTTGAAAAAATTGCAAGAACAATCAGCACAAATGCTTTGAAATAGTTATTATTCATAGTTGCTAATTTTTACGTTTGTAATATTCTTTTACTTTGAGTTCTGAAATTCTACCGCCAGAAGCCCTATAATCAAACGGAGCTACTTTCATCAATATTCCACTTGATGCTATCCGATTCAGATAAACATCAATCGGTTCTACATCAACTTGGTAGTTGCCGTCCTGCGAATAGACTTTAACTTTGGCATCGGAAGCGAAGATTTGAGCAAAATCATTGAGTTTATTCCGCCTTACGCTGAGTGAATTGGAATTTGCATCCGTTACATAATCAAAGTTTGCGGCAATGGTATTGAGTACATTGGAAACAGCATCATTTGTTTCCACATTATCGGGTTCTTCACGTTGCTGTCGCGAAGGTTGTGAAGCCTGCGAAACGTTTGCACGGAACTGTGGCGTATGATGAGTTGGCGAATAATTATTTGAAATGTCAGTAACTGTCTGTGTCAATTCTGAAAAAAAAGAATTCCAAGATGGATTGCCGTTAGTGATACTTTCTTCAAAATTATTCACAAAACAGAAAGTATAGGTGTCTATAATATTTCCATTGTTCAGCGCAACAACACCCGAACTTTCTTTTGGCGATGCCGACGTAGCCAAGATGTCGCCTCTATTTTGTAAGAATAATCTTTTAACAACAGCCTGTGCATTGCTGTTCAGGTATGTGTTGCCATAATTTGCAAAGCGGTTTTGCGAACTTGCCAATGGTGCACCGTGAAAATCCGAATTGCAACACATTCCAATTGTAATGGTTAGACGGGCGTTTTTCCGTTTGAGCGTATTATGTACCCATTCTAATGAAACCATTCTTTCAGGATGCTCGGCACTTTCTCCACACCACAACATCGGCCATTGAGATGTTTCATTTGGATTCCTGCCACCGTGTCCTATATAGTAAAACACGATTATATCGTCGGAACTGCATTGCAAATTGGAGACAACGCTTTTGCAATTTTGCGAACTGATATTGCTACCATAATTGTCGTAGATAGGAGTTTCGTAACCTTCTTGAGCCAAAACCGAATTGACGGTATTGACGAAATGGTCTTTCAATACTACACGGCTATATTTATCAATTTCGCCAACTTGTGAATCATCGGTGTCGATAAACAACAGCCAATGAATCTTTTGTGCATTTGCACCAAACGTAGCAAACAGCAACAAAATCATAATAAGAATCTTTCTCATTTTTTCTTATAGTTTAAGAGTTTGACAAAAAAATCGTTTTCGGGGAAAAGTGTATGCGAAAATCTCAAAATTTCCGAGGAAGACAAGTCCGACATTTTCAGTTCGTTGCTTTCTTGGTCGTAAACACATAGTTTCCGTAGTCCGAAATCGAATTTTATTACACATTCTTTCTTTTTTCCAAAGAAAGTAAAAGAGATGTTGGGCAGAAATTGACCGTAAACAGTGGCGTTGCATGCGTAGTTTTTCGGGTCTGAAACCAAAAACTGCAATATTACAACTTGTTCTTTGTCAAGTTTCTTTGATGAATCAATGCTGTCTTTGGCACTGATAATAGTTGCCTCAACCGCTTTGGCATGGAAGATGATGTCGCAAATACTATCGCCCAATGTCTTAAACATTAGTGAGTCGTCAATAGGTTCGTTGCTTACAAGCGAATCCTTCAAAAGCGAACGGATAGATGTTGTATCTGCCTGTTGACCACAAGAGGTGGTTGCAAATACGCTTAGCATTGTCATTATTAGCAATAGCGTTTTTGTAATACTATTCATAGTCAAGCATATTTTATGGAACGAAAGTTACGTTTATTGATATGAAACCGTTTTTGCTCGTGATACCCTTATATGGTTTGTCTCCGTTTGCATCAACATAATCGGCATTGAAATAATCGAAGAATTCACGTTGATAGGTGATTGTTATCATACGACCTGTGTTGGTATTGATAATGCCCGCACCGAAACTTCCCAATAAGCCGCTGTTCAAGGCTTTTTTGTCTTGTTTCTCGTATTTGTATTCTGACTCTTCGAAAGAAAATAGTTTTACCTTTTCCCATTGTTTCTTCTTGAATCCAATTACTTTTTTGTATTGGATTCCACCTACCAATACTGCATTGAAGTCATTTAGGGCATAGTTTCCTATGCGAATAAAAATATCACCACCCGGAACAACAACATTTCTCATATTGTAATAATATTCTTCTTCGAAAGGGAGTTTTGCTGCAAATGTTTCTCCTTGAATTGAGCAATGCACTCTCATACCAATCGGAAAATTTTCTTTCGGAAAATATCCGAACTGATACCCAAAGGAATACAAAAATCGTCCGAAAAATTTTTTTTCAACTTCACCGTTTTGAGAATCAAAGGAAGGTCCTAAAAATAATGGAATCTCGTAATTGAAAAACGGATACCACCAACTCCAATTTGCCCACATTCTTTTTGTTGATACATTTGGAATTTCATCGTCAGAACCGGGCAATGCAATACCATTAGAAAAATCTAACGCTTGATAACACCCTAACACTCCGCCAATTACAGGGTCGCCACCAAACTTCCACATCGGAGAGTGAATCCACTGCGCATTAGCACCTTGCGGCAACACAAACATTGCCATCACCGCCATAAGAAAAATAATTCTTCGTTTCATCGACAGAAAAATTTTAATTAATTAAACATGTTTCCGCCGAACACTCACCCAAACTCGGAATTATACAAAAAAAAGACGTGGGAGTTTTTACATCAACTTATCCCACTGTATGCAGGCCTTCGCATTGCCTTAGATGAGATGGGATAAGCAATGCAAAGTGTCCACGTCAAACTATATAAAAGTTTTACTGCACATTTTTTTATGTACAGCAGACCATTATATACCATAAACGCGGACGTTGCATTGCCGTTTCCTCTACCTCATCTTACAAAAGTTGCGAAGTTTTGCATAACAGTAGATTCGCGTCAATAAACGTCCTTGCGGAATCAGAATTGGCTATGTAATTTTGCCAATCTTATCCGTCGCTGCAAATATAACGAAAGTTTTTCATTTTACGTATATGTTTTTGAAAAAAAATTTTTCTTGTAACTAATATGCTCACTGTCGATATTTGACAGATGATAGTCGGTGTAGTGGTGGTAGTGGCGGTGAATTTGGTGTGCGCACATAAAATGACGAAATTGAGGTTGTGAATTAAAGGTTGAAACTTGGACGTGTTGTAATTCTGCCTCAATTCCGAAAGTCTAAAATTTTTTCGATAAAAAAATATTTTTTACCTTGTAATTTTTTTATGACTGTAAAAATGTAAAGTTTAGTTTATTCCTAA
>CAJOGF010000078.1 GCA_905233995.1 uncultured Bacteroidales bacterium | reverse complement strand
AAAATAATTCAGTTTCAGGCGAATTGAAACCTGCTACTTTGGCTGACTTGATTACAAAACAACAAGCCGACAAGGTTATCTCTTCTGTAGGTAACAATCAATAGTTGAGAGTTGTTATTGGTATTGTTTTAATTAGTAAATTATAGAATCAACTATGGACGAGAAACAATTTGAAGTAATAAAAAAAGACAATTACACTATTATAAGTGTATTAGTTGAAAAATTGGATACACATATTGCTCCGGCTGTTAAATCAGAATTGGTTTTGATTGCTGGTAACGGTGAAAAGAATATCATTATTGATTTAAAAAAGGCGCGTTATTGTGACAGTTCAGGGTTGAGCGCAATATTAGTAGCCAATAGACTTTGTAAAAATGCTGGTGGCGTTTTTGTTTTGACAGGTTTACAGACCGCAGTCGAAAGGCTTATATCTATTTCACAACTTGACACTGTTCTTAATATTACAGAAAACGTTGACAAAGCGGTTGAATTTATTCAGTCGAAAATGGAAAACGCATAAAAGTTGGAATATTTAGATAGTTAATCTTAAAAAGAAACAGACGAAAGTTTTGCAATTGTTGCTTAATTTTCGTCTGTTTTTTTTTGTGTGTGTTTTTAGTTTGGACATAAAAAAATGCCGCTGTGAAAATTTTTTCTCGCAGCGGCATTTTATTTTCTTTGCTGATATTGTGGGAAGTGATGGATTCGAACCACCGAAGTCGTAGACAACAGATTTACAGTCTGCCCCATTTGACCGCTCTGGAAACTTCCCATGCGCTATCTTTTTTTGCGTTGCAAAGGTATGTATTATTTTTAATGTTACCAAATTTTTTTGTTGTAATTTTTAAAAAAAAGTTGAAAAAAAAATTTTGTATGTATGAAAAATATTTTTACATTTGGGCGTAGAAAATAAAATTATAAAGCAAAACATAGAATGGGTATATTTCAACGTTTATTCAGATGGGGTAAATCCGAAGTAAACGATACTTTGGACAGTCTTGAAGACCCCGTAAAAATGACCGCAGAAGGCATTAGAGAACTCGAAAAGAAACTTGATGATAGTATCAAGGCTTTGGCTCAAGTAAAAGCAAGTTGTGTTACGGCAAAAAATGAACTTGATAGGGCAAAGCAAGAGTCTGTCGATTATGAAAACAAGGCTATGATGTTCTTAAAAGCCGTTGAGTTAGGCAAAATGGAGCAGGCTGAAGCAGACAAATTGGCTACTCAATGTCTTGAAAAGAAAAGTCAAAAAGTTCAGCAACTTCCTGTTTTGGAGGCTAATTATAAGAAATATCAGGGTGCTGTTGATAAACTTGAAGATTCGGTTAAGGTTCTCAAAACTAATATCGACAAGTGGAAATCTGAGTCAAAAATGCTTAAAGCAAGAGCAAAAGTCGCTGAGGCTACGGCAAATGTCAACAAACAACTTGCGGGTATAGATTCAAGCGATACTATTGCTATGTTGGAAAAAATGAAAGAAAAAGTTGACCAACAAGAAGCATTAGCCGATTCTTATCTTGAAATCGCCTCTGATACCAACGAAAGAGATATTGACAGTGCATTAAAGTCTATCGGTGGTAGTGTTCAGGCTCAGTCGGATTTGGCTGCATTGAAAGCCAAAATGTCTGAAACAAAGGCTATTGAATCAAAAGTTGACGAGGCAAAAGCAATTGCTGATGCGTCAGTTTCAGAACTTGACAACTTAAAGAAAAAAATGGCAGAAAAACAACCTGTTGAAAATGCTCAGGAGGCAAGTCGTCCTATGCAGCAAGCAGATCAATCTCCGCTTGAATAGTTGGTTGCAAAAAAAGAAAATAATATTTTTATCGGGGATGCCGTTTAATAAAAAATGACATCCCTTAGTTTTGTTATAAAAATATAAATGACTTTATACGAAATCTCGCAAAAACTTGATAAACAATACAAAACATGGTCTGCTGAAAGAAAAGCATGGACTGTGGTTTTGATTGTGTTGTTGTGTTTGTTGTTTTTGGCTTCAATTGGTTTTGGTTTTTATTTAAAACACAAAAAAAATGCTGAAATTAGCAATTTGAGCCGTCTTTTGGAGGAATCAAAACAGAATTATTACCTTCAAACCGTTGCAAATTCCAATTACGAAAAAAAACTTCAAGATTTACTTTTGGAACTTGCAACAATGAAAAACAATACTATTGAGATTGAAAGAATGTTTCAAGAATTGTATGAAGAAAAAGTGAGCCTTGAAGACATACGCCGTCAAATGGAATCAGGAATCAAAAGTACAACGTTTCAACTTGACAAAATGCAACATTCAGTTAACTCGCTTATAGAGCAGCGTACAAATACTGTCATCACAAAAGAGGCTGAAATTATTTATGAAAAATCCGACACGCACGGAAAGTAATTACTTTGTGTCAACTACTAACCGTACCGAAAAACTACAAACATTTTTGCAGCAACCGCAATAAGAAGAGTAGTATTGACTGCTAAAAGTAACGTAATGTTCTTCTTCTGAGTCTATCCAATATGCTCCTTCGTCGTAAAATGGCGAGTTATTTTTTATTTTTTTGCCAGAAAATGGCAAGAAAACCGCTCCTAATTTTTCCAATTCTTCCCATTCAGAAGTGTTAAAATTATTGGTAAGAAACAAGTCTACTTTTTTGTCTAAAGTTGTTTCTTTGTCTGACACCTTTTTAGTTTTGGTTTCTGCTAACGTTTTTATTTTTAGTGTTTTTGACAGTTTAAAATCGTCGGGCAGAAGTAGAAATCCTTTTTTAGAATTTATTGTAGCAAAGGTTGAAAGGTTGAAAGCGTTTTGTCTTTCAAACAACAAAAAAGCCCACTCTTGTGCTGTTAAAAGTCGCCATTGACAGCCTTCGTTGAAAAAATTTTCGTACCCTTTATATTCAAACAAATCGGTTGTGTCGTTGTTTGAGGTGAAAACTTTGTACTGACTATTTGAAAAAAAGTATGTTTTATTTTTTTTATTGTATTGTAAGTTGGAACGGGAAAAATATACTTTTTGGGTTTCAGAAACAGAAAATTCGCCTGAAGTTCTCTCTAAATTGTTAGAACAGCCTGAAATCGCTAAAATTAGCATAAAGACTTGTAAAAATAGTTTTTTCATAATGGTAACAAAATTATACTTCTTTTTTTGAAAAAACAAATTATATTTTAATTCCTTTATAATATTTTGAAAAACAATTGTTTGAAATTTTTTTAAGAAAAATGTCGAAAAAAATTTGGAGGATAAAAAAAAACGCTTTACCTTTGCACCGTCTTAATAAGAAAAGCACTATTTAAAGAAGCCCTGGTGGCGGAATTGGTAGACGCGCATGTTTGAGGGGCATGTCCACGCATTAGTGGGTGCAAGTTCAAGTCTTGTCTGGGGCACCAAAAAAGAGAAAATCAATTGATTTTCTCTTTTTCTTTTTAGTATATCATAACTTTTTTCGTTATTAGTTTTGTTCTGACAATATAAATTCCTGTTTTTTTGATGAAAATTTCGTTTTCGTTAAAACCTGAAAAAACTTTTCTGCCCGAAATGTCAAAAACTTCAACTTTGCCTAAAACGTTTTCAAGGTGGATAGTATGTGAATAACTATAAATTTTTATTTTATTGTCTTGAAGGGTTTTAACGGGGGTCTCTTGTTTTATAATTTCAATTTCGTATTCAAAACTATATCCACCATATTCAATTGTCAGAGTTTCTTTTCCCGGTAGCGACGAATTGAAACCGCTGATCATTTGTGGAATTATGTCCAAAACGTCTTCGGTGCCGTCTTGATAAGTAATGTAAAGTTTTCCGCCCATAACATCAAGTGTTTCCCATTGATTGTAGACGGTTTTGTTAGGCGTTTTGTAGAGTTCCGCACTTGAAATAGGACTTGACAGAATGGTGATTAAAAGTGTTGTTGTCCAATCTTTGTAACTGATTACTGCTGTTTTTTTGCCTGCTTCAAGGCTTGAAAATCCTATTATCATGTCCATTGATAGAGGAATAGCATCAAAAGTGTTGTCGTTGTAAACAAGTTGAATTTCAGCCTCTTGAAGGTCAAAATCTTCGCCAATAACATATTCAGTTTTGGGCTTTTTTGAAATGTTTATGCCGGTTTCTTTTTTGATAACTTCTATCGGGAAACTTACGTATTTGCCTTGATATGAAATAGTTAAAGTAAATTTTCCACCTTTTTGCGACGAAAAATTTGTAATCATCGAGTTTAAAAGTTTTACATCTTGAGTAGTGCCGTCAGAATAATTTGCCGTTATGATTCCGTCTGAAACGTCTAAACTTTCGCCAACTTGATAAATAGTTTTGGAGGGTTGACGTTTAATTTGTATATTTCTGAGTGTAACTTTAGAATAGTCAACGGGAGCGATTTTTTGGGTAATATATGCTAACGCACCAACAAGGGGAGCGTTAAAGTCGATTCCGCCAATGTTTCGCGGATTTTGAAAACTATCGTCATAATTTAATGGGCTTGTGCTGCCGCCCACAAGTTGTCCTAACTGAAGATATTTGGCGTTTTTGTTGCTTAAAAAAGCGGCTTCAGCATCTCCTAAATCCGAGCGAAAATAATTTGCATAAATCGGTTTTTTCGGACAATTATCTGTTAGACCTACTATAAAACTATATTCGGCTGAATTGTCGCCTAAAATATATTCAATTGTTGATAAGACAGTTGCGTTGATGTCTTTTTCGGAGTATAATTTGGAATAAAGTGCTGTCGCAAATGCTCCTGAAGCGGCGTATTTCAAGGGTGAATTTTCGTCATCAGAAATAATTATGTTACCTTCTTTTGAGTACGATTCCACAAGTGTCTTTAAATTTGCTTTTGCTTTTTCGTAATACGTATTTCCTTCGCCTAATGCACAATAGGCGTACAATGCTAATTCTTCGGTGTTAAGATAGTTTAAAATGGTTTTGTGCTGAAATTCATCAATCCATTTTGAAGTGTATTCGTTGCATTTTTCGAGATATTGATTATCATTTGTTGCTCTGAAAAGTTCAGCGCAAAGAATGGTTAAATCGGGATAGTATTTCTCTTTTTGCGGATTTCCAAATGGAGTTTTTGTCGCAAATTCGTATGCAGTTTTTGCTTTTTGAAGACATTTAATACCGTAAGCAACATCGTTTTTGTACACTCTTGACATTATAGCAAGCGATGCTCCTGCAAGTGCTGACAAAGAAGTCATTTCCTTGTCAGCCCAAAAAATATCTCTTGCCTCATCGCTTTCACCGCCTTCCGATTTGCTAAATCCTGATTTATAAACCGATGTACACCAATGTTCGTTGTCAAATTCGGCATTTCCCTTTTGATAGTAAAATTTTTGAGAATTATACACGCATTTTTGAATAAAATCTGTTGCATATTTACATTCGTCTAAAATATCGGGAATAGAGTTTTGTGTGCCTTTCATGTTTTCGTAGTCGAATTTTCCTGCTACTATATAACCGTTATAATCAGCGCGGTACAAGTCATCGTATCCGTCAGAAAATTCACTGTAGCCCAAAAGAAGAGTGTAAACACTATAGAAAAATTTGTTTCCATCAAGTATGTAATTTTTGCCGTCAAACCAACCGCCTGTCAGGTCGTAGTTTTCGTCATAATCTTTATCTTTTTGAAAAGATTTGCCCAAATTGATGTCAGCGGCTTTTACAACTTTTTTCTTTATGCTATCAGGAGCGTCAGACGTGTTGTAATTGATGTCCCAAACAAGCCAATTTGTGCCGCTTCCCATGCGTTGAGCCCCGTAATAACGGGTCGTCATCCAAAGTGCTTTTTGATAAATTTCAGTGTCAAAAACAGGTACTTGCGAAAATGCAGAACCAAAAATTAATAATGTTGATAGTAGTAATAAAATGTTTCTCATAAAAAATGATTTTGTTTTGAATAAGTGCTAAGTGTATAACGTTTTTGTCTGTTTAATTATTGTTAATTTTTATTGTTAAAAAACTTAATAGTAAAAAATATTGTATTTTTGTGCTGGAAAAATTACTCAAAATTTTGTTGCAAACTTCAAGGTAAATGACTCAGAAAATAAAGATTTTATTTATTGTCAATCCTATTTCGGGAATTGGAAGACAGCGTAAGATAGAAAAAATAATTGAAAAAAATTTAGACTGTCAAAAATTTGATTATCAAGTTGCTTATACACAATATGCAGGTCATGCAACTAAAATTGCAGAAGAAAAAGTTGGAGATTATGATGTTATAACAGCAGTCGGTGGCGACGGTTCGATAAACGAAATTGCAAAAACTTTGGCAGGCACAGAAACGGCTTTAGCAATCATTCCTTGTGGCTCAGGAAATGGTTTAGCCCGTGCTTTGGGCATTCCTGTTTTGCCTAACATGGCAGTAAAATACTTAAATAAGGCTGAGTTTAAGATGATTGACACTTGCGAAGTTAATAAGCAGTTTTTTTTGTCGCTTGCGGGAGCGGGCTACGATTCCGAAGTGGCAAGACGTTATCAATTTTTGGACGGAAGAGGTTTAAAAACGTATATGAAAGCCGTTTTGGGATCTTTTTTCAATTATAAACCATTGAAATACACTCTTAATATTGACGGAAATGTAGTTGAAAGAACGGCTTTGCTTGTAACAGTTTGTAATTCATCTCAGTATGGTTTTGGTTTTAAGATTTCGCCAAAAGCCGAGTTGGACGATGGGTTGTTGGATGTTGTGATTGTTAAAAAACCGCAACTTTGGAGAGTGCCGTTTGTACTTTTGAATATTTTGTTGGGAAGGGCTCATAAGTCAAAATGTTTTGAGATTGTTCAGTGTAGAAAAGTTGAATTGATAGGCAACAAAAAAGGTTGGGTAAATCTTGACGGAGAGTCATTAAGATTGGATAAAAGTCTTGATTTTGAAGTCAAAGAACATAATATTGTGTTGTTTTGTCAGCCGCCTCTTTTCCCTAATCCTAACGATTTGGTAAAAAAACTATTGGATAAACAAAAAGAACAACTCAAAAAAATGGTTGAAGTTGCAAAAAAAGGTGGTGTATTTTTGTTTTTATTATTTTTTTTTCTGACTTTGGGTTGTAAACCAAAAGTACCTGAAATGTTGGTTTATAATAAGGCAAGTCTTAAAACCAACTTTTCTTCAACTATTGACAGCATAGTTAATGATGCGATTTCACAGCGAGCAATGCCCGGTTGTAGGGTTTTGTGTGTGGTTAATAAATTTGTTATCTTTGATAAATGTTATGGATATTTTACATACGATAGTCTTCGTAAGGTAAACGATTCAACGCTTTATGACTTGGCTTCGGTTACTAAAATTGCGGCTTCTGCACTGGTGTTGATGAAATTGTATGAGGACAAAAAAATAGATTTGGATTTGCCGTTGACGGATTATTTCAAAGGGCTTGATTCTAATGGAGCAACTCTTAGAGACGCTTTAGCGCATCAGGCGGGTTTCAAAGCGGGTTTGGATTTAAAACGTATGCTAAAGAATTTGTCCGAGGAAATCTTTTCTGACCCTGAAAACTATAATGTTAGAAATGCGCGTCAACAAATTTGCAGTACAATCCTGAAAAGTCCGCTTTCAGAAAAAGGAACGTATTTGTATTCTGACCTTGGCTTTTATCTTTATACTCTTTTTCCGGAAAAATTCAGTGGAAAGGCTTTTGATACATTTCTTTATGACAATTTTTACAGACCTTTGGGTTTGAAAATGCGTTTTAATCCTTACGGTAAAATGCTTGAAAATATTCCACCTACCGAAAACGATACTATTTGGCGAAAAGGCATCGTTTGTGGAAAAGTTCATGACGAAGGTGCGTTTTTAATGGGAGGAATTTCAGGACATGCTGGTTTGTTCGCCTCTGCTAACGATTTAGCGGTGTTGTTGCAAATGCTTCTTGACGGTGGCGTTTATAATCAAAAAAAATATCTTGAAAATACTACAATTAATCTTTTTACCTCTCAGGCTTTTGAAGGCAACCGTCGAGGACTCGTTTTTGATAAACCAGTGATTGATACGTCGTTGAACGGTACGCCGTCAAAAATGGCAAGTAAAAAAAGTTTTGGACATTCAGGTTTTACAGGTCCTTTCATTTGGGCTGACCCTGAAAACAAAATGATTTATATTTTCTTGTGTAACAGCACTTTCCCTGATAGGGGCAGAATGTTAACAAAACTTGATGTCAGAACAAAAATACACGATGTCTTTTATAACGCTTTGTCTAATAATGGAATAATTTTTGATTGATTTCTTTGTTCTAACTATTCATTTTTGTTTATGAATGTACTAAAGAAATTATTCAATAGTTTAAATAATTCGTCGTATTCATACGTTGTAAAAAAAGATATTCGGCAGGTAACATCTTTGTGTATTGTTTTGATTGTGTTGCTTTGTTTTTCAAATGTGATTCAAAGAGCAATTGCTTTAAATGTGCCAAAAATTTCAGAAGAAGAAAAAAAGGTTTTGTTGGAGACTTTAAGCGGCTTGAAAAAAACAAAAAAAGAAACTATTATTAACACAGAAACTGTTGAATGTCAATCTGTTAAATCTTCCAAAAGAGATTCTTTAATTGATAAATATTTTGTTTTTGACCCTAATTTTATTACAAGGGAAGAGTTTTATAAACTTGGTTTTTCCACCAAGCAGATTGAGGCTTTTATGAAACTTCGGGACGAGAAGGGCAAAAAATTTTATGTAAAAAAAGATTTTTCAACAGTTTTTTTTATTGACAATCAAAAATATAGAGAACTTGAAAAATATATTAAAATAGATTTGCCTCGACTTTTTGACGGCAAGAAATTTTGCGACCTTAATTTAGCCAGTTTAGAAGAGTTGGTTGAGGTTGGTTTTAGTTTTTCGGAGGCTGATAAGGTGATAAAGTTTAGAGAAGATGTTGGATATTTTTATGCGCCTTGGCAACTTTCGGATTGTATAAAATTTGAAAGAGCAAACGTTTTGAAAAATAGTGTTTATACATGTCTAAGTGTTGAAATAAAAAAAATCAATATCAACAAAGTTACTTTAGAAGAACTTGAAAAGCATCCGTATTTTACAGATTTTCAAGCAAAAAAGATTGTAGAATATCTTTCTTTGGGCAAAACATTTAGTCATATAGCCGATTTGCAAACTCTTAACGCTTTCTCTGACAAGGATTTGAAAAAATTGCAGCATTATTTGACGTTTTAGTTTTTTTTGCGTAATTTTACAGCGAAAAAATCGTTAAAAAGCAATGCTTGAAGAGGAACTTAAAAATAGGATTTGGCAGCGTTATTTTAAGAAATATGATTGTGCTGAAATTATCAAACGGATTGATTTTACGGTAAAATCAACCTCTAAGATTAATCCTGAGTATTTGTTTTGGGCTGAGGCAAAACAGTCTCAAACCGACATTTATAAAATGTTGACTCAACTTATTGTAACCATCAAACAGGACGCTTACAACATTCTCCCGCCCAAATTTATAGGCTGTTTTGACAACGAA
>CAJOGF010000077.1:11647-25165 GCA_905233995.1 uncultured Bacteroidales bacterium | reverse complement strand
ATGTTCATGTTTTTGTTCATATTTATTTCGGTGATTTTTTTTACGTCAAAACTTGCAAATAATTCTGAAATAATTGCAATATTAAGTGCTGGAATTAGTTTTAGACGGCTTCTTGTGCCGTATTTTGAATCGGCTTTGCTTTTGGCATTGCTGTCTTATTTTTTGAGCGCATACGTTATTCCGCCAGCAACCGCCGTGCGTCTTGGTTTTGAAAACACATATATAAAAAGAGCGTATGTCAATACCGATAGAAATATTCACCGACAAGTTAACGATTCAACAAGGCTTTATATTCAATCTTATAATGCCTCTTCAAATATTGGTTATCGTTTTAGTTGGGAAAAATTTTCCGGCAAAACAATGAAAGAAAAACTCATGAGCGATGATATTCGTTGGGATACAACCAAAAATAAATGGACAATTTCCAATTATTATATCCGATATATCACTTCTAACGGTGATTCAATTGTTAAGGGAAAATCAATGGATACGGTTTTGGCTATTCTGCCAACGGATTTCAATCAGAGGCTCAATCAAATTGAAACTTTAACTTCTAAAGAACTCACCGATTATATAGACGAGCAAAGACGACGCGGTAGCGAAAATATTGAAGTTTTTGAAGTGGAAAGTTACCGAAGAATTTCGTATCCATTTGCTTGTTTTATTCTGACTCTTATTGGTGTTACCCTTTCCTGTAAAAAGGTCAGAGGCGGAATGGGTATTAATCTTGGCGTTGGACTTGGACTGAGTTTCAGTTACATTTTGTTTATGCAGATTTTTACGCAGTTTGCAATTGGAAGTTCGTTGCCGACACTTTTAGCGGTATGGATTCCGAATATTTTGTATACAATTATCGGTATAATCTTGTATTTTAAAGCCCCGAAATAAAAAATGGAATTAACAAACGAATTATCAGTTTATAAGTTTGCTTTGCATTTGATTCCGGGTGTGGGTTGTGCCGGAGTTAGAAAGATTTTGGCAACAAATCCTGACGAAAAATATTTCTTTGAAAATTTGAACGAATTTGTCGAAAAAAAAATCATCACCACCGAAATTAGAGATGCTATCAAGGATAGAAAAGTGATTGATATGGCGAAAAGTCAAGTAGATATTTGTCTTACAAAAAAAATTAAGGTGATGTATTTTAAGGATAGTGATTATCCGAGAAAATTGGCTCAATGTAGTGATTCACCGACAATGTATTTTTGTTTTGGGAATATTAATTTAGACAATCGTAGAACAATTGGTATTGTTGGGACTCGTTCTGCAGATTCTGATTGTAAAAACAATATTTTCAATTTGGTTCAGCAATTAAAAGATGATAATATTAACTTTGTTGTAATCAGTGGTTTGGCTGCTGGTGCTGACACTTTTTCGCATCAAGCGGCTATCAAAAACGATGTGCCTACCGTTGCAGTTTTGGGACATGGACTTAATATGATTTATCCAGCCTCAAATCGTAAACTTGCCTCGGATATTGTTAAAAGTGGAGGTATGTTGTTAACGGAATATTATTACGGAGAGCCTGTCAGCAGAAATAATTTTCCAAGACGAAATCGAATAGTGGCTGGGTTGTGTGATGCTTTGATTGTGGCTCAAAGCAAAATTCAAGGCGGTGCATTGATAACTGTTGATTATTCAATTGGTTATAAGCGTGATGTTTTTGCGTTTCCGGGCAGAGTTTCTGATAAACTTTATATGGGTTGCAATAATTTGATAAGTTTACAAAAAGCGGGCTTAATAACCTCGGCTGAAGATTTGGAAAGGTTGATGGGTTGGAAAAAAGAAAAACAACATTCAGCAACTCAAACATCTCTATCGTTGGAGCCTTTGAGCGAAGAAGAGGTTAAAATTGTTGATGTTTTAAGACAAAATGGTCAGGTATACATTGATACTTTGTCCGTTTTGACTGGGTTGCCCGTGCCGAAATTATCGTCTTTGCTTCTTACAATGGAGTTCAAAGATTTGGTAACTTCGTATCCGGGCAAAAAATTTGAAGCAAAATAAAAAAATTAGTTTATGTTACTAAACGAAAAACTGAAAAAATATAAAATCATACTTGCCTCAGTCTCACCGCGTCGCAAGGAGATTATGCAAATTTTGGGTTTTGATTTTCGTGTCATAACCAAAGATACTGTTGAGGAATATCCTTTGGATATGCCAAAAGAAAAAGTGTCGGAATTTTTGGCGGAGTTAAAAGCCAAAGCCTTTGAAAAAGAAGTCCATGAAGACGAAAAGTTGGTTGTTATCACCTCTGATACAACCGTTGTGATTGGCCAAGAAATACTTGGCAAACCTTCGGGCAGACTTCAAGCAATTGAAATGTTGAAAAAACTTTCCGGCAAAAAACATACTGTTTATTCGGGAGTTTGTATCAAAAATAAATTTAAAACCGTTACTTTTACTGCGTTTACTGACGTTTGGTTTAGAGAATTGAGCGATAAGGAGATAGAATATTATGTTGATAATTTTTCTCCTTTCGACAAGGCTGGTGCATACGCGGTTCAAGAATGGATTGGGGCTTCGGCAATTTCGCGGATTGAAGGTTCGTATTACAACGTGATGGGACTTCCTTCGCAAATGCTTTATATCGAATTAGAAAAATTTTTTAGTAATGAAAATTTTAATTAAAAACGGTAAAATAGTTAACGAAGGTCGCATTTTTAAAGGTCATATACTTGTTGAAAATCAGAAAATTAAGCAAGTAATAGAACGAGGAAAGAATACTGAACATCTTCCCCTTGCAGATGAGGTTTATGATGCAACGGGAAAAATAATTTTTCCGGGTTTTATTGATACTCACGTTCATTTTCGCGAGCCCGGATTAACGCAAAAGGCAGATATTTTTACCGAATCTCGTGCGGCGGCATCTTCTGGGGTTACAACTTTTTTTGACATGCCAAATACCAAACCGGCTACCGTTACGGAAGATCTTTTGGAAGAAAAGTTTGAAATCGCCAAAAAAAATTCTCTTATTAATTATTCCTTTTTCATTGGCGCAACCAACGAAAATATTGATGATATAATTAAATTGGATTTTTCAAAAATTTGTGGTATCAAACTTTTTATGGGTTCTTCCACTGGCAATATGCTTGTAGACCAAAAGAAAAGTCTTGAAAAACTTTTTGAATTATCACCAACCATTATTGTGGCGCATTGCGAAAGCGAACAGATTATCAAGACCGAAACCGAAAGATTCAAGGCTTTGTATCCTGAAAATGCGCCTGCAAAAATTCACGAGTTTGTCCGTAGCGCAAAGGCGTGTTTTGAATCGTCGCAATTAGCAGTTAATTTGGCTAAAAAATATGGTTCAAGACTTCATGTTGCACATGTGAGTACCAAAAAAGAACTATTGCTTTTTGATGATATTCCATTGAAAGACAAAAAGATAACTTCAGAGGTTTGCATTCCTCATTTGTGGTTTTCGAGTGATGACTATCAGACTTTTGGTATTAGAATCAAATGTAATCCGTCAATAAAATCTCGAGGTGATAGAAATGCTTTGCGAAAAGGTCTTGTTAATAACGTTGTTGATACCGTAGCAACCGACCATGCTCCACATACAAAAGATGAAAAGTTGAAACCGTATTTTGAAGCACCTTCAGGAATGCCGTCGGTTGAATTTTCCTCGGCAGTGATGTTTGATTTAGCAAAAAAAGATGTTTTTCCGCTTTCAATTATGGCGCAAAAAATGTGTCATAATCCTGCTGAAATTTTCAAGATTAAAAATCGTGGCTTTTTGCGGGAAGGTTATTTTGCTGACATTGCAATTTTAGATCCCGAAAAAGAATTTTCTGTTGTTGATAAGGAGGTTTTGAGCCGTTGCAAATGGTCGCCTTTTAATGGAATAAAATTTAAAGGTAAAGTTTGTGCAACAATGGTTAACGGAAAATTTGTTTACAAAGATTTTGAAATTAAAGAAGAAAATGCCGCTCTTAGAGTGGAATTTGAACAAAAATAATTAATAAAACAAAAAAATTATGAGAGGAATTGTACCCCAAAAAGTTAAGGGATTCAGAGATATTAATTCAACACAAAATGCTCTGAGAGAGTTTATTATTGAAAAAGCAAGCGAAATATACCGTAGATTTGGTTTTTCGCGTTTTGACAGTCCTATTTTGGAATATGCGGAATGTCTTGGTAAATATCTTCCTGATAATGATTCAGTTGCACAAGGCGTTTATTCGTTCAAGAATCCAGAGCAGGAGCCTGTTTATGACACTTTGGGCAAAGAAATGCGAGATTCTGCCAATAATGTCATAATGGAAAATCATTATCTTGCAATGCGTTACGACCTTACTGCGCCTTTGGCGAGGGTTTATGCCGAGGGCCTTTGGCAGCAGCATTTAAGGGGTGAAATTCAAGGTAAAACCAATCTTTTTAGAAGGTTTCAATATGGACCTGTTTTTAGATTTGAAGCCAAATTGGATCCGGGTCGTTTCCGTGAATTTTGGCAAATGGATTTTGATACCGTTGGAACCGAAGATGTCGCAACCGATGCCGAAAATTGTATGATTCTATCGCAAGCCCTTGAAAATATTGGACTTAAACGCGGAACTTATTTAATTAAAATCAACAATCGAAAAATTGTCAATGGACTTTTGGCTTTTATTGGAATCAGCAATGCAGACGATGAGACCGCTGTTATGCGCGTTATTGACAAACTCGATAAGGTTGGTATAGAAAATCTTGCAAAAGAACTCGGTAAGGGCAGAGTTGACGAGACTTCAGGTGCTCAAATTCCCGGTCTTGGGCTCGAAGAAAAGAATATTGATTTGATTATCAATTATATAAAAGATTTTGAAATTCATTTAACTCGCAAAGAAACTCTTGAAAAACTAAAAGGTAAACCGTCTTTTGAAAATCAGATTTATAAAGAAGGTGTTCAAGAGTTGGAAAAAATTGATGAAATTTTAACTAATCTTGGCTTTAATGAAGAGGTTGCAATTTTTGACCCTTCAATGGTTCGAGGGCTTGGTTATTATACCGGACCTATTTATGAGGTAGAATCGCTTCAGACTTATACTGACGAAAAAGGTAGACAAAGAAAAGTTGGAAGTATTTGTGGCGGTGGTCGTTATGACGGTCTTGTTGAAAATTTGTTGGGAATAAAAGTGCCCGCAACTGGTGCTTCTATTGGTATTGACCGTTTAGCAGAATTGTTAACGTTAACAGGTCAGGCTCCTAAACAAATTTCAGGTCCTGTTATTGTAATTGTTTTTGACGAAAAATTGATGCCACTTTATCAAAAAACGGCTATGCAGTTAAGAAATGCGGGTATCAACACCGAAATTTATTACGGTGCAAAGCGTGGTTTGAAACATCAAATGTCGTATGCTGACAAAAATAATTGTCCTTTGGCTATTATAATAGGAGAGGATGAGGCTCAAAAAGGGGTCGCAACTGTTAAAAATCTTAAACTTGGGAAACTTCTTTCGCAGCAAATTTCCGACAAAAATGAGTGGAAATCTAAAGTTCAGACGGAAATAAGTCTTGAAAACTTGGCACAAGAGGTCAAAAAGTTACTTTTTGAATAAAAAAATGAAAATTTGTTGCAAATTATAGAATTATTTAAAAAAAAAAATCTATATTTGCAACCGAGTTAAATAATATTTGGCAACTAAATTGTAATACAAAAATCAAGCCGAATTTAATAATAGGAAAAAATAAGTTAAAAATATAATGGGAATGTTTTCATTTTTGACACAAGAATTGGCTATGGATCTTGGCACGGCAAATACTGTCATCGTAATGAAGGACAAAATTGTTGTTGACGAGCCGAGTATTGTAGCCTTGGATCATACCTCAGAAAAAACAATTGCTATAGGTATGAAAGCGCAGTTGATGCATGGTAAGACACACGAAAATATACGAACAATCAGACCTTTGAGAGACGGGGTTATTGCGGATTTTAAGGCTGCTGAAATGATGATTCGCGGTATGATAAAAATGGGAAACCGCAAGAAAATGCTTTTTAATCCTGCCATAAAAATCGTTGTTGGTATACCTTCTGGGTCTACGGAGGTTGAAAGACGTGCTGTTAGAGATTCTGCCGAACATGCTGGCGCAAGAGAAGTGTGGATGATTTTTGAGCCTATGGCTGCGGCTTTGGGTATCGGAATTGATGTTGAAGCACCTGAAGGAAATATGATTGTTGATATAGGTGGTGGTACAACAGAAATCGCTGTTATTTCGTTAGGTGGTATTGTCTGCAACAGAAGTATTCGTATTGCGGGTGATGATTTTACCGAAGATATTATGGAATATATGCGTCATCAGCATAATATAAAGGTTTTTGACCGTACTGCTGAAGCAATTAAAATCAACGTTGGCTCTGCCATTACAGATTTGGAAGACCCACCTGCTGACTATATGGTAAGAGGTCCTCACCAGATGACGGCACTTCCTGTTGAAATTCCTATTTCGTATCAAGAGATTGCTCATTGTTTGGACAAATCACTTGTAAAAATAGAGACAGCAATTCTTAATGTTTTGGAACAAACGCCACCAGAATTGTATGCTGATATTTTCAAAAATGGTATTCACCTTACAGGTGGTGGCGCATTGCTTAGAGGGTTGGATAAGCGTCTGACAGAAAAAACAAATATCAATGTTATTGTATCGGACGACCCTCTTCATGCTGTTGCAAGAGGTACGGGTATCGCTTTAAAAAATGTTGATAAATTTCCGTTTTTATTGAAGTAAGATTTATTGAAATTTTTTTAAGAACCGTTTCCCTTTTTTTGGCTCACGAAAGAGGGAAACGGATTTGGATTTTTGTATGGATAGTCTTCTTATATTTTTAAAGAAAATACATTTGTTTCTGATTTTCATCATTTTGGAAATTCTATCTATTGTTATGGTTGTTGGAGGTGATGTAAAACGTAATTCTATTTTCAACACCTCTGCGAACTATATAACGGGTAAAGTTTATGATTTTGTATGGCGCTATGTGGGATATTTTTACTTGAGGGAAGAAAATGTTGCATTAATGCAGACTTTGCTCAAGTTCAATAGTGTTAATGAAAGTGCTTTTATCGCTGATACAGCAAGATTCCATAATAATGTTGATACTGTAAGCAAAAAATTGAAATATAAATATATGACGGCATCTGTTATAAAAAATTCCGTGTCAAGACAAAATAATAATTTTCTAACTCTTGATGTAGGTAGAAAAAATGGTGTTAAGCAAGATATGGGTGTTGTTTCTGTTTCTGGTGTTGTAGGAATTGTTGTAGGTGTCAGTGATAATTTTTCGTTGGCAATTTCAGTCCTTAATAAAAAAGTAAATCTTTCTGCTAAACTGAAAGATAGTAATTTTTACGGTTCGGTTATTTGGCTTGGAGAAAATTATAGGAAGGCTATTTTAACAGAAATCCCAAATCATGTGGAAATACATCAAGGCGATACTGTTGTAACAAGTGGTTATTCTGCGATTTTCCCTCCTAACATACCGATTGGTGTTATAAGTTCTTTTGAAAAAAACAGTGAAGATAATTTTTATACTATCGAAATTGATTTTCTTACTGATTTAAAATGCGTTTCTAACGTTTTCATTATCGAAAACCTTATGCAAGAAGAGCAATTTTCGCTTGAAAATATGGAGGATAAAGTCGCACAATAATGAACATAAGAGCATATTCTAAAATATTACTGACTTACATCGTTTTGGTGTTGATGCAGATAATGATTTTCAATAATATCAATATCGGCTCGCTTGGAATCACGCCGTTGTTTTACGTTCTTTTTGTGCTTGCAGTACCATACGAGGTACCGGCATGGTTGCAACTTTTGTTTGCATTTCTTACAGGTTGGTCGGTTGACGTTTTTTGTGATACGCCCGGATTACATTCGGCAGCAACGGTTTTTATGGCTTATATGAGAACTAAGGTTTTGGAATATATTTCCCCTCGCGATGGTTATGAAAACGGAACTCATCCTTATCTAATGGAAATGGGTTGGAATTGGTTTTTAAGTTATTCAATATCGCTTGTTTTGGTTCATCATATCTTATATTTTATGTTGGATGTGTTTGGTTTTGAAAATTTTTTCAGAACATTTTTAAAAATAATTCTTACAAGTCTTTGTACCGAATTATTCATTATTTTTTCACAATATATTGCTTACAGAAAGTAGAATTTTTTTTATATCGAAATGTCTTATTTAGACGAACTCAACGAGCCGCAACGTGCTGCGGTAGAATATATTGATGGTCCGGCATTGGTGATTGCTGGAGCAGGTTCGGGCAAAACTCGTGTTTTGACCTATAAGATTATGCACCTTCTTGAAAGTGGTTATCAACCTTGGAATATTCTTGCTATCACTTTCACTAACAAGGCTGCAAGAGAAATGAAAGAAAGAATTGCCAAAAAAATAGGGCAGGAGAAGGCTGCAAAATTATGGATGGGTACTTTTCACTCTGTTTTTTTGAAAATTTTGAGGGTTGAAATCGAAAAAACCGAATACAAAAAAAATTTCACAATTTATGATGCTGAAGATGCAAAAAAACTTGTTAAGAGCATTATAAAAGATTTGAATTTGGACGACAAAAAGTATCCTGTCAACGAAGTTTATAATAGAATAACAACTTCAAAAAACGGACTTATTACTGCTCAAGAATATGAGTCAAGCCCTTATTACGCTGACGATTGCAATGCTCACAAGCCTTTGATTGCTAAGATTTATTCTCTTTATGTAAAAAAATGTAAAAGTGCTAATGCAATGGACTTTGATGATTTGTTGTTACAGACTCAGATACTTTTTAAAAATCATCCAGAGGTGGTTCAGAAATATGCCTCAAAGTTCAAATATATTTTGGTTGATGAGTATCAGGATACAAATTCTGTTCAGTACAATATCGTTAAAGCCTTAGCAAATGTTCATAGACATGTTTTTGTGGTAGGTGATGACGCTCAAAGTATTTATTCGTTTCGAGGTGCACAAATCGAAAATATTCTTAATTTCAAAAAGGATTACAAAGAGGCTCAAATTTTTAAACTCGAACAAAATTATCGTAGCACTCAAACAATTGTAAATGCAGCAAATACTGTTATTGCTTGTAATTCAAGACAGATGAAAAAAAATTCGTTTTCTGAAAACGAGTTAGGTGATAGAATCCGTGTCATTGAAAATCAAGCAGATAACGATGAAGGTTTTAATATCGCTGCCGATATTTTGAAAAAAATCGAAAAAGGTTTGGCTGAGGATTATTCAGAGTTTGCGATACTTTATAGAACTAACGCTCAGTCAAGAATTTTGGAAGAATCGCTTATGAAACGCTCTATCCCGTACAAAATCTATGGTGGAATGTCGTTTTATCAACGAAAAGAGGTAAAAGATTTGATTTCGTATTTGCGTCTTGCGGTCAACGGTAATGATGACGAAGCATTTTTAAGAACAGTTAATTACCCTAAAAGAGGAATTGGCGATGCTACAATGGCAAAAATTTCGCAAATTGCAACAGCGCAAGGTTTAAGTGTTTGGAATACTGTTGCAAGAATTAATGAATTTTCTGCTGGTATTTCTCCAAGAACTATTAACGCTTTGGCTAATTATATGAAGTTGATTTATGGATTTCATCAATTTATCCAAGTTTCAGATGCGTATCAAGCAGCAATGAAAATTGCTTCAGAATCAGGAATTTTGGCTGATTTGAAGTCTGACAAAACAAAGGATGGTGAGTCCCGTTATGAAAATATAGAAGAACTTTTGAATGGTATAAAAGCCATGTCGGAGGATTATCAAAAAAGAGAAAATACTCCTCTTTCTTTGGCTCAGTATCTTGATGATGTCTCCCTTATGACCGATGCCGATGAGGACAAAGGCGATAATAATAAGGTTTCTCTTTTAACTATTCACTCGGCAAAGGGATTGGAGTTCAAAAATGTGTACTTAGCAGGTGTTGAAGAAGGTTTGTTCCCATCTGCAAAATCTGTTATGAGCGAAAAAGATTTGGAAGAAGAACGAAGGTTGTTTTATGTTGCCGTTACAAGGGCGCAAAAAAAACTCACGATTTCCTTCGCGAGAATGCGTTATAAATGGGGACAGTTGACTACGGCTTCTCCTTCGAGATTTATTAAAGAAATCGATAGTAGGTATTTGGATTTTGGCGTTGGGGGCGAATCTTTGTTTAAAGCCTCAGACCAACCTTTTTCGATGAAACGTCATCCTAATTCCTTAAACAAAATGGCGGAAGAAAACCGTTTGAAAAAACTCTCTTCTTTTAGATTTTCGTCAACAAAGACTTCCGACAAAGATATGGATAAATTTGTGGAAGGTGTTGAAATTCAACACACTGTTTTTGGTAGAGGAAAAATCGCCGCTGTTAACGATTCTTCAAATGGCAAGCAAATTGTAGTAAATTTTTTAAGTGTCGGACGCAAAGTCTTATTGTTAAAATATACTCTGCCTAATTTAAAAATAATTGATAATTAATATTTTAAAGATATTTTATGGAATACAACACATCAAGAAGCACTTTGGCTTTTCCTGAATATGGTCGTAACGTTCAGTTACTTGTAGACTATGCCGTATCGTTGAAAGACGAAAGCGACAGAGAAAAATCTGTCAAGGCGATTATCGCCGTAATGGGAAATCTTAATCCTCAATTAAGGGACAATCCCGATTTTAAACATCTTTTATGGGATCATCTTGCAATAATGTCGGATTTTCAACTTGCAAAATATTCTCCTTATCCTATTCCTGATAAGGACAATCTTCATTCAAAACCTTCACCTATAGAACGTTATGAAAACGATATGAAATATCCTGTTTTTGGCAGAATCGTAGAAAAACTGATGGAAAAATGCAAAAATATTAGCAATCCTGTCAGAAGAAACGAAATGATTAGAACAATTACTAATCACATGAAAAAATCTTATGTGCTTTGGAATAAAGAAAATATCAACGATGAGGTTGTCTTCAAGGTTTTGAAAGAGAGTTCTGGCGGTGAACTTCAAGTAACGGACGATGATTTGAAACTTATTGACGGAAAGGAATTTATGAAAGCCAAAACTCGTAATAACAATCAAAATAATCAAGGATTTCAAAGCCGTAATAATTCTTCAAGAGGAAATTCTCAAAATCATAGCAATAATAACAACAATAATCGTCGTTATTTTCAGAACAACGGATTTCATAAAAATAATTAAAGATTAACAAAAACAAATAATCAATATGGCTTATTACGAGATAACAGGAGGTGTATCATTATCAGGCGAAATAATTCCGCAAGGTGCTAAAAACGAGGCTCTTGAAGTTATTTGCGCAACCCTTTTGACAGAAGAAAAAGTTGTTATTAAAAATGTTCCTGAAATTTCTGATGTTATCAACCTTATAGGTTTAATGCAAGATATTGGTGTTAAGGTAAGTCATATTGAGAAAAATGTTTATGCGTTTGAGGCTCAGAGTATTAATTTCGATTACCTAAAAACAGAATCATTCAGACAAAAAAGTGCAAAATTAAGAGGTTCAGTTATGATTGTTGGTCCTCTTTTGGCACGATTTGGGTATGCTTTTTTGCCTAAACCCGGTGGCGATAAAATCGGTAGACGTCATCTTGATACGCATTTTATTGGGTTAAAAAAACTTGGCGCAGAGTTTAGTTTTGATGTCAAAAACTCCTCTTACACAATTAACGGAAAAAATCTTAAAGGAACGTATATCTTGTTGGAAGAGGCTTCAATAACGGGAACGGCAAATGTTGTGATGGCGGCAGTTTTGGCAAAAGGCGAAACCTTGCGAACCCTATATTTGTCAACTTTGCAAAATGCTTGTGTTGATGGGTGCTAATATTTTAGGAATTGGTAGTAACCTTCTGAAAATTAGTGGAGTATCGTCTTTGAAAGGATGTAATCATCGTTGCTTGCCAGACATGATTGAAATAGGTTCGTTTATTGGACTTGCAGCAATGACAGGCTCTGAAATCAGAATAAAAAATGTCAGCAGAGAAAATCTTGGACTTATTCCAAATGCTTTCAGAAAACTTGGCATTGTTATAAAGGAGGTTTACGACGATATTATTGTCCCAAAACAAGATAGATATGAAATTTCTTCGTATATTGACGGTTCAATTTTAACAATTGCTGATGCTCCTTGGCCCGGACTTACGCCTGACTTGTTGAGCGTTTTGCTTGTTGTTGCAACTCAAGCAAAAGGCAGCGTTTTGATTCATCAAAAAATGTTTGAATCAAGATTGTTTTTTGTTGACAAACTAATTGATATGGGTGCGCAAATTATTCTTTGCGACCCGCATCGGGCTACGGTTATCGGTCTTGACCATAAATTTGCGCTGAAAGCCACTACAATGACCTCGCCTGACATTAGAGCCGGAGTCGCACTTTTGATTGCTGCTCTTTCGGCTGAAGGAAAGTCAATAATTTACAATATTGAACAAATCGACAGAGGTTATGAAAATCTTGAAGACCGTTTGAAGGCTTTAGGTGCAAAAATTAAAAGGTACGAATAACTTTTTTTAGTTAATGTTAATAAAAAATCAGTAGAAAGTTGCTTATTTGTTAAAATAATGTTATATTTGTCGCAAGGATTAATATTACTTTAACATGATAACTAATGGCGACAATTATTTCTACAAAAGTAAAATTCAAGAATACCGACAGAGAATTTCCTGTTTGTTATTTGGAACTTAATGACCAAGGTAACGAAATTTTGAGAAAGGACTTTGACGAAAGCGGTAATTTGTACAAAAAAAGTGTATCTTATTACAACGGGGAAAATTTAAAAAAACTTACCGAGGTTTTCAGTCCGTCGGATGCTGTGCTTGAAAAAGTAAAGTTTTATTATAACCGAAAAAACAAAGAAGTAAGTACAGAGGAATATACTTTTGAAGATGGTTCTGGAATGTTAAAGTTTTTTTATTATTGCCCTGAATACTTGATGGTAAGAACGATAAATGATTTTGACGAAGAAATTCAGCGGTGCATTTGGTATTATGATATTTCAAAACGACCTATCATAAAAAGCGAATTAAATGCAAGCGGCATGGAGATAAAAAAAACGTTGCTTAAATACGATTCTTTTGGACAAATTGTTCAAGAGGAGATTTGCGGTTTGGAAAAATCAATTTACGAATATGACAATCAAAATAACAAAATCATAAAAACAACGTTTTCTTCATTAGGTGAGAAAATAGCAACTTCGGTTATCACTCGTGATGACAACAACAGAATTATTTCAGAAGAAAATTCTTCTTTTGTTAAAACAACTGAATATATTAATGTATAAACAAAATGGATAAATTACCTAAAGACCCGGCAATACTTGTTAGTTTCTTAAATACAAAGTTAAGAGACGAATATTTCTCGCTTGAGGCTCTGTGCGAGGATATGGATATTAATTTGGAAGAACTTTTAACTCATTTGAAATCATTGGGTTATGAGTATAACGCAAGTATGAACAAAGTTTGGTAAAAAAACAAATTATTCTTTTTTTATAAATGACCAGAAAAGAGATTGTCTATAATTTTTTGTCGTCCAATTCAATAGAATTTGAAAGTTATGA
>CAJOGF010000077.1:0-11632 GCA_905233995.1 uncultured Bacteroidales bacterium | reverse complement strand
GACCACCCTGAAGGAAAAACTATTGTTGAGGCAAAACAATGGTGGCGCAACGATGGGTCGGTGCATTGCAAAAATCTTTTTTTTCGTAATCATAAAGGCAATAAACATTATTTGGTATGTTTTAATTGTGATTATGACCTTGATATTCATTCACTTGAACATATTTTGAAAGAGGATTTGGTATCAAAAGGTTTACCTTCGCCGGGTAAACTTTCTTTTGCTTCTCAAGAGAGAATGGAAAAATATTTGGGTCTTATTCCCGGTAGTGTGTCGCCTTTTGGACTTATCAACGACAAAGAAAATCATGTTCATTTGTTTTTGGACGAAAATCTTAAAAATTTTCCTTCGTTGAGTTTTCATCCTAACGATTGTACTGGTACAGTGGTTATTAGTCAGGAAAATTTCAAAAAATATCTTTCAATAATTGGAAATTCCTATAGTTATTTAAAACTTTACTAAAAATATGTCGTTAATAAAATCTATTTCGGGAATAAGAGGTACTGTCGGTGGTTTTTCGGGCGACAATCTTACTCCTTTTGACATTGTAAAATTCACCGTTGCTTATTCGCAATGGCTTAAAACACAGTCGAAAAAAGATAAATATACTGTTGTTGTCGGTAGAGACGCAAGAATCTCTGGCGAAAATGTAAAACAGGTTGTTATCGGTACTTTAACTTTCTGTGGTGTTGACGTTATTGATATTGACCTTGCAACAACTCCTACAACCGAAATTGCGGTAACAGAGTTCAAAGCCGATGGCGGTATTATCCTAACCGCAAGTCATAACCCTCAACAATGGAATGCTTTGAAACTTCTTAATTCCAAAGGTGAGTTTCTTAATGCCGAAGATGGAAAATTTGTAATTGATTATTCTTTGAAAGCCGAAAAAGAAACTTCGTTTGTAGAAGTAGAAAATCTTGGCAAAATACAAACCGTTAAAAACTTTGAAGATGTTCATATTCAGAAAGTTTTGGCATTGAAACTCGTTGATGTAGAGGCAATAAAAAATGCAAATTTCAGTGTTTGTGTTGACGTTATAAATTCGGTAGGCGCGATTGCAGTGCCAAAATTATTGGAAAAATTAGGGGTTAAAAATTTCTTTATTATCAATTCTAAGGCTGACGGCAAATTCGCTCACAATCCTGAGCCTTTAAAACAAAATCTTCTTTCTTTGGCTCAAGAAGTTAAAGATAAAAAAGCGGACGTTGGTTTTGCTGTTGACCCTGATGTTGACCGTCTTGCAATCATGCAAGAAGATGGCGAAATGTTTGGTGAAGAATACACTTTGGTTTCAGTTGCTGACTATGTTTTGCAAAACACAAAAGGTAATACGGCAAGTAATCTTTCGTCGAGTCGTGCGCTAAGAGATGTTACCGAAAAATATGGCTCAAAATACGAAGCCTCAGCAGTCGGCGAATTGAATGTTGTTACAAAAATGAAGGAAATCAATTGCGTTATCGGTGGCGAAGGTAACGGCGGCGTAATTTATCCTGAATTACATTACGGAAGAGATTCAATTGTTGGTATTGCTTTGTTTTTGAGTTACTTGGCTAAGAAAAAAATGAAAGTGTCAGAACTTAAAAATACTTATCCGCAATATTTTATGAGTAAAAACAAAATTCAGTTGACTGAAGAAATCAATGTGGATTCGCTTTTGAAAAAAATGGAAGACATTTATTCAAAAATGCCTGATACTCAAGTTACAACAATTGATGGCGTTAAAATCGACTTCAAAGAAAATTGGGTTCATTTAAGAAAATCTAACACCGAGCCGATTATTAGAATTTATACCGAAGCAAAATCTCAGGCTTTGGCGGACAAACTCGCAGAAGATATGATTGAAAAAATAAAAAGTGTTATGTAAAGAAAAAAAAATTTTTCAACTGTAACTTTTTATATAATCGAACCGTCATAGTAGTAAATAAACATTAAAAAATATATAGTTATGAAAAAATTATTTACTATTATGGCGGTTTTGCTTCGTTAACTATAACAACACCTGACAAAACATATTCGGTAAAGAAACTTACTCCGTAAACACGGCAATTTCATTTAACACCGAATTAAACGAATAAAACGAAATTGTCTTACAGAAAGTTACATTAAACAAAGTGCCGCAAGCGGCAGCGAATTTAANNNTTGTAAAATTAAAAATTAACTTGTTGATTTTTAATTTATTAGTTTAATAAATTGTTTTGTTTTATTCGTTTAATTCGGTGTTAAAATTTTAAATGAAATTGCCGTACTCCGTAAAGAAAAAATGGTAATTTTTTGATTTTTTTTCAAAAGATTATTATTTTTGCGGAAATAAAATTTTAAGTAAAGAAAAGAAAAAAATGGCAGATTTTATAACCAAAAGGTCGGAAGATTATTCTAAATGGTATACCGACCTTGTAACTCAAGCCGACCTTGCGGAAAATTCCGCAGTAAGAGGTTGTATGGTAATCAAACCTTATGGTTATACCATTTGGGAAAAAATGCACGACGAACTTGACAGACGTTTCAAAGAAACGGGACACAAAAACGCATATTTTCCTATTTTTATTCCGAAATCATTTTTTGCGCGTGAAGCCGAACATGTAAAAGGTTTTGCAAAAGAATGTGCCGTTGTAACGCATTACAGACTGAAAAATTCGGCAGATGGCAAAGACATTATTGTTGACGAAAACGCAAAATTGGAAGAGGAACTTATCGTTAGACCAACCTCTGAAACAATTATTTGGAACACTTATAAAAATTGGATTCATTCGTATCGAGATTTGCCTATCTTGATTAATCAGTGGGCTAACGTTGTACGTTGGGAAATGCGTACAAGACTTTTCCTTAGAACGGCAGAATTTTTGTGGCAAGAAGGTCATACGGCTCACGCTACTAAGGAAGAGGCGTTGGAAGAGGCTCAAAAAATGCTTAACGTTTATGCTGATTTTGCTGAAAATGTACTCGCAATTCCAGTTTTGAAAGGTGTTAAAACTCCTTCAGAAAGGTTTGCTGGTGCGTTGGAGACTTTCTGTATTGAGGCTATGATGCAAGACGGGAAAGCACTTCAAGCGGGTACTTCGCATTTCTTGGGACAAAATTTTGCTAAGGCTTTCGATGTTAAATTCCTTAACAAAGAAGGTAAACAAGAAATTGTTTGGGCAACCTCTTGGGGCGTTTCAACTCGACTTATGGGTGCGCTTATTATGACACATTCTGATGATAACGGTCTTGTTTTGCCGCCAAGATTAGCACCTCTTCATGTGGTTATAATTCCTATTTTTAAGAAACAGGAAGAAATTGACGCTATTTATCAAAAGATAGAACCTATTATCAAAAGCCTGAAACAAAAAGGCTTGGAAGTAAAATTTGATGATTCAGATAATCAAAAGCCGGGTTGGAAATTTCATGATTATGAATTAAAAGGTGTTCCTGTAAGGCTTGCAATAGGTTCAAGAGATTTGCAAAACAATACAATTGAAGTTTTCCGTAGAGATACTATGGAGAAAAAAACGGTTGATATTCAGGGCGTTGACGAATTAGTTTATAATTTAATGGACGAAATTCAGAAGAATATATATCAAAAAGCCTTAAAATATCGTCAGGAGCATAGTTATAAAGTTGATAATTATGACGATTTCAAAGCGGCATTAGACAAGGGCGGTTTTGTTTATGCTCCTTGGGACGGTACAGCCGAAACAGAGGAAAGAATTAAAGAAGAAACTAAGGCTACAATTCGTTGTATTCCTCTTAACAATCCTCTGGAAGATGGTGTTGATATGCTTACTGGTAAACCTTCAAAACAGAGAGTTGTGTTTGCAAGAGCATATTAAAAAACTTTCGTTTTCAACGAATTAAAAATTAGTACAAAAAAAACTTAAAAAAAATTTCTTAGATTGAAATTTTATACATAATTTTCGGTAACAATTTTTAATCAAAAAACATTTAAAAAAATGGACGCATTAACAAAAAAATTAGTAGCGGAATGTATTGGAACATTCACGCTTGTAGCGGGCGGTTGTGGTACTGCCGTTTTTGCTGGAGGTCAGGTTGGATTTTTGGGCGTTGCTATCGCTTTTGGTCTTACTGTAGTGGCAATGGCTTACGGAATTGGTCATATTTCGGGAGCGCATCTTAATCCTGCTGTTTCATTCGGAGCATACGTTGGCGGAAGAATGAGCGGAAAAGATTTCGGTTTGTATTCTTTGGCACAGATTGTTGGAGCAATTCTTGCAGCCGTTGTGTTGTATATTGTTGTAAAAGAATGTGGTCAGAGTGCTGGCGATTTTGCTGCTAACGGTTATGGAAAAGATTTCTACAATGGTGCTGCTGGTTATAAAGATTGCAGTGCATTGGGAGCATTCTTGATTGAATGTGTTTTGACATTCTTGTTCCTTATCGTAATTCTTGGTGCTACCGACAAAGGCGGTGCTGGTAACAATGCTGGTCTTGCAATCGGTCTTACTCTTACACTTATTCACCTTGTAAGTATTCCTTTGACCAATACAAGTGTAAATCCTGCACGTAGTATTTCTCAGGCTTTGTTTTCTGAAAATGCTTTGGCTATGAGTCAGTTGTGGCTCTTTATAGTTGCTCCTTTGGTTGGCGCAGGTCTTGCTGGATTGGTTTATAAAAACGTTTTTGCAAAAGACAAGGAAAAATAATAATAAATTTACTTTTTTTGAATTACTCAAAACGAAAGGTTGTCCAAAAAACAGACAACCTTTTTTTTTGAATAATAATCAATAGATTTTTATTCGTTTTCTACATTGGTTTGAATTTTGTAGTCGTTGTAGACAACAAACCATTTGTCGTGAAAAATCCTTACTAAATTAACTTTGTTGTTGTTTTTAACGCATTGTTTTAGAAAGGTTTCCAACGATGATGGTATGCCATAAAAACAGAAAGATTTGTCAGAATAGAGCAAAATCCAACCCTCTGAAGAAAACGCCGCATTACGTAGTTTTTGTTGTTTATTATTGATTAAAACTAATTTGTCTATCATTTTTTTCGGACATTTTTTGGCAACATAACCATTTGTAGCGTACAAACAAAGTATTTCGCCGTTATCGCCTAAAAAAATGCCGTTTAGATTTTTGTTTTTGCTTTTGCAATTGTTAAGGACAGAAACTACTGTGTTATCAAAGCCTGATTGAGCAAAATCGTTGTCAGAAAAAAGCAAAACCCATGAATTGCCTTTCAAAAGGGCTTGTTTTAGTTTTACTCCTTTTGAATTTTTGTCGAGAAGTTGCTTTTCCAATTCTAAATCTACATAACTGAAACTATATCCAACATCTTCGTACAAGATAAGCCAATGACCGTCATCATTGATTGCTATATCATTGATTTTAAGTTGCTTTTGAGAAATATCAAGTAATTCGGTTTTTAACTTTGTTAAAAGTTTTTCGGCTATTATTTCCTCTTCGGTTTGAGCGTTGCAACAAATCGAAATCAAGAAAATAATAGCCAAAATTGCAAATATTTTTTTCATCTATAATTTCATTATAATCTGACCTTCTTCGTTAACAACCTCCAAATCTGGGTCTTCCCATTCATCAGGGTTTCCTTGGTCTGTCTCGTCGTCTTCGGGGACTTCGGGGTTATGGAAGAATTGCATTGTTTCAACGGTATAGATGCTGACACGTTTGCCGTGCGCACGATAACTTTTTTCGCCGATAAATTCCACTGCGTCAATTGTTTCTTCGGGTCTATCTTGATATTTGCCTCCGAAAGTTACTTTCAACATTGGATTTTGGTCAACGGTTAAATCGTAAAGTTTACTTTGATTACTATCGCCAAGTAGGTATAATTCTTTGTCAGTATCCTCAATTTTGAAACGTTTCAAATAACAAAAACCAAGGTCATCGTCGTAATAAGCCAAAGAATAAATCTCTTCGGGATTGAATTTGCGAATCAAAATTATATCGTCGTCAAAATGAGTGCTAAGGTCATAACCCGTAACTCTATAATGACCCGTTTTTCTTATTGTTACGATTTTGTCATCGCCTGAAAATTCGCCCAAAAATTCGCCAATTTCTTGTGTGTTGAGTTTTGAAACCGAACTGTCAAACCAAATTTTCAAGCCACCTAACGTGCTAACGCCGTTTGTTATTTTTGTAATTCTCAAGACCGGATATTTCGTAACGATATTTCCCATCGAAGCGCGGTTTTTGACAGCCAACGTGCCAAAATCAAATTCCCAACTGCGTTTTTTGAGTTTTGCTTTTGGTCTTAAAATTACTTTTATTTTTTCAGCCTCGCCGTTTGCGTTTGCTGAAAAATACGTAACCATCGAGCCGTTTGTCCCTTGCGTTAAATCGTATTCTTTGTCGCGGGTTATACCTTTTACAGAAAAGCGTTTAGCATACGTTATGCCAGTTTTGCCGTCGCGATAAATTGCATTGTAGATTGTTCTTTCGTCGTTTTTGCGGAAAATATTGATGTACATAGCGTCATTACCGATAAAAAATTTGTCGGAAATCTTTGAAATCTTGTACACTCCGTTTTTGCGGAAAACAATTACATCGTCCAAATTAGAACAGTTGCAAACAAATTCGTCTTTTTTGAGGGACATTCCTGCGAATCCTTCTTCCCAATTTACGTAAAGTTTTTCGTTAGCCACCACAACTTGTTGAGCCACAATATTGTCGAAGTTTTTGATTTCGGTATGTCGCGGAAATTTTTTGCCGTATTTGTCTTTTATGCCTTGATAATATTCTATCGAATAGTCGATTATATGGTCGAGTTTGTATTGAGCCTCTTCCATTTGTTTTTCAAGACCTTTTATGTAGTTGTCGGCTCTGAAAGCATCGTATTTGGATATTCTCTTGATTTTCAGTTCGGTAAGACGAGTGATGTCGTCAATTGTAACTGGTTTTTTCAACAAATGTTTAAACGGGTCAAGAGCGGTGTCGATAGTTTCAACAATTGCTTCCCAAGTCTCGCAATCTTCTATTAAATTATAAATGTGATTTTCAATGAAGATTTTTTCAAGTGAGGCATCGTGCCAACTATCAGCAAGTTCGTTCAGAAGTATATTTAATTCTGTTGTTAGAAGTTGAACTGTCTTATCAACAGAATGTTTCAAGATTTCGGTTGTTGATAGGAAATGCGGCTTATCGTTAAGGATTACGCAAGAGTTTGCCGACAATGAAATTTCACAATCGGTAAAGGCGTAAAGAGCATCTATTGTAACATCTGGCGAGACATCTGCATTAAGATACAAAAGTATTTCAACATTTGCGGCTGTCTTGTCTTCTATTTTTTTTACTTTTATTTTGCCTTTTTCGTTTGCTGAAATTATTGATTCGATAAGGCTTCCCGTTGTTGTGCCGTATGGAATTTCGGTGATTGCCAAAACTCTTTTGTCTTGTTTTTCAATTTTTGCCCTGACACGTAGTTTTCCGCCTCGTCTGCCGTCTTGATAGCGTGAAACGTCGATAGAACCTCCTGTCAAAAAGTCAGGAAAAAGTTCAAATTCTTCGTTTCTAAGATATGCAATTGAGGCATCCATAAGTTCGTTGAAATTATGTGGTAAGATTTTTGACGAAAGTCCTACCGCAATACCTTCAACGCCTTGAGCCAAAAGAAGCGGAAATTTCACAGGCAAAGTTATCGGCTCTTTGTTTCTACCGTCATAACTAAGTTTCCATTGTGTCGTTTTCGGATTAAAAACTACGTCCAAAGCAAGTTTTGAAAGTCTTGCTTCGATGTAACGAGGAGCTGCCGCAGAGTCGCCGGTTAAAATATTTCCCCAGTTTCCTTGCGTGTCGATTAATAATTCTTTCTGACCTAATTGCACAAGAGCGTCTCCGATTGAGGCATCTCCGTGCGGATGGTATTGCATTGTAAAACCAACAATGTTTGCAACTTTGTTGTATCTTCCGTCGTCAAGGCGTTTCATTGCATGGAGAATACGTCTTTGAACGGGTTTTAGTCCGTCGTCTATTTCGGGAACGGCTCTTTCCAAAATTACATACGAGGCGTAATCGATAAACCAGTTTTTGTACATTCCTGATACCGATTTTAGTTGCAAGTGGTTTTGAAGACCGCCGCCTATCTTTTCATTTTCACTTTGGGTATCTTCTTGATTTTGACCCTCTTGGTTAATATCTTGAGACATAAATCTAATCCTTGTAAATTCTTATCGGACAAAAATACACAAAAATTTCGGATAAAAATAATTTTGAATGTAATTTTACCGAAAAAAGTTATTACTTTTGAGCCGGATTTGCCGAAGGTTCGGTTTAGAAATCCTTTTTTGGTACTAAAAAAATGAAAAACACATATTTCGACTTAATAGAGCAGAGTTATTATTTTCCTCAAGATGGTTTTGACATTCATGACGGTTACTTGACATTTCATGGTGTCTCGTTAAAATATTTGATTGAAAAATACGGTACGCCGTTTCGCCTTATGTATTTGCCAAGAATAGGCGAACAGATTAAACGTGCTAAAAATCTTTTCAACCGTGCAATCAAAAACAATAATTACGGCGGAAGATACGAGTATTGTTATTGTACCAAATGTTGTCATTTCTATCATGTTGTAAGTGAGGTTCTTAAGTACAATGTTCAACTTGAAACTTCTTCCTCGTTTGATATTGACCTTTTGCGTTGTCTTTACAAAAACGGTCAGATTGACTTTGATACAAAAATCATTCATAATGGTTTCAAGACCGATGAATATATTGAAAAAATCGTTCAACTTCAGAACGATGGTTTTAAAAATTCGATTATTGTTTTGGATAGCAAAAGCGAGTTGGCAAGACTGAAAAAATTTTTAGCGGGAAAAAATCTCAAAGTAAAAATTGGGCTTAGAATGGCGATTGACGAAGAATCGCAGTCGGCGTATTATACTTCAAGACTTGGAATCAGAGCCGGAGAACTTACTGATTTCTTTTTAAACGAAATTCAAGGCGATGAAAATCTTGAAGTTAAACTTTTTCATTTTTTTATAGATTCAGGCATAAAAGATAGTTTTTATTATTGGACTGAATTTCAAAAAGCGGTAAAAAAATATATTGAACTCAAAAAAGTTTGTCCAACGCTTGAAGATTTTGACCTTGGTGGAGGTTTTCCGATTAGAAATCAACTTGGTTTTGAATACGATTACGAATATATTATCCGTGAGATAGTTAGGATTCTAAAAGAGTCGTGTCTTGGCGAAGATGTTTTGGAGCCAAATATCATATCGGAATTCGGAAAATATACAGTAGGAGAGTCGGGAGCGGTTATTTTCAAGGTCCTTGACCAAAAAAAGCAAAACGATACCGAATTGTGGTATATAATTGACAATTCGCTTATGACCACAATTCCTGACGCTTGGAGTGCAAACGAAAGATTTATCCTGCTGCCTATCAACAAGTGGAATCATGAATGTACGAGAGTTAATATTGGAGGTATAAGTTGTGATCATTCAGATTATTACAATTCCGAAGATATGAATCAGCATGTGATACTTCCTTCTTATAATGCCAACGAAAACGAACCTTTGTACATTGGCTTTTTTCATACGGGGGCTTATCAGGATTCGCTTGCGGGGTATGGTGGAATCAAACATTGTCTTTTGCCTTCGCCAAAACATATTGTTGTTTATCGAGACGAGACAACGGGCAATTTCAAGGATTATTGTTATAGAGACGAGCAAACCGTTGACGAGATGTTTCATATTTTGGGTTATGACCATCCTGAACAAAATCCTGTTTTAAGAAAGAAAAAGCAAGACGACGAAATTTATTAACCTTTTAAAAAAAAATTTAGGCTTATGATTCAACTTATTGTTACCGAAAAAATGGAGTTGCACGATTTGATTGAGCAGAATGTTAGAATTTTGCTTTTAATGGAGCATTTCGGCACAGGATTTACTGTTGCTGATTTAACTATTGAAGAGTTGTGTAGATTAAAAGATATTAATCCTAAAATTTTTACGTACTTTTGTAATCTTTACAATGGTAACTATGATGTTGCTTATAAGCCTGAAAATAAGGAAGATATAATTCAAATAATATCGTTTTTGGAAAATACGCATTGTTATTATCTTTCCGAAATGTATCCTGAAATCAAGTATTATATAAAGGAACTTGCAAAAATTAATCAAACCGATGATATAAAATTGGTTGAAAAGTTTTTTGAGTCGTATTTTCAGGAGGTAAAAAAGCATTTGGAGTATGAGCAGAAAAAACTTTTCCCAGCCTTAAGGGACGGCGTTTTGCCTCAGAATAAGCATGTTAAAATTAATCATGGTGATATTGAAACAAAAATTGCGGATTTAAAAAATTTGCTTCTCAAGCATATTCGTCTTAACGACAATAATGGCATGAAAAGGAAACTTCTTACCGCAATTTTGGAGTTTCAGTTCGATTTGAATATCCATTCAATTATAGAGGAAAAATTGTTAGGAATTTAAAAACAAAACTCCAAAACTTTTTATTCCGATAATCGTTGGACTGTTTCGGTTATTCTGTCTTCTCCGACTGTTTTGTGAAGTATATAACCCTTTTTGTCAATTACATACAAAATCGGCGTTGAAACAATGTAATAAAATTCTCTAAAACGTGAATTATTGTTGACATCGCAGCAATCTGTCCATGGAAAATTTTTCTTTTGAGAATTGTATTTCAAACTTTCAAGACTATGTCTATCGTTTGTAACAGAAATAACTGAAATGTTGTTTTTTAGAAGTTTGTCATAATAGTATTTGATAGCGTTTTCTGCGCTATCGCAGTGCCCGCAACCGTTAGCCCAAAAAAGCAAAAGAAGTTTGTCTTTTATGTTGTCAAGAATGTTTAGAGAGTCGCCAGTGATTGTATTTAATACTTTTATGTTTGTGGCTTTTGCTCCTGACATTGACGCAGCGTAAATATCTCTTTGTTCTTTTATCATGTTTCGGTTTTCTTCCGACAGACCTCTTACAGTGTCCGAAAGAAAATATTTGTCGGCAAGGCGCACGAAAACTTCGTTGATTCCCAATTTGTAGAAGGTTCTATAAAATGTAAGAAGATAACCGCTAACATAATGATATACAGCCGCATCTGCTAACGCTTTTGAAATTATCAAATCGTTTTGACGCATAATTTCGTATTGACCATCTTCGATATGTCGTGCAATATGTGCCCTTATGACTTTATAAAAAAACGGTGTTCTAATTAAAGCGGGATTAGAAAAATTTACGTGTTCCAACTGCTCGTTTCCGGAGTGAGTTGTGGCGTTCAGACAATCAAGCATATCCGAAAGCATATTGCCTTTGTTTTCTTCAACAGTTTTTTTGAGTGTCGCTTGATAATCAGAATCTATTTTTGAGAGTTTAAGGTCGTATTCTTCTATTTTTGACGAATCAGTTTCGTATTTTTTTAAAGTGTCGAGTTCGTGTTGTTTGATATTGAGTTCTGTCATTTGCCTTTGATAGTCAAAAAAACGGGCGTTGACTTCTGAACCTACAATTTTCATTGTTTTTTGAGGGTTCTTGGTGTCGCATTTCATTGAAAAAAACTGATTGTCTTTGTCAATCAAAATGTCGAAATAATTTTTGTCGCTATCCAAAATGACACTATAAATGCCGCCCGGTAGAGGTGTTTTGCCTTCAAAACAAACCTCTGAACCTTTCTGTTGTGCCGAGTCGGTAACAAGATATTGTTTATCTTCAAAATAATATGCAA
>CAJOGF010000076.1 GCA_905233995.1 uncultured Bacteroidales bacterium | reverse complement strand
AAGAAGAACAGAAGTTTTGGAAATTTTTACTAAAAGTAATCGTAAATTTGGAAAATATCAACAGAATTAAAGTGTACAAAAGACACGAAGTGGAAAAAAGTTAGGGGAAGGAAAAAAGTTTTATTATAATGGAAAAAACAATTATCTTTGCAGCAAACATCAAAACGGTTTTTGGTTATGGAACAGAAAATAAAACTCCTGCCATCGGGCATCAACGATTTTGAGCGCATACGCCGCGACAACCTTTATTACGTTGACAAAACGCAGTATATCTCTGTGCTTGAACACGGCGACAGTTACCTCTTTTTCGGACGTCCAAGGCGTTTCGGTAAAAGTCTGTTTGTAAGTATGTTGGAGGCTTATTACGACATAAAAAATAAAGACCGCTTTGATGAACTTTTTTCAGGACTTTGGATTCATGAGCACCCAACCGAGCGCAGAGGATTTTATCAGGTGATGGTCTTGGATTTTTCAAAGGTGAATGGCGGTGCCGACAATGTGGAAGAAAATTTCAACACATACTGTGGCAACCGTATGATAGAATTTGCTGAAAAATACGAGGAGTTTTATTACAAAGGTTTTGCCAACGACATCAGGAACGAGAAAAACGCCACCGAGCGTATCAACATAATTACCTCTAAAGCAAAGCAATACCGCAATCCGTTGTACTTGATTGTTGACGAATACGACAATTTCACCAACACAATTCTTTCGCTTCACGACGAAAAAGTCTATTTGGCAATCACACACGGCGAAGGCTTTTACAGAGATCTATTTAAGAAATTCAAAGGCGGATTTGAGAGAATTTTCCTTACGGGAGTTTCGCCTGTTACGCTCGACGATTTAACAAGCGGATTTAACATTGCATCTTACGTGTCGCAATATTCTGAATTGAACCAATTGCTCGGTTTTTCGGAAACGGATGTCAAGGAGATGATAAAATATTATCACTCTGTTGGAAAAATAAAAGGCGATTTGCAGCAACAGACCGACTTCATAATTTCCACAATCAAGCCGTGGTGCAACAATTTCTGTTTCTCGTTGAAGAGTTTTGAGAACAACGAACCGTCGATGTACAACGGTATGATGGTGTTGTATTATATGAACCTCTATATGAAGAATGGGCAGTTTCCCGACGATATGACCGCGCCAAATTCAATGATGGATTATGGCAAACTCGACCATCTTGTGAAACTCGAAAAACTGATGGGCAACAATCTCCGAGATAGTATCATCCATAAAGCCGCCAACGAGGAATACGTTTTGGGCGTAGTAAAAGAGCATTTCCCCGCAACAGAACTCATTGAGGACGAGAACTTTATATCGTTGATGTATTATTACGGAATGTTGACAATAAGGGGCAAATTCGGGTTCAGAATGAAACTTTCGATACCCAACAACAACATCCGAAAACAATACTATCAGTACATCATCAACCAATACAACCAATCCGCCAAAATAGATGTTTCGCATCTTCAAGACACATTCGACAGTGCCGCAATGTTTGGAGAATGGAAAGATATGTTTGGATATATTGCTGAAAGATACAAGGTTTGTGCTTCAAACCGCAATTCAATAGAGGGCGAGCGAAACATACAAGGCTATTTTATGGCATACCTTTCGCTATGTCCCTACTACCTGATGTGTCCCGAAATAGAACTCAACCACGGCTACTGCGACATTTTCCTAATGCCCGACCGCCGTTTTGACGATGTTAAGCATAGTTATATTGTTGAGTTGAAGTATGTTAACGCAAATTCATCTGCACAAGACGTTTTGAATAAATTTAATGAAGCAACAGCACAGTTAAGCTCCTACGCCGCCGATGCAAAAATTCAGAATATGACCGCTGGAACCACGCTACACAAGATTGTGATGGTATTCAAAGGATTGGATTTGGCGAAGTGCGAGGAGGTGTAGGGGATAACAACAAACCGACCAAAAACAATTCAGAAGTCAAACTGCAATATACTTGCTCCGTAACTCGATTTTTTTTATAGTTACGGAGCAACTGCTGAAAAAATGTTTTTTTGATAAAACACCTTCCCTACCCTATCAATATGTTCACCGATGGGTGTAGATTTTTTGGTTTGATAATCAATTAAATCTACACGATATAACATTTCAAGATTGTCGATTTCGCAGCCTATTTTTAGCAAAAGATTATAATTTATGTCTGAACCTATCACCGCCAAATCAATATCAGAACCCGGACGATAATTACCCTTGGCTCGCGACCCAAATAGCAAGACCTTTTCAACCTCACTATGCTTACGGAAAACATCTTGAAGTTCACTTATAACTTTGTCAGAAAGTCCAAACATTATTGATAATCAGGATTATGAGATAAAGTTTCAAGTTTTATATCCAATGCTTTTAGCAGCGGTGCAAAAACTATATAAATATTACGAGCCATTACAAGAATCTCATTCTCGTCGTAAACGTGAGTAAAAATATTTCTTGATTTTAGCATTTCGCGCCAACCATCGTGATTGGTAATAAACCCAACCTCAAACGCCGTTTTAATACTACCATTTGGACCGGGTGCAAACTCATAACCACTAAAAATCAATATATCTTGCAAAACCTTCCAAGCAAGTTCAAAAGTATATTCAAAACGCTGTACAAGTCCCTCGGTTTCTAATTTCGACAAAGAATCAAAATCTCGCTCCTCCGTAAGTTGTATCAATAGTCCACAAGCCTTATGATAATTAGCATACCGTTGTATCCACCGTGTATCTGCTGCCATATATCAAATCAAAATTAGGTTACAAGGACAAAGATAATGTTTTTTTTTTAATCCTCCAATTCTTCCTCTTCCACTTCTTTTTCCAACTCTGTTTGAGCCGTTTGACGGTCTTTATTTGTGGTCGGTTTTATAAGAGTGAAATAGTTTTCGATTGTAGTTTCAAGCAACTTTTTCAAATCTTCCCTTTGAGTTAAAGTAAGCGAAGGCTTTTCCGATTCGTTTTCCTCCAATGTCAGAAAACTAACCGTTACTCCCAAAGCATTGGCTATCTTTATAAGATTCTTAATGTTGTAATTATTAGGCTCTTGCCTATTGAGCATAGTACGAAGACTAATTATAGGAATGTTGGTTTCACGGGCAAGTCTTGATACTGTCCAACCCTTTGCAATCCTTAAACTTTGAATTTTATTTGTTATATTCATACGTTTTGACTTTTTGAGTATTAAAGCGGTCAAAAGTAATAAAAAAATATAACAAAAAAAACTTTTTTCTCAGATTTTTAAATTATTTTTCTAATTCAAGATGTTTTAACTCCACATTTAGGTTAGGAAAATTGTTTTTTAAGAACTCAGCCATCTTTTCTGCCGAGTAAACGCTGCGGTGCTGACCTCCAGTACAACCAAAATTAACGCTTAAATTCTTAAAACCACGTTTCAAATATTTTCTGACAGAGATTGCAACCATTTGCTGCGAAAGGTTTATAAACTCTTCCATTTCAGGCTCTTGCTTGAAAAAATCTATCACTTGAGAATCTTTGCCACAGAGCATCTTGTATTTTTCGTAACGACCCGGATTATGAATAGCACGACAATCAAACACAAAACCGCCTCCGTTTCCACTTGCATCGTATGGCAAACCGCGTTTATAAGAAAAACTTTTTACCGATACAGTCAACGTTTGAGGCTTAAAATTATCACTTTTCAACGTTGGATTTTCAATCATACTAAAAAGCACTTGTCTTAAATGCGGAAAATCCACAGGGAAAAGACTATTTTCAAGAAGATATTTCAAATTGTTAAGAGCAGGCGGAATACTCAACAAGAAATGTTCTTTCTTTTCCAAAAAACCTCTATAACCGTAACTTCCCATCGCTTGAAGAACCCTTATAAGTGCAAACAACGAAAAATACTTTTTGAAATTTTCAGTGTCAACTTCAACGTATTTTTTTAATTCTGACAAATAAAAATCCAAAAGCACGGTTCTAATTTGAGGGTTCAAAGCGGCTTTTCCGTCATAAAGCAACGATGCGACATCGTATTGCAAAGCACCCAATCGTCCGCCCTGAAAATCAATAAAATACGGTTTACCGTCATTAGAAATTATAATATTTCTCGACTGAAAATCACGATACATAAAAAAATCACTATCGCAAAGAATCAGACATTCGGTGATTTTTTGAAAATCCTCTTGAAGTTTTTCTTCGTCAAAAATAGTATGCGAGGCTTTCAAAAAATAATACTTAAAATAATTCAAATCCCACATCACCGACCTTGAATCAAACTTTTGTCTTGGATAACATTTTGAAAAATCAATCACCTTTTTTCCAATTGTCTGAAACTTTGGCAATTCTTTCAAAACCTCTTTGTAATACTCCAAAGTCTGATTATCGGGCGAATAATCTTCGGTGCGATGTTTTTCCAAATATTCAAAAAGACTGACACCTTGAATAAAACTCTGAAGGTACAAAAAACCGTCAGCAGAAGTTTCCAAAATTTCTGGTACAGGAAGAGACGCTTTAAAAAAACTATCGGAAAAACTTTTAAAAGCCTCATTTTCTTTTAGTTCTGAGCCTATTGTTCCTATACATTCATCATTGTCAGCACACATATAAAAATACTCCCGATTAGAACCCGAAGGCGGAAGTTTTTCTATTTTTTTGGGACATTTGCCGTAGTGTTTTTCAAAAAGTTTCTCTAAATGAGTTGTATCGCTGATTTTTGACATAGTGTTTGCTTCTAAAATTACTTTTTTTTCTAAATTTTTTCCAACGCTGATTGTTTCACCCAGCCGGAGCGACCGTCTGAAATACGAATCTCAATCCAATCGGCTGATTTATCCTTAATTAAAACTTTTAAGCCCTCATGAATACGGAAAAGATCCGTTCCTGAATCGTCTGGCGAACTTTTTGCCGTTACAACCGGCGAAGTAATTATGGCTTCAAGACTTTCAGAATTGACACTTTCAGCATAAAATCCTCCGCACAACGCCAAAATCGACATTATCACAAAAACAAATCCAAACGAAAAAGCAAACTTCTTGAACTTTGCTTCATGCGCAAAAAAATACAATGCAAAAAGAACCAATCCAATACCTAAAAAAATCAACGTAAAACACGCCCATAAATTAAGACTAATTTTCTTAACAAAAAAATTGAACAATGCCGAAAAATTGGATTCAGGAATCGACGTTATATTGTCCCTTAGATGAAGATTAGCAAATTTAAGATTTGTTTTAGCGTCCTCAAAATCGGGTTTTGCCTTGATTGCACGCTCATAATTGAGAATAGCAAAAGTATAATTTTCGTTCTTATAATATGCGTTAGCCAAATTATAATAGAGTTCAGGGGCATGATAACCCTGATTTAAAAGTTGCTCATAAAGTTCCAAGGCAAGAGCAAAATCTTTTGCTTGATACGTTGCATTAGCCTTCTGCAAAAGTGCTTCAGCATCATCGTTTTGAGCGTAATTCTTAAACGACAAAAAAGTCAATAATATAATAAAAAGTAATTTTATCTTCATTTTTTTTAGGCTTTAAATTTTAATTCCAAGTTTTCTATTGCAGCTGCTGCCATTTGATAAACCTCTTCCATAGGCTTTTTTGACAGACTTTCGGGCGCATAATGTTCGTATTCACAAGTATCAAGAACATCGATTATTTGCTTTAAAGTGTCAGAGGCAAGATTGTGTTTTTCAAAATTTTCACTGACATTATCTCTTGACAATTCTGAAATAGGAATCGAAAGTTTGTCAGAAAGATAACCCCAAAGAGCAGAAAGAATTTCAACATAAAACGAATCTTTTTGGTTTTGTTTCAAGAACTCTTCTGCTTTTTTAAGGCGTTTTCTTGAAGTCTTGCCCGCTCTACGGTTTTTAACTCCCGCAATATCAGCATTGTTTTTTATCTGCTGAAATCTAAACCAGACAACAGATGCAAAAATTACAACCATCAAAACAGCAATCAAATAAAATTCAAACGAATTGAAAAACTTTTTGTTGCTATTTTTCAAACTGAAATTTGTTTTTATGTATCGAATATCAGTTCCAAGATTTTCGACCTCCGACTTCATAACTCCCGACACAACAGGGCTACTTAAAGAATCTCTCTGACCATTAATTGTGATATTCAACTCTTTTGTTGAAACCGTTTTGTAAGATTTGCTTGAGGGGTCAAAAAACGAAAATTTAACAGCCGGAATAGTAAATTCGCCATTCTGACGTGCAATCACCATGTAGGAGAAAGTTTTTGTACCCGTAATGCCGTTTGAAGTTGCATTTAAGTTTTCTTGACTTTTAGGCTCAAATTTTTCAAATGCCGAAGGAAAATCAACTTTTGGTGTTTCAAACAATTTGAAATTTCCCGAACCTTGAATCGTAACTTTCACCGTCATAGGTTCGTCCAAATTTAGGGAAGTTTTGTCGGACGAAATCGACACCGTAAAATTACCAACCGCACCACCAAAACTATCTGGTTTTCCATTAACAGGAAGTGGTTTTACGTTGATTTTCATTGTTTTACTCTTTGCTGACATTTTAACACGTCTAAAGCCAAAAGCATCTCCAGTAATAAATGAAATATCGTATGGGTCAATTTCTAATGTTCCGGTTTTTTGAGCAAAAAGTGCTTTCTGTTGCCATAAAGTATACAAATATTCTTTGCCTGAGATGTATTTATGTTCAAAACTTATGTTCTTTGGATTATAAATATCCTGAACCCAAAAACCCTTGAAACTTGGAGTTTTAACATCCTCAACACCAACAATATTGTAACGAGAATATACCGAAGCCGTTACAATAATTTGTTCGCCCAAATACACCTCTTTTTTGTTTGTTGAAATATCAACAAACAAATCACTTGTGGCTTGTGTAGGCGTTTGTATGCCTCCTTGAGGATTGTCTTGATCCTGAATATATTCGTCCCCTTCTTGAGGATTATTATTAGCCACACCACCACTCACTGTAATTGTCAGAGAGTTTGAAGTATAGGTTTTGCCTTTGTATTCTGTCTGAACGGCTGGAATCTTAAAAGTTCCTTCTTTGGTCGCCATGATAGTGAAAATCGCAGAATTCTTAACGGTCATATCTCCGTTAATAATCGACATACTATTGCTTTGAGAACGACCAAAAACGCGAAAATCTTTAAAATCGGGAATAGGAATATTTACATTTTGAGCATTGACAGACACCTCTACACGAAACTGCTCGTTAACACTCACATTCTCAGGCGCATTCAATGTAATTTTGAAATCCTGAGCATGAAGGAAAGATGTCATAAAGACAAACGTCAAAAAACTAAATATAAATTTGCAATTCATGTTTACCATTGTTTTTCGTGTTTTACTGCGCCACGCGCATTTTTATCTTCTTTTACTTTCTGCTGAACTTTTTCGTCAGCCTTGTTGATAGCCTCCAAAATTCTTTCTGCCATTTCCTGTGGAATCATTTTTACCTGCTCCGAATCAGGCACACCGTCGTTGTCGGAATCGGTATCAAGATAATCTGGAATACCATCACCGTCAGTATCTTTTGGATTTTTAGGATTCTGACCCGCTTCTACCGAATCAGGAATACCGTCGTTGTCAGAATCGGGGTCGCGATAATCTGGAATACCATCGCCATCGCTGTCGCGAGGATTATTTGGATCAGAACCTTTTTCAACAGAATCAGGAATACCATCATTGTCAGCATCAGAATCCTTATTTTGATTATCTTGACTATTTTGATTATCATTATTTTGCTGTTGTTGTTGCTGGTTTTGATTATCCTGTGGCGGATTCTGTTGCATTTGCGTTAACTTATCTTTCAACTGCTTAGCAAACAAATAGTTGTATTTTGCTTTTTTGTCATAAGGATTGCTCATAAGCGATGTTTTATAATCGCTGATAGCATTTTCAACACTTTTTTTTGCATTTTCTAAGTCGTTTTTATTCAAAGCCTCTTCTGCAAGTCCCAAATCTGCATTTCCGATATTATAATAACATTCAGCAGTTTTTTTTGCATCTGTTTGAGACTTTGCAAGTTGCGACAAAGTATTTTTTGCTTCATTGAATTTTCCTTGCTTATAATAAGCATTTGAAAGATTAAAAGCCGCATCATAAGAAGACGGATTTTCGTTGACTCCTTTTTGATACTCAACTTCAGCATCTTCAAATTTTGAATCCTTATAATAAGAATTTCCCTCTCTAATATACGGTTTCTCAACTTGAGAAGTTCCAAAAAGAGGAAAAAACAAAAATAATATAATCAAAAATCTTCCCATTTTTTATTCAAAAATTCCTAATTTTTTTATCCAATGGTTTTTACGGTTTAATGTAAGACAATATGCTAAAAAGGTTATCAAAGCGAAAAAAGTTGGGAAAGCAAACTTTTCGTCATATTCGGCAAAAGCAGCAAACTCGCCTTTTTTCATTTGCGAAATCTTGTCATAAACAGCACCAAAACCCGAATTACCGTTAGTTGCCCTGACATAAATTCCGCCGCCAAGCGATGCTATTTGCTGAAGCGAAGGTTCATCAAGTTTTGAAATCACAACATTTCCGTTTCTATCTTTTATATAATCGGTTGACCCTTCTCGTTTTGGAATCGGGACACCTCTTGAATCACCCGTGCCGATAACATGAACCACAACACCTTTTTCTGCACATTGACTTGCAAGTTTCATCGGGTCGGGTTGCTCTTCGTGATTTTCGCCGTCAGAAATCAAAATAATCGCTTTTGACATATCGTTGTCGTAGTTGAAAGATTTCAACGCTAAATCCAAAGCCGCTCCAAGAGCAGTTCCTTGTTCTGAAATCATATCACAACTTACCGACTGAACAAAAATATCAGTGGCCTTTAAATCTTGAGTCAGAGGCACTTGCACAAAGGCTGTTCCAGCAAAAATTATAAGTCCAACCTTGTCGTTAGAGAGTTTTTTTACAAGACTTGAAATTGCATTTTTGGTGTTTTCCAATCTTGAAGGATACATATCGGTAGCACGCATAGAATTGCTAATGTCAAGACAAATCATAATCTCTGAACCTTCCGAAGAAACCTCTCTTAATTTAGAACCCATTCTTGGTCTTGCAACGGCTATAATCAAGAAGGATAATGTTAAAAGCAACAAAACTGCCCTAACAATTGGACGACTTGTTGAAAAATCTTCCATAAGCGGCAAAAGAACCTTAAAAGAACCTATCTTCTGAATTGCTTTCTTTTTTCGGTTCAAAAACCAAAAAAACAAAACTCCCAAAACTGGAATTGCAATCAAAAAATATAAAACTTCTTTATTAGCAAATTGTATGTCCATAATTATTTTTTTTGACCCTTAAAAGTTTACGGCAAAACCCTTCCTAAGGTATACCGCAATAATATTTTTAAAACCAAAAGGCACAATGCCAAAACCAAATACGGATAAAATTTTTCGTTAACATGACTAATTGTCATTGATTCGATTTTGGTTTTTTCGAGTTTATCAATTTGAGAATAAATATCTTTCAAAGCCTGATTGTTGGTGGCTCTAAAATATTTTCCATCGGTAATTTGTGAAATTTTTGTCAACGTTGCCTCGTCGATTTCAACAGGCATATTCTGAAAAAATTTTCTACCCCAAGCA
>CAJOGF010000075.1 GCA_905233995.1 uncultured Bacteroidales bacterium | reverse complement strand
CACTAATTTAGGTGAAATATTTGTAACGGCAAAATATTATAACTGTTTTGTTTTCAATATTTTGCCGTTTTTAACATTTTTTAATTTCGGAATTAAGGTGCAAAGAGAAAAAAGCCGAACTAAGAGCAATTCCTATTGATAAAAATGGCGATTTGATTTTGTCGGATTTTGAAAGGTTGATAACTCCAAAAACAAAATTTGTGTCAGTCGGTCATGTTAATAATACTTTTGGAACAATCAACGATGTTAAGACAATAATCCAAATTGCTCATTCTCATGGGATTCCTGTATTATTGGACGGAGCGCAGTCGGTGGCGCATACAAAAATTGACGTTCAGGATTTGGATTGTGATTTTTTTGTGTTTTCGGGACACAAAATTTATGGTCCGAGCGGCATTGGTGCGGTTTACGGCAAAAAAGAATGGCTTGAAAAACTTCCACATTGGCAAGGAGGAGGCAATATGATAAAAGATGTTACAATCGAAAAAACAGAGTTCAACGCTCCTCCGGCTCGTTTTGAAGCCGGAACTCCTAACATTGCTGATGCTATTGGTTTGGGCTATGCTTTGGATTTTGTTTCAAAGGTTGGGATTCATAATATTGAACATCACGAACACGATTTAACAGAATATGCTCGTGAACAAATTGCAAGAATTTCGGGCATAAAACTTATTGGTAATCCTCGTCGAAGGGTGAGTGTGGTATCGCTTGATATTCCGGGGATTTCTGCTCCTGAAGTTGGTCAACTTCTTGATAAAGAAGGTATTGCAGTGAGAGCCGGACATCATTGCGCTCAGCCTGCACTAAGAGCGTTAGGTTACGAAATGTCGGTTAGACCAACTTTCGCAGTCTATAACACTCGCGATGAAATTGATTCTTTGGTAATAGCGTTGACAAAAATTGTTCAACAGGTTCATTAAACACAATTATGTTTACCGAGGTCGTCAATTTTTTTTTATCGACGACCTCTTTTCTTTTTTTTGTATGAAACTTTTGCTTGTTATAATTTTGATGCTTAGTTCTATGATCGCAACGGCTGACATTGTTTTTTTGTTGGACAAAAATGCTGCTTTTCGACAAGGACATATTGCTGTTTTGATAGGTAGCGAGTTTAAAGGTTGGCATTATATTTCGATTAACGGCACACAAACGGGTTCAAAACCTTGGGGCGTGAATTTCAATGCGGATACGGGTGCTGTTTTAATGGATTCAAATGGAAAAAAAATCAGTAATTTAAGGCTTGCCATTCATTCGGCATGTGTTGTTAATCCTTTACGAAATCATAATTATGGTTTGTTCAGACGGCTTCAGACTTCGAGTTCGGAAGATATAAAGATACTTTCAGAGGTGAAAAAAATAGCAGAATCTTGGATTTATGGTGTTTTTGGACCCGGAAATTCTTGTATTGATGTGGCTCAAAAGGCATTTTCAACACTTGTAAAACTTCGTTGTCTTGACAAAAATGGGTCAGTACCCGGCAAAACGGATTTGATTCCGAAAAATTGGTTTAGAAAAATTGATAACAGAATAAAATCGGCAAACAAGCGTTCAAAAAATAATAAAATACGGTTTTATCGTCCTTTAAACAAAAAAAATAAAATAGTTTCTCATGGCAAAAATTGGTTGGATATGACAAAAATTATAAAACCGTCAAAAGCCAAAAAAGATAAAATGCCGCTTGTTGTAAGGGTAAAATAATTTTTGATTTTCTGACAAATAAAACTAATTTTGCAAGAAAAATTTTGTTTGTCATGTTTAAGGAAACTTTTTTAACGCTTGGAAAAATTTTTAACGCTGCTGCAACCGATTCTCAATTGGAGGGTTATGAATTGGAAGTTAATAATTTAAAAGACATAATTGTTAATTACCATAATTTCAACGGTTGGTTTTCTGAAATGTTTGTTAAAATGCAATTAAAATCGCTTTCAGAAATGTTGAACGAAAACGATTTGGAATTGTTTGAAAAAAAATATAATTCTAATTCTTTGTCTGACAAGAATATAAAAATTGTTCCTGCGGGAAATATTCCGCTTGTTTGCTTTCATGACATTTTTTGCGTGTTGAGTTCGGGGAAAAAACTTGTTATAAAATTTTCTCAAAAAGATAGACTTCTGCCTTTTTCGGTTTGTGAAATTCTAAAAAAAATTAATCCTGAACTTTCCGATAGAATCCTCGAAGAAAAAGACGAAAGAATTGTGTTTGACGGTATTATCGCAACAGGCAGTAATAATACAAGTCGTTATTTTGAATATTATTTTTCAAAATATCCGCATATTATAAGGCGTAATCGAAATTCTTTGGCTGTTTTGTCAGGACAAGAAACAAAAGAAGATTTCAAAAAATTGGGCGAAGATATTTTTGCGTATTATGGGCTTGGATGTCGAAGTGTTAAGAAAATATATGTTCCTGAAAATTATGATTTTCAGGAGTTTTTCAAAAATATAGTTGACTTTTCATGGGTTATCAACAATCAAAAATATGCTGACAATTATGATTACAACAAGGCAATTTATTTGATGAGCGACAACAAACTTCTTGACAATAATTTTTTGTTATTGAAAGAGGATTTGTCTTTGAGTTCACCGATTGGAGTTTTGTTTTACGAAAAATATTCTACCAAAGAAGAACTTTCGCAAAAATTGTTTCCACAATTGGAGAAAATACAGTGTGTAGTTTCTAAAGACGAAATTCCTGAAATAAAAACTGTTTTGCCGGGTTCGGCTCAAAAACCAAGCCTTTTTGACTTCGCTGACGGGGTAGATACAATGGAGTTTTTGACAAATTCTTTTTGAGATTTTTTTATTTTTGTGCTGTTAATCTTAAAAAAAAATGCTTGAAGCGATTGAAAAAAATATTTGGCTAAAAATTGGTTTTGCGATACTTTGTTTGACATTGGTTTATTATTTAAGAAATGCTTTGTTGCCTTTTGCAGCGGCGTTTTTGATTGCGTATATTTTAAATCCGGTTGTCAATTTTTTTTCACGTTTTTGCAAAAAAAGAATGTTATCGGTTGTGGTAACACTTATTTTGTTGTGTGGCGTACTGTTTGGCGTTTACGAACTTATTTTCCCGTCGATTTTTTCCGAAGTTAACTCTTTGTACTACACTCTAAAAGACAAAGCCTTAGCAGAAAAATGGGCAGATAATATTCCATCGTTTATTGTTGATAATTTTAAGAACTTTTTGGATAACAAAAGTATTGAAAATATGCTTCAAAGTGGAGATTTTTCGCGATTTATGAGTCGTATTATGCCGAAAATTTCAAATTTATTTTCTGAAACTTTCAATATTTTATCAAGCATTTTGGGGCTTTCGATTGTGGTTTTGTACACTATTTTTATAATGAAAGATTATGACGAAATCTCCGATGGACTTTTCAATATGATACCTCCGAGGCATGAAAATCGTTTCAGAATTTTTATAACGAGGTTTCAGACCGAAATGAGCAATTATTTTCGCGGACAAATACTTGTGGTTTTGTGTGTTATGGTTCTTTATGCTTTTGGTTTTTGGATAATAGGTTTGCCGCTTGGAATAACGCTTGGCATTTTGATTGGATTTTTAAATCTTGTGCCGTATCTTCAGATTGTGGGCTTTGTTCCAGCGTTGCTTTTAACGGTCTTAAAATCCATAGAAACCGATTCTCCGTTATGGGTTGCTATTTTGATGACTGCGGGAGTTTTTGTTGTTGTGCAAATTATTCAGGATATGATACTTACGCCATATTTTATGGGTAAACATACGGGGCTTAATCCGGCGATGATTTTATTGTCGCTAAGTATTTGGGGCAAACTTTTGGGATTTTTGGGACTTATTGTCGCAATCCCATTTACTTGTCTTGTTAGAATATATTATGGAGAATATATTTTAAAAAAGAGGGAATTGAAGCAAGAATGAAAAAACTAATTGTAATCCTTGGTCCGACGGCATCGGGAAAGACGGATTTAGCCGTTAGAATAGCGAAACAGTTTGATACAGAAATCATTTCAGCGGATTCGAGACAGATTTTCAAAGAGATGTCAATCGGAACTGCCGTTCCTGAAAAAGATTATTTGTCGGCGGTAAAGCATTATTTTGTTCAAACTCGTTCTGTAACAGAATATTACAATGCTTATATGTACGAGCAAGAGGTTCTAAATGAACTTGAAAATAATATTTTCAGACGAAAAAATGTTACTGTAATGTGCGGAGGTTCAATGATGTATGTCGATGCAGTTTTAAACGGCATAGATTTTTCTCCTGATAGAGACGAAAAACTTCGTCAGGAATTGTGGCAACGTTTTGAAACTTCGGGTCTCGAACCGTTAAAAGAAGAGTTAAAACGTTTAGACCCAATATATTATGAAGAATGTGATTTGAAAAATCATACTCGTATCATTAAGGCATTGGAGGTTTGTATTCAGACCGGCAAACCATATTCAACTTTTAGAAAAGGAGAAAAGAAAGTCAGAAATTTTGAAGTCAAAAAAATTGGGCTTAATTTTCCAAGAGAAATTCTTCACGAAAGAATTAACAAAAGGGTTGACTTGATGATGCAAAACGGACTTCTTGAGGAGGTAAAAAGTTTGTACGAATATAAAGATTTAATGCCGCTCAAAACTGTAGGTTACAGAGAGTTGTTTGATTTTCTTGACAAAAAAATCAATCTTGAAACCGCCGTTGAACTGATAAAACGAAATACAAGGCGTTACGCAAGAAAACAAATAACTTGGTTTAACAAAACTGTTGAAAATCAATGGTTTAATCCGATAGACGAGAAAGATAAAATTTTAGAAAACATAATGCAATGGATTTCAGCATAATTATTCCGCTTTACAATCGTCCGCAAGAAATCGACGAATTGTTGGAAAGCCTTACAAAACAGACTGTTAAGAATTTTGACGTAATTGTTGTTGAAGATGGTAGCGATATAAAATCCGAAAAGATTATAAAAAAGTATTCTAACCAATTGGACGTTAAATATTTCTTTAAGGAAAATTCAGGACCGGGAACAACGCGAAATTTTGGGGCGCAACTATCGTCAAAAGAGTATTTTATTTTTTTTGACAGCGACTGTATTATTCCTGAAAATTATATGGAAATTGTTTCAAAAAGACTTGAAAGACAATATACTGACTGTTTCGGTGGTCCTGATGCGGCTATGTCTTCTTTTTCTGATGTTCAAAAAGCAATCAGTTATGCTATGACATCTGTTTTGAGTACGGGCGGTATAAGGGGGGCAAGCGAAAAAGCAGGAAAATTTCATCCGAGAAGTTTTAATATGGGCTTTTCAAAGGCGGTTTTCTTGAAAACGGGAGGTTATTCCACAATGCGTTTCGGCGAAGATATTGACATGACTTTAAGGATTCTTGAAAATGGTTTTTCGTCGCAACTGATAAAAGAAGCGTTTGTATATCACAAGCGTAGAACGGATTTTAAAAAATTTTTCCGACAAGTTTTCAATTCGGGTTGCGCAAGAATCAACCTTTATTTAAGGCACAAAAATTCGTTGAAACTTGTCCATTTTCTTCCGGCATGTTTCTTTTTAGGTGAGAATTTTTGTGTTCTTGCTGCAATTGTGTCGGCATTTGTTTTCAAAAATTTTTATGCTCCGATAATTTGTTTATCACCTTTATTATTGTTTATGTTGATTGTTTTTGCTGATTCAAAACGAAAGAATAGTTTAAAAGTGGCTTTGTTGTCAATAAAGGCGGTTTTTGTTCAACTTTCAGCATACGGAGCGGGCTTTTTGAAAGCAGTTTTTAATGGTCTAATTCTCAAAAAAGGCGATACAACGGGATTCGTAAAGAATTTTTACAAATAGTTGATAAAGTCGTATTTTTTGTTTATCTTTGTAATCTTAAAAAAAAGCAAACGAAAAAAATGTTGTCTCAAACTGAAATAGAAAAATTAAAAACTGATATTGACGAAATCATAAATGCTGACAAAGTTGTTGAAAGTCTTGATAATTGTGTTTGTGTTTTTGGGTCGTCATCAATAAAAGAAAGCGAAAAATCTTACAAAGAGGCTTTTGACCTTGGTTTTTCGTTGGCGAAAGCGGGATTTTCTGTTATGACAGGTGGCGGTCCCGGACTTATGGAAGCGGTCAACAAAGGCGTTTCAAAAGCGGGAGGAATGTCGGTTGGAATGTGTATGGAGTTTCCCGGCATTTGTATCGAAAACGATTTTATTGACCCAAAGTATCATTTTCTTTTCAAAGGTTTTTCGTCAAGAAAATATATTTTTTGGAAATCAGCAATTGGTTTTGTTGCGTTGCCGGGTGGACTTGGAACGTTAGACGAAATCACTGAATGTCTTACTCTTATGCAAATGGACATTATCAAGAAACGTCCGCTGATTCTTTTTGACGAAAATTTTTGGCAACCCTTTTCTGCTTGGTTGGATAATACTTTGAAAAACAAGTTCAAAACTATTACAAACAAGGATTTGGAATTGTTTTCTGTTAGCGATAGTGTTTCTAAAATAATTGAAAAATTAAAAAAATAATCATAAAATGAAAAGATTTTTACTTTTGTTGACCGTAATTTGTCTTTCTATTTGTGGTTTTGTTAACGCACAAATTCCTCAGGCAAAGGCTTTTGCAAGCGATAGTATTGTAAAAACGGGTAATTCTTTTGTCATGACAGTTGAAATCAATAAATGCGACCTTTCTTGTTATGCGCAGTTTCAGATGTTGCTTCCTGAGGGATTGTCGGCAACCGAAATCAGCGGCGAATCGGATAATGCAAATTTCTATTTTGAAAACAACAAAGTTTTCTATCAATGGTACAAACTTCCGATTGAAAGAAGCAATATTCGTTTAAAGTTTAATGTTGCAGTCTCTCAAGGTATGAAGGTTGGCGGTTATGATATTCCCGGATATTTTTCTTATCAAGTTAATAATCGTTTAGGTCAAATAGAAACGCCTGTAAAAATTCAAATTCAGTAAAAAAAATATGAAAAAGTGTTTTCTGTTTTTGATTGGTTTTCTTAGTTTAGGTAGTCTTTCGGCTCAAGAGGATTCTTTTCTTGTGGTGGAAAATAATAATGCTGCTTTAGATACTTAGTGTTATGATAATTTATCCGAATGCAAAAATAAATATTGGTCTTAATATCGTAAACCGTCGTCAAGATGGTTTTCACGATATTGAAACTATTTTTTATCCTGTGGAATTGTTTGATAGTTTGGAGTTTAATGTCAACAATTCTGGGGCAGATAATCTTGAACTTTTTGGTATTGAAATTCCTCAAGACGGAAAAAAAAATCTTGTTTTAAAGGCATTGGATATTTTAAGACAAGATTATAAAATTCCGTTTTTGGATATTAAATTAACTAAAAATATTCCTTTAGGAGCGGGACTTGGTGGCGGAAGTTCTGATGCCGCTTTTTTCTTGAAAGCCTTAAACGAAAACTTCAAACTTGGAATTTCTGAGGAACTTTTAAAACAAAAGGCAGCCGTTTTGGGTTCTGACTGTGCTTTTTTTCTTGATAATTTTCCAAGTCTTGCTTTGGGTAGAGGCGAGGTTTTGACTCCTCTAAAAAAAATAGATTCAAAATTTTCGATTGTTATTATAAAACCTAAGTTTGAAATTTCAACGGCGTTTGCGTATTCAAAAGTAAAACCGCAAAAGCCTTTAACAGACTTAAAAAGCGATTTTTTGAAACCTGTTCAAGAGTGGAAAACATTGATTAAAAACGATTTTGAAGAATTTTTGTTTCCCTTTTATCCTGAATTAAAAAAATTGAAACAGAAACTTTATGCTTCAGGAGCGGTTTATGCGTCGCTCACTGGAAGTGGTTCGGCTTTGTTTGGCATTTTTGATAAACAGCCCGTTTTTGACAACGAAATTTTGTCTATAAGGGTATTTTAGAAAAAAGTGCAAAAAAGTTTTAGTTTTGGAATTGTATTTGTCAGAAATTTTGTAATTTGGTCAGTCCGTTTTTTGGGACTAACTTTTACGTTTTTTTTTAACTATAAAAAAACCGATGGATTCTAAACAGTCAAATACCAAAATACGTGTGGCAGCAAACCTCTTTTTTGTTGGTTTCTTTACTGCTGTGTTTTTTATTTTGGGCTTTATTTGCCTTAAAAGTCAGGAAAAAGAGGTTCTTGAAAAAAGTAATCAGCAGTTGGAGGCTGCGGTTAACAGTCTGAAATTCAGAGTTGAAACCGAAAATAAAATTTCGCAAGAAAAAGTCTCTGAATCATTAAGAATGTTCATTTATTTTTTAAGGCAAAATGGTCAGATTACCCAAGAAAAAGATTCCATAGGTCGTCAGGCTACAAATTTTTTAACGGGCGAGACTATTTTTGAAAGGGTTCCTCGTTGGACTTTGCGTGGTCGTGATATTTCTTATCTTAATAGTATTATCGAAAATGTATATTCTTTGACAGGAACGCAATCGGCTGTTTATCAGAAAATTTCGCAAGGTTATCTTATTTCGGCTTCTAATTTTGACCATTCTGATAAGCAACTTTTAACTGATATTTATATTCCAAACACTTCGGATATTGTTCCGATGATAGAAAATGGGGAAATTTATGAAGGAAACATCAAAATCCTTAAAAAACAATATGTTACAGCATTTTTTCCATTGTTTTTGGACGCTAAAATTTCTGGAATGTTATCTTGTATGAAAAGATATTCGGTTTCAAGAGAATTGGTGGATTATGTTAAAAATAGTATAGTTTTTAATTCAGGTTATTTGTTTATTGTGAGTCCGGATGCAAATATTTATGTCCATCCCGAACTCACTAATATTGAAAGCCTTCACGCCGAAAGAATGTTGAACAAAATTAAAAACGGTGTTCAAGCAGGTAGTATTGTAACATCGGTTTTCAAAATGCCTGAAAAAGATTATAATGTTTGTCAAAAGACTTTGTATATCAAAGAGTTGGATACATATATAGGTGCTTGTTGTCCCGAAAGTGAATTAGGTGTTGAATTTTACAAAAAGATTAGAATTATTGGTATGTTTCTTTTCTTATGGATAATTTCGATAACATTGCTTGTGCTTTATAATTCGCTGTTTTTCAAACTTTTTTCAAGGATTCAAAATTTTGTTTATATGGTTTCAAAAGGAAAAATTCCAGAAAAAAACCGTTCAAAAATTGTTTCTAAAGTAGAAGTTAGAGAATTAAAGAAAATTCAAAATGCGGTCAACAGCATTATTGACAACAAAAATAATAGAATTGGATTGATTGATAAGTTAACAAAAGGCGAATACGATAATCCTGTTTTCCAAATAGAAAAAGGTAATGATGAAGAAACCGACAAGTTGTTGGCTCTTCGTGATGCTTTGGCTGTTAAGACCACTGACGATAAGGAAAGAGAGTTGGAAGAATTTCGTACCGATTGGATTAATGGCGGAATTACTAAGTTTATTGAGATTTTAAGATTTCATGGTCAAGACCGTAAAGTTTTGGCTTATAATATTATAAGTAATCTTGTTAAATATATTGGGGCAAATCAAGGTGCAATTTATTTTACTAATGAGGAAGACCCCAAAAATATCACTTTGGAAATTGCTGCTTGTTATGCTTACGAAAAACAAAAACTTATTAGCGGAAAATTTTCTGTTGACGAAGGTCTTCTTGGTAGGGCTTATCATGAAGCAAGAATTATTTCATTGACCGATTTGCCGCCGGGGTATATAAAGACAGTGGTTTGGGAGATGCTCAGCCTGATAATTTGGTGATTGTCCCGCTGATTTTCAATCAAAAAATTTCGGGTATGTTGGAATTTGCTTCGTTTCATGTTTTTGAAGATTACCACATTACGTTTCTATCTCGTATTGCCGAAAGTATTGCATCGGCAATTTCGGGACTTAAAATCAACGAAAGAACAGAGACTTTGCTTCAGCGTAGTCAGGAGCAAAGTAAGTTGATGAAGATTCAAGAAGTTGAAATGCGTCGCAACCTTCAAGAAATGCGTCGTCTTAAAGAAGAAACCGAAAGCAAGGACTCCGAGATGAGAGGTCTTTTCAGAGCAATTGACGCAACTTCGCTTGTAACTCAATACGATAAGGACGGTACTATTTTGAGGGTTAATCCGAGAGTTACCGATTTGATGCAAGTTTCAGAAGAGGAACTTCTTGGTAAAAATCATGCTGATATATCTTCTTTCAAGCCAGATAACAAGGATTACAGAAAATTTTGGGAAGATTTGCGTCATGGTCAAACCCGTAGTCTTGTAGAATCGGTTCAGACAAGAGACAAAACGATTTGGTTGTCAGAAACTTTTTCGCCTATTACCGACGACCATGGCTCGGTTGTGAAAATCATTAATATCGGAATGGATATTTCTTCTACAAAAATTCTTGAGCGTCAGTTGAGGCTTCAGGAAAGGGAGATAAACCGTCAGATGGACAAGATGAACGAAAAAGAAAAAGAACTTTTGGACAAACAAAAATATATTGAGGCAACAGAATTGGAAATGAAAAGTTTCAATTCTGCGATTGACTCTTTTGTGATAAAGGTAGAATTTTCAAGACGAGGAATTGTTTCAAGTGCAAACTCTTTGTTTTATGACACTTTGGGACTTTCTCAGGAACAGGTTATTGGTCAGGACTTTGCAAGTTTTCTTATTCCTGAACATATTACTCAATTTTCAACTACGCTTACAATTCTTTCTTCAGGCAAGGAGCAAAGAGAAAAGTTGAAACTCAAACTTCCTACTGGTAGTTTTGTTTATATCAACGCCCATGAATTTCCTCTTGTGGACTCTAAAGGTGATGTTGAAACAATTATGCTTTTAGCAACTATTATTGACGGATAAAAATTATGTTTGATAAGATTAAAAACTATATAACTTCGCTTTTCAAAAGGTCGTATGACCTTTATGTTGCGTATTCGATAGGTGCTTTCGTCCTTGTGATGATAGTTTCTATGATTTTCGGTTTTGTCTTGAGGGGAAAAAAGACCGAAGAGTTTAAAGTTAATGCGGTGGACAAAGTTACGGAAATTTCGCTTTTGTTCAGAAATATTATTGACCAAGAGGTTGGACATCTTGAAAAACTTTCGTTATGGTTTGTTCAAATTGGTAATCCTGAACTCAATTTTAAATTGGATAGAAATCAAGCGAATACTGTGCTTTACGAGAACATTTCAACTGTTCCTGAAATGAAATCTATTTATATGGTTTGGGAGCCGAATATGTTTGACGGAAAAGATTCTCTTTTTGCAAATTCGGAATATCACGATTCAACAGGTCGTTTTGTCCCGATGTTTATAAAACATTCTGACGGTATTGTGGAGCATGATATTGTTGCAAATTACAACGACAACGCCGATGTTAATTCTTATTATTATTTCAAGACAAAACAAAACGTAATGGTTTTGGAGCCGTCAATAGAAAGAGAAAATGCTAAAAATTTGCTTGTTATGCCGATTATTTATCCTTTGCGTTTTGGTACAAAACTTTTGGGTGTTGTTGGTGCTGACTATGTTATCAACAGTATAAATCAAACATTGTCGGCGGTAGAAAGGCAGAAGGAATCGCAACTTTTGATTTTTACTCCTAACGGCAAAATCGTGGCATCGCCTGATAAAGAACTTCTTATCGGAAGAGATGTTCAGACGGTTTTTAATGAAAATTCGGATTTCTATTATATAAAATTTCGACGCGGAGAGGATTTTGAACAATTAACAGATAATGAATATATCATAAATCGTACTTGTAGTATTTCTGATATTGGAGCGCATTATTCTATTTGTTTAATTATTGACAAAGCGGCTCTTTTTCATGATGGAAATGTTGCTTTGGCATGGTCGCTTTTCATAGGTTTTGTGTTGTATTTGTTGTTGCTTGCAATGATTTTTGCTTTCAAGAATTTTTATGTTCGTCAAATACAAATCTTAACCAAAAAAGGTGAAAATTTAACTAATGTTGAAAAAGATTATGTTAAAGGTGGTGCTTTGTATGTTCCAGAATTTAAGACACTTGATGATATTTTGTATAACTATTATCGTACCTTTGTAAAGATTAAGGATTTGAATCATCAAATCGAAACTTACCGTTATGATGACGAACTTGATACTTTGCCAAGTGATAATTTGTTTCAAAAGTCGTATAACGGTATGCTTGAAACGTTAAGACAGATAACCGTTTTGGAAAACGAAAGAAAGGAAAAAGAAAAAGCGCAGTTGTGGATTTCAGAAGGTGTGGCTGCCGTTAACGATTCTATGCGTATTGGTGGTAGCAACAAGGTTGATGTTTTGTCAGAAAATATTTTAATGACTCTTGTTAAATATACAAAAGCGGTTTTGGGCGGACTTTATATTTATTCCAAAACCGACGAGGGAGAATTTTTGACACTTAATGCTGCCGTTGCTTTGGACAAAAAGAAAGCGGTTAGACTTAAAATAGAAAAAGGAGTTGGACTTGTCGGGACATGTGCTTTGGAAAAACAACCAATCTTTCTTGACAAACTTCCCGATGATTATATCAATGTTTTCACGGGGTTAGGCAAGTCGAAGCCGAGATTTTTGGCAATTTTGCCTATGCTTTATGACGGAGAACTTGTGGCTGTTTGCGAAATGGCTTTTATTAGTCCGCTAAATAAGTCTGAAAAAGATTTTCTTTCTGTAATTTCTTCAACTATTGCAAGTTCGCTTGTAACGGCAAGAATCAACGAACAAACCGAAAATTTGATGCAACAGTTCCGTTCGCAGGCTGACACGTTAGCAAAAAACGAAAAGGAAATGACCGAAAATATCAACAAATTAAAAGACGAACAACAAAAGTCGCTTGAAAGAGAAGTTGAAATGAATGGTCTTTTGGACGCAATCAACAATTCGATGTTGTCGGTAGAATTTTCTACTTCGGGCGTTTTGCTTGCCGCTAACGAAAAATATTTGAAGACAATGCACTACGAACTCGCTGAAATTCAAGGTATGAATATTTTTGAATTTATTAAGGGTTCGAGAGAAGAACTTGAAACAATTATGACTCAAGTCCTTCAAGGCAAATACTATGAAGCAGAAACCATGAGAAAAACCAAAAAAGGCGAACCAAAATGGTTTTTGGCAACCTATACACCTTATTATAATTTTGAAGGTAACATTTCTAAGATTTTGTTTTTTGCAACCGACATTACTGCTAACAAGAAAATTCAGGAAGAATTACAAGGCAAAATTAGCGATATGCAAAATAGGTTGCAGAGAATGCAAGCAGAAATTGCTTCAATGCGTCAAGAAAAAAAGGATAAACAATAATAAAAAGTATAACGATGTTTTGTAAGAATTGTGGAAATCAGGTAACTCCCGGTGTTGAAATTTGTGAAATTTGTGGACTAAAAGTGGCAGAGGGAACAAATTATTGTCAGAATTGCGGACATATTTGCATTCCGGGCGATATAAAATGTTTTAATTGTGGCTCTGACCTTATTGCGCCTCCAATAATTACGACCGAACCACCGCCAATTCCTCAACCGCAAACCAAGGCTAAAGAGGTGGTCAATACGGAAAATAACATGTCGGTAGGTCCAAAACTTTTGGCAACGGGACAATGTTATTGTCGAAACTGCGGGCTTGTGATTCCTGAAGATGTGGCAAGATGTCCATATTGTGATGCTCAGAAGGGGTCGGGATTCAATTATTGTCAGTCGTGTGGTTCGGGGACTATTGAGGCGGATAAGACTTGTTCTGTTTGCGCGGCTGTGCTTACAAGAATTTCGAATAGAAATTCAGTACCAAATTATATTCCGTCGCAACCTCCGGCAAGACCAAATTCTACTAAAAAAACGAATTATAATCCGTCAAGCGATAATACTTATAATGTTAATATTCAGAATAATAATTATTACAACTCTGAAGAAAAAAGTGAAAAAAGTCGTGATGTAGCACTTTGCCGGCTTTGTTTGGAATCTGTGGTATTCACCGATTTTATACAGGGCACATTGTATCGGGCGTAATTCAACTTTTGACAGGTGGTTTGTGTTGGATTTGGCAGATAATAGATATAATAACAATTATTTCTGGTTCTTATAGAGATAAAAACGAAAAAAAATTGTCATAAAACAAGAAAAAAATTATTCAAAAAGGTTGTCCATAACAAAATTTAGTATAAATTTGCGACATAATTTTAAGAACACAATATTTTAAATTTTTTTTTATTATTTTTCATGAACATTTACATTGCTAATTTAAGTTACGACGTTACAGACGAGGACTTAAGAGATTTATTTTCAAATTACGGGACTATCAATTCAGTAAAAGTTATCATTGACAAGGAAACCGGCAAGTCGAAAGGTTTTGGTTTTGTTGAAATGCCTAACGATGAAGAAGGTATGAAGGCAATTGAAGAATTAAATGGTCAAAAGTTATTGTTTGACGGTGATGATACAGAAAATGCCGAGGCAAAAGAAGTAAAAGTTTCAATAGCACGTCCGCGTCAGCAAAACAATGCTCCGCAAATGCAGTATCAGAATCAGAGAGGATTCCGTCCTAATAATAATGGTTTTCAACCAAGAGGTAGACAACCTTATTACGGAAATCAAGGCGGTTATAGACCGATGCAAGGTCAGCAGCAGGGTTTTCGTCCGAGAAGACAATTCAATCAAGGTTACAATCAAGGATATAATCAGGGCTACAATCCCGGTTATAACCAAGGTTACAATCAAGGATATAATCAGGACTTTAATCAGGGGTATAATCAAGGTTACAACAATCCCGAAGCACAACAACAAGAAGGTGTTGCTCAGTCCAATAACACATATCGTCCAAATCAAGGATACAATCAGGGATATAATCAAGGCGGATACCGTCAGCAGAGAAGACCTTATCAGCCAAATAATTACCGTCCTTACAACAATAATAATTATCGTCCTTACAACAATCAAGAGTACAATAATCAAGGTTACGGAAATTATCCGCAACAAGAGCAACCTCAACAGGACAGTCAACCTGAAAATAATCAGGAAAGTAATTTAGGACAAGAATAAGATTTTTATATTATAAGAAATGCCGTTAACAAAAAACAAACGGCATTTCTTTTTTTTCGAAATATTTTTAACTCAAAAATACCTTTTTATTAACATAACAATCAACAAATTGGAGTAACTTTGCAGCCGAAAAAATAAAAAAGATGAATTTTCAAGAAATTGGTTTGAAAGAACCTATTGTCAGAGCCGTTACGGAAATGGGCTTTGAACAACTTACTCCGATTCAGGAAAAAACAATTCCCTTTATTATATCGTCGCAAGGCGATTTGATAGCCCTTGCGCAGACTGGCACTGGTAAAACTGCCGCTTTTGGTTTGCCAGTTTTGCAGTTGCTCGACTCTCAAATAAAAGATACTCAATGTCTTGTACTTTGTCCTACAAGAGAATTGTGCCTTCAGATAACGGGAGATTTAAAAAACTTTTCGTCAAAAATGGACTCTGTAGAAATAGTTCCTGTTTACGGAGGTTCAAGTATAGAAACCCAAATAAAACTTCTTAAGAGGAATGCTCAAATTGTGGTGGCAACACCCGGTAGAGCAGTTGATTTGATGGAAAGAAAAGCCTTGAAAATTGGTTCAATACGTTTCCTTGTTTTAGATGAGGCGGACGAAATGCTTTCTATGGGCTTTAAGGACGATTTGGACAGACTTCTTAGCGCAACGCCACAAGAGACAACAACGCTGCTTTTTTCAGCAACTATGCCGTATGCATAATCCTCAAGAAATCGCTGTTGCAAAAAAGAATATTACTGCCGAAAATGTTGAACATCAGTATTTTATGGTTCGTTCAAAAGACCGTTACGAGGCTCTTAAACGAGTTGCTGATGTCAACCCCGATATTTATGCTATTATTTTTTGCAGAACAAGAATGGAATGTAAGGAGGTTGCTGACAAGTTGATGTCTGACGGTTACAATGCTGATGCTCTGCATGGAGACCTTTCGCAAGCGCAAAGGGATAATGTAATGCAAAGGTTCAGAACAAGACATTTACAACTTTTGGTTGCAACCGATGTTGCAGCAAGGGGTTTGGATGTCAATGACTTGTCTCACGTCATAAATTATAATTTACCTGACGACCCGGAGGTTTATGTTCATCGTTCAGGCAGAACGGGAAGGGCAGGAAAGTCGGGAATTTCGATTTCGATTCTTCATTTAAGAGAAAAGGGAAAACTAAAACAAATCGAAAGAATTTGCAAAACTAAATTCATTTTGAAACCTGTTCCGTCGGGAAGAGAAATTTGTGAAATTCAACTTTTTAACCTTATTGACAAAATGAAAAATGTGGAAATTGATGAAAAACAGATTTCCGTGTTTTCAAAGCAAATTACCGAAAAACTTTCGGATATGTCAAGGGAGGAGTTGATAAAAAAATTTGTTTCGTTGGAATTTAATAGATTTTTGGATTATTACCGTAATGCAAAAGATATTAACGTAGATTCTTCTTCTTCCTCAGGCGAGGAGGGTGAGCCGAAAAGACGTGGCAAACGAAAAGAGAAAGATTTTCAAAACAAAGACCGTGAAAGGTCAACAAGATACGCGCGACTTTTTATTTCTATTGGTTCAAAGGATAATGTTGCGCCGGGTACGATGATGGGATTTATCAATCGAGTTGTTGATAATAGAGATGTTACGATTGGAAAAATCGACATAATGCGTAATTTTTCTTTTTTTGAAGTTGACGAGCCGCATGTTAGCGAAGTTTTGAAAGCAATGCAAAAGGCAAAATTTGACGGCACACCTATTAATGTTGAGGTTGCAAATTCAAAAGGCGGACATAAAGACAATAAAATCTCTGACGAAAAATCCTTTAAAAAAGGGAAAAAAGAAGGGAAAAAATTTCGTAATGAAGATATTAAACATTCAAAAAAAGAGCAGAAGAAATTATTAAGACTTCAACGTAAAGGTCTGAGAAACAAATAGAATTTTTTAAGGGTTAGTAATATGTTTATTGTCGGGAGGCTGTTTTTTTGTATAAAAAGCAGCCTCTTTGATTTTTTTTAGAAAAAATTATATAAAAAAAACTTGTTAAAAATTTGCATACAAAAAAAAAACACTTTAAATTTGCAGCAAGAAATTTCTCTTACACTAATGCGGGTGTGGCGGAATTGGTAGACGCGTCAGACTTAGGATCTGATGCCGCAAGGCGTGGGGGTTCGAGTCCCTTCATCCGCACTTTTTTACAATTTTTTCCTTAAAAGTATTTTTTAATTTAGATGGAAATTACAAAAAACAATATTGATGCGCTTAACGCCACAATAAAAATTACCGTAACGAAAGACGATTATCAAAGTGGAGTTGATTCCGCATTGAAAGATATTCAGAAAAAAGCCGTTTTTAAAGGGTTCAGACCTGGAAAGGCACCTATGGGGCTTGTTAAAAAAGAGTTTAATGCCCGTGCAAAGGCTGATGAAATCAACAAATTGGTTTCAAAAGGTTTGTCGGATTATCTTAAAGACAACAAAATAGACTATCTGGGAGAGCCTTTGCCTTCAGAAACACAAAATAGCAATATTCCTGATTACAACAAAGACGAAACATTTGATTTCTATATTGATATTGCACTTGCTCCTGAATTTGATGTTGATATAGACAGTAATCTTAATTTGAAACAATACGAAATTAAAATAGAGGATTCTGTTGTTGACAAGGCTGTTGAGGAGTATAAAAATGCTGCAGGAAAACACGAAAAGGTTGAGGTAAGTTCTGAAAAGTCGCTTTTGAAAGGCGAAGTATTCCAAGTAGATGCTAACGGTGCAAAACTTGACAGCGGTCTTTCTAATCGTACTTCTATGTTGGTTAATATGGTTAAGGACGAGACTCAGAAGCAGAAATTTATCGGTAAGAAAATTGGCGATGAAATTACTTTTGATTTAACACAAGTTTTCCCGAACGAAAACGAGGCAAAAGCACTTTTGAACAATCAAATGATTGATTTCAAGACTATGAATGTTAATTTTGCTTTCAAAATCGCAGAAATTTCAGACTTTATCCAAGGTGAATTAACTCAAGAGGTTTTCGACAGATTTTTCCCGAAAGATAGCGTTCATAATCAAGAAGAAATGATTGCTCAAATCAGAGAGCAGTTTAAAGATGGTTATGCTAACGAGTCGGATATAAAATTGTTGATTGACGCAAAGAAAGCATTGCTTGAAAATGTTAAATTTGATGTACCCGTTGAGATGATGAAACGTTGGTTGCTTACTCTTGACGAATACAAAAAACTTGACAAAAAAGCACTTGAAGATAGATTTCCTCATTTGGAAGATGATATTAGATGGAATCTTATTGAAAGTAAACTTGTTAAGAAAAACAATATTGAAATCTCTCAAGACGAAGAACTTCTGGCTGCAAAAGATATTACTTTACAAGAATTTGCTCGTTATGGTCTTATGCCTTCTCAAGTTCCGGACGATATGCTTGATAATTTTGCAAAGGAAAGACTTGCAAAAAATCAAGATCGCAGCATGATTCGTTCTCAAGTGATTTCGCAAAAACTTACAGAGGTTATAAAGGAAAAAGCCACCTTGACAAAGGAGGAAATTTCTTACGAAAACTTTACTAAACTTTTTGAATAAGATTTAGTAAAAGAAAGGTATAATTTTCAAGGGTATTTTAACGGCAATTCTTCAGGTTTGGTGTTACCGTTAGAATACTCTTTTTGCTTTATTAATTAAATTTTTAATAAATATGACAAACAATGAGTTCAGAAAGTATGCTATTTACCATAGAGGTATCAACAGCAATACTCTCAACGATTATTCAAATGCGGTAACGGATATGACCAGAGCCGTAATAGAAGAGAGAGATATGCCTTTTAGAGAGGTTGACGTTTTCTCTCGCCTTATTGCCGATAGAATTATTTTTATCGGTACTCCAATCGATAATGAGGTTGCAAATATTATTCAGGCACAGTTGTTGTTTTTGGAATCGGCTGATCCTCAAAAAGATATTCAAATCTATTTGAACACTCCCGGTGGAAGTGTTTATGGTGGGCTTGGCGTTTATGACACAATGCAATATATTTCGTGTAAGATTTCAACTATTTGTACTGGTATGGCTGCTTCTATGGGAGCTGTGCTTTTGGCTGCTGGCACCAAAGGAAAACGTTATGCACTCAAACATTCAAGAATAATGATTCATCAACCTGCTGGACAAGTTGGAGGTCAGGCTTCTGATATTGAGATTTCTGTTAACGAAATTCTCCGTGCCAAAAAAGACCTTTACGAAGTACTTGCTTTTCACACCGGTCAGCCATTTGAAAAAATCGAAAAAGATGGAATAAGAGATTATTGGATGTTAAGCGAAGAAGCCAAAGAATATGGTATTATCGACCAAGTTATTTCAAGGGACAAAAACGCATAAAAATTTATTAAAATGAACGAAGGATTCGACAAGATATTATCAGGATTTGCCTCTGCCAAATTTTCTGACAAGTTTTTGGAAAAACGTAGTATATTTTTTTGGGGTGAGGTTGACGATGACAGTGCAGAAGAGGTCATCAACAAACTTCTTTACCTTGAAATCGAAAAGCCGGGCGAGCCTATAACAATGTATATCAGTTCGCCGGGAGGTTCTGTTACTTCAGGTATGGCAATCTTAGACACTATGAAAATGATTTCATCGCCGGTTAAGACTGTTTGTATAGGACTTTGTGCTTCAATGGCATCGCTTCTTCTTTCGGCGGGAGCAAAAGGACAGAGAGAAATTTTTCAGCATGGAGAGGTGATGATTCATCAGCCTTTGATTGGAGGCAGATTTCAGGACAAGGCTTCAAATCTTGAAATTACAGCAAAAAATATTCTCAAAACAAAACGTATAACTGCTGAAATTTTGGCAGAAAACTGCGGCAAAGATGTTGAAACAGTCCTCAAGGACATAGAAGAAGACCATTGGCTTGATGCAAAAGAGGCTTTGGAATACGGAATTGTTGATAAAATTTCAGAAAAATTATCTTTTTAAACTATAAAAATTAGCCGCTTAAAGAGCGGCTATTTTTTTTTTTAAGTTCTTCATTTTTTTATTTTTTTCGTTTTAAAACTTTTTAGATTGTTTTTTGTGTTATTAAAAAAAATCCATTATCTTTGCGTATTAGAAAAAAATTAAAATATATAGAAAATTATGCGCACGACGGATTTTCTTGTAGTAGGCAGCGGTGTCGCCGGTTTGAGTTTTGCTTTAAGAGCCGCAGAATTTGGCAAAGTTTTAATTGTTACAAAGGCTAACGATGTTACCGAGGCTAACACGAATTATGCTCAAGGAGGTATCGCTTCTGTTACCGACCCTACCGATTCGTTTGAAAAGCACATCCATGATACTATGGTGGCAGGTGATTACTTGAGTAAGGAAAACATTGTAAGAATAGTTGTTGAGGAAGCACCTGAGAGAATCAAAGAACTTGTAGAGTGGGGGATAGATTTCGATAAACGTCCCGACGGCTCATTCGACCTTCATAAAGAAGGTGGACATTCGGATTTCAGAATCCTTCATCATAAAGATAATACTGGATTTGAAGTAGAAAGGGCTTTGGTGGAAGCATGTAAAAAAAATCCTAACATCGAACTTGTCAACCATTATTTTGCAGTTGAACTTATCACTCAGCATTATCTTGGCAAAACGGTTACTCGTTACGATAACGATATAGAGTGTTACGGTATTTATGCTCTTAATAAAGATTCAGGAAAAGTTGAAAAAATCCTCTCGAAAATTACTTACCTTGCAACGGGTGGAATTGGTAATATTTATCAAGTTACAACCAACCCTATAATTGCAACCGGCGACGGTATTGCAATGGTTTACAGAGCAAAAGGCGTTATTGACAATATGGAGTTTGTTCAGTTTCACCCAACTTCGCTTTATCATCCGGGCGAGAGACCGTCGTTCCTTATAACGGAAGCCATGAGGGGCTTTGGTGCCATTCTGAAAACAAAAGACGGCAAAACTTTTATGGAAAAATATGACGAAAGAGGCTGTCTTGCTCCGCGTGATATTGTGGCTCGTGCTATTGATAACGAAATGAAAATCAGAGGTGATGAGTTTGTATATTTGGACGCAAGTCATACCAATCCTGAAGAACTGAAAAAACATTTCCCAAATATTTACGAAAAATGCTTGTCAATAGGAATTGATATTACGAAAAAGCCAATTCCTGTTGTTCCAGCGGCACATTATCTTTGCGGTGGTATCCGTGTTGACGAGGTTGGTCGTACAACAATCAAACATCTTTATGCTGGCGGTGAAACTTCATGTACGGGTCTTCACGGTGCTAATCGTTTGGCTTCTAATTCGCTACTTGAAGCACTCGTTTTTGCTCATCGCTCTGCATTGGATTCCAAAAATTACCTTTCGGAATTGTCAATAAAAGATAATATTCCTCAGTGGAACGATGAAGGAACGGTCAGCAACGAAGAAAATATTCTTATAACACAATCTTTCAAGGAGTTACAACAAATTATGACTTATTATGTGGGCGAAGAGGGCTCTTGATAGGTTGTATATTCTTTATAACGAAACGGAGGAACTTTACAAACGTTCTAAAATTACAGTTCCTCTTTGTGAACTTAGAAATGCAATCAACACTGCATGGCTTGTTATCAAAATGGCAAGGCGAAGACGTGAAAGTGTTGGTCTACATTATAATATTGATACTCCGAAAAAAAGATAATTTGTTTTTTAATACATAAAGATTTTCAAAATGGTAAAGCATATTATTCTTTGGCAATTAAAAGATGAACTTTCTAATCAAGAAAGGGAAAATGCCAAAAAAGAGATAAAAAACGGTTTGGAAAATTTGTTGGGAAAAGTTCCCGGTCTTAAAGAAATAAAAGTAAATATTAATCCGCTTAACACTTCAAATGCCGACATAATGTTGGATAGTTTGATGGAAAGTTTTGACGCATTGAAAGGTTATGCTGTTCATCCTGAGCATGTTGCAGTAGCCGAGGGTAAGGTAAAACCAAATGTAAAACTACGTGTTTGTATGGATTATGAAATTTAGGTCAAATTTTCAAAAAAAAATCTTTCTTACATAAAATTTTTTTTGTAACTTTGCGCCCGAATATTTAAAAGTTTTAATTTCAACACATAAAAATGTCATTAGAAAAATTAAGAAACTTCGGTATTGCTGCCCACATTGATGCAGGTAAGACAACTACCTCTGAGCGTATTTTGTTTTACACCGGAGTAAACAGAAAAATCGGTGAAGTTCACGATGGTGCTGCCACCATGGACTTTATGAAACAAGAGCAAGAAAGAGGTATCACTATTCAGTCTGCTGCAATTTCCGCACATTGGAAAGGTTATGACCTTAACCTTATCGACACCCCCGGTCACGTTGATTTTACTATGGAGGTAGAACGTTCGATGAGGGTTGTGGACGGTTTGGTTTCTGTTTTCTGCGCAGTAGGTGGTGTTGAACCCCAATCTGAAACAGTTTGGAATCAGGCTGTTAAATATCATGTTCCAAGAGTAGCGTACATCAACAAAATGGACCGTTCGGGTGCTGATTTCGATTCAGTTGTAAAACAAATGGACGAAATGCTTGATGCTCACCCTGTTAAAATGGAAGTTCCTTGCGGTTCAGAAGATGAATTTTACGCTGTTATCGACGTTGTAACTGGTAAATGTTACAAATTTGTTGACAAAGAATACGAAGAAATTCCACGTCCGGCTGAGTACGAACAAGAATATCAGGAATGTCATGACAAATTGTTGGAAAAAGTTGCAGAAGTTGACGAGGCTTTGATGGAAAAATACTTCAACGATCCTTCTACAATCACTGTTGAAGAGATTAAGAAAGCCGTTAGAAAAGCAACTATCAACTTGATTTTCACTCCTGTATTCTGCGGTTCTTCATACAAAAACAAAGGTATCCATTTCGTTTTGGACGCTGTTGTTGACTATTTACCATCTCCGCTTGATTTGCCGGATGTTCATGGTAAAGACCCTGATGATGAAACAAAAGAAGTTATTGTAAAAGCAACTCAGGACGCTCCTGTTGCTGCTCTTGCATTCAAACTTATCAACGACCCGTTTGTTGGTCAGCAGGTGTTCACCCGCGTATTCCAAGGTGTTATCAAACCCGGTATGACTTTGGAAAATGCTAACAAAGGCAAAAAAGAACGTATTGGTCGTATCTTCAAAATCAAAGCAAAAGACCGCGTTGAAATTCAAGAAGCCGTTGCAGGCGACATCGTTGCCTTAATCGGTCTTAAAGAAACCAAAACAGGTGATACACTTTGCGACGAAGAACATCCAGTATTGTTGGAATCAATCACAGTTCCGCCTCCAGTTATCCAGTTGAAAGTTTCCCCGAAAAACAAAAAAGATCAACAGAAAATGGGTGAGGCTCTTCACAAACTCGCTAACGAGGACCCATCATTTGTTGCTCAATACGATGAAGAAACCAACGAGACAATCATCGCAGGTATGGGTGAGTTGCACTTGGAAATCATGGTTGATCGTGTTAAAGAAGAGTTCAAGGTTGATGTTGAGGTTGGTGAACCTTCGGTATCGTACCGCGAAACATTCTTGCAAGAACAGGATACTCACTACAAATACGCTAAACAGTCTGGTGGTAAAGGTCAATATGCTGAAATCCGCATGATTATGACTCCGAACCCCGGCAAAGGATACGAATTTATCAACACTGTCAAAGGTGGTCATATCCCCGGCGAATTTATTCCTTCTGTTGACAAAGGTATTCAGAAGACTTTGGAGAAAGGCGTTCTTGCAGGATTCCCTGTTGTTGACGTTAAAATCAACCTTTATGATGGTAGTTTCCACCCGGTTGACTCTTCAGACTTCGCATTCCAGACTTGTGCATCTATCTGTTTCAAGGAAGCATTTATGAAAGCGCATCCTGTATTGCTCGAACCTGTTATGAAATTGGAAGTTATCACTCCTGATGAGTACATGGGCGATATTATCGGTAATCTTAATAAACGTCGTGGTAGAATCGAACAACAAGGTCCTCACCCACATCGTAAAGGTTTGACCGAAATCAAAGGTTTTGTTCCTTTGGCAGGTATGTTCGGTTATGCTAACGATTTGAGAAATATTTCTTCTGGTCGTGCAAGTTTCTCTATGGAATTTGCTCAGTACGAACAACTCAACGCTGCTACTCAGGAAGAAGTTTTGAAGAAACTCGCCGCTAAACGTGCAGCAGAAGAAGCAG
>CAJOGF010000074.1 GCA_905233995.1 uncultured Bacteroidales bacterium | reverse complement strand
TTTTGTTATTTAGCACTAAATGGTAATTACTTCCATTGGAAGAAGTTATCATTTAGCACTAAATGGTAATTACTTCCATTGGAAGAAGTTATCATTTAGTGCTAAATGGTAATCACTTCCATTGGAAGAAGTTATCATTTAGTGCTAAATGGTAGTTACTTCCATTGGAAGAAGTTATCATTTAGTGCTAAATGGTAATTACTTCCATTGGAAGAAGTTATCATTTAGGGCTAAATAACAATTACTTCCATTATAAAATTTTTTATTTCCACAGACACAATACAGCAATTCCGACTAAAATTCCTAACAAAATAAATGCTTTTTGTTTAATGTTTTTTTCTTTAAAAAGAATTGCGCCTGCTGTAAACGAAATTATCACGTTGCTTCTACGAATCAAAGAAACAATGCCAATCAACGCTCCTTCCATTTGCAAACCATAAAAATAAAGAAAATCGGCTACCGTAAGAAAGAAACCAATCAACAAAATACTAAATCTAAACTCAAATTTGTCAGTTTTTTCTTTGTTAGGATACCAAAAAATTATCATCATAACAAAAGCCAACAAAAACTGATAAAACGAAAACCATGCCTGAATCTCCATTCTATCAATTTGAAGAGTTTTCAAAATGATTTTGTCGTAAAGCGCAGAAGCCGAACCAATTAAGGTTCCAAGAATAAGAAGAAAAACTTTCTTGTTGTGTTTAATTTCAATGCCTTCCTTTTTGCCGTAGTTCGCATACAGAATAAGGCACGAAAGTATAATAACCGCTCCAATCCACTGATTAAGAGATAGTCTTTCGCCTAAGATCAAAACCGCCCCAAGTAGTGTCCAAGCCGGTGCTGAACTCCTAACAGGTCCAACAATAGAAATCGGTAAATGTTTCATCGCATAAAAATTGCAAAGCCAAGATGCCTGAACAATAAATGCTTTAAGGATAATAAAAAGTTGATTTCTAAGCGAAGTTTTAGGAGCAAAGAAAACTGTCCCGTCAAACCAACCAAACGAAAAAAAAGAATCCGCAATTATCGGACTTAACATCAAAAGCGATACCGACGAAGACAAAAACATTACAACCAAAACGGCATTTTTTTTAAGCGATACCTTTTTGCAAATGTCGTATACGCCTAAAAAAACTGCCGAAAGGATTACAAAATATACCCACATTTACGCTTTCTGTTCCTTCAAAACAACGTCATGAGCACCACCTTCTACAATAGAAGTTGATGAAACGAGAGTTATTTTTGCATTTTTCTGTAAATCAGGAATCGACGTTACTCCGCACGAACACATCGTACTTTTTATTTTATCAATTGTAACGGTAAGATTATCTTTGAGTTTGCCAGCGTATGGAACGTATGAATCAACACCTTCTTCAAATTTCATGGTTGCTTCGCCACCCATATCATAACGTTGCCAATTGCGGGCACGGTTAGAGCCTTCGCCCCAATATTCTTTCATGTAAGAGCCGTTAATCATAATCTTTTTGGTTGGACTTTCGTCGAAACGAGCAAAATATCTGCCCATCATCAAAAAGTCAGCACCCATTGCTAATGCCAAAACCATGTGATAATCCTGAACCAATCCACCGTCAGAACAAATAGGAACATAAACGCCTGTCTTTTTGAAATATTCATCTCTTGCGTTTGCAACGTCAATTATAGCAGTTGCTTGACCACGACCGATACCTTTCTGTTCACGAGTAATGCAGATAGAACCGCCACCGATTCCAACTTTTACAAAGTCAGCACCAGCCTCGGCTAAATAATTGAAACCGTCAGAATCTACAACATTTCCAGCACCGATTTTAAGCGAATCACCGTAGGTTTCTCTAACCCATTTCAAAGTTTCTTTCTGCCATTCAGAAAAGCCGTCCGAAGAATCCATACACACAACGTCAACACCGGCTTCTACAAGTTTCGGAATCCTTTCCTTATAATCTCTTGTGTTGATACCTGCGCCAACAAGCAAAGATTTGTCTTTGTCAAGAAGTTCCAAAGGATTGGTTTTGTGCGAATCGTAATCTTTTCTGAAAACAAAAAACTTCAAGTTTTGATTATCATCTATAATTGGCAACGCATTGATTTTGTTTGACCAAATTATATCGTTAGCCTCGTTTAAATCAAGAGGATATTTTGCAACAACAAGTTTCTCAAACGGGGTCATAAAATCTTTGACTTTCTTGTCCAAAGAATCTTTGCTCGGACGATAATCACGAGAGGTTACAAGTCCTAAAAGTTTGCCGTTTGAAGTTCCGTCAGCAGTAATTCCAATGGTGCTATAACCAGTTTTTTGTTTCAAAGCGATAACATCTTTCAATGTGTTTTCGGGAGTTAAATTAGCATCACTGACAACAAAACCCGCTTTATATTTCTTTACTTTTCTTACCATTTCGGCTTGTGAATCAATAGATTGAGAACCGAAAATAAAAGAAATACCACCATTTTTAGCAAGCGCAATTGCCATATTAGAATCAGAAACCGACTGCATTATAGCCGAAGTGAAAGGCGCATTTAAAACAATTGAAGATTCTTCGCCTTGTTTGAACTTTACAAGCGGTGTTTTCAACGATACATTCTGCGGGGTACAGAACTTTGTTGTCAAACCCGGAATCAAAAGATATTCGTTGAACGTCCTTGAGATTTCGTTAATTATGTGTGCCATGACAAAATATGATTTTGAGTTTTTGAAAAAAATTTTGCAAATTTAATTATTATTTGACGTTTTCGGAAATTTTTTTTGTTAAAAATTTGTTACCTTCCCGTTATATCCTGCATAACCAACCCTGCAATCGTAAAGCCGAAGATTGCAGTAATATGAACTATTGTTCCGTTGAGTCTTGTTGCAGAAATATTTTTATCTTTGTTAGTTAACACTTCAGGCGAAAAAACACAAAGAAACTTTTTTTTGGGAAACGTTTTGTTTTTCTTAAATTTATAGCGAACCGCTCTTGCTAACGGACAACCATAAACTTTCCAAAATTCTGCAACTTGAATTTTAGAAGTTGACATCTTGAACGCCGCACCCATTGACGAGAAAAATTTGCCTTGACATTCGGTTGCTCTTAACATCAAAGTTGCTTTATTTTCAAGACTATCAATAGCATCGATTATATAGTCGAATTGTTCGAGTTGAAAAAAAGGGTCGGTCTGAGCAGAATACGTTTTTTCTATTGCAGTAATTTGGGCTTGAGGGTTAATTTCCAAAAGACGTTGTTTCAACACTTCAACTTTTACAAGTCCAACGGTTTTAGTTGTTGCTTGCAACTGACGGTTAACGTTTGAGATACACACTTTATCATTATCAACGATTGTAAGGTTGTGTATTCCGCTTCTGACTAAACTTTCAGCGCACCAACTACCTACACCGCCAACGCCAAAAATTATAACTTTTTTCTTTTTTATTATATCCATTGTATCGTTGCCCACAAGTAGGCTCAGACGACTAAATATTGAACTCTCGTTTTCCATTTCTAATTGTAAAAAAGTCAGTGCAAAGTCAATTTTTTTTATAACCGAATTAAACAAATAATAACAAAAACTTTTATTCGTTTAATTCGGTGTTCAAAATTCAAAACGTTTATTCTAAAACCAAAACGCGGCTTGAATAATCTGTTCTCTTGTGCCAATCTACATTGTGTTCGTATGGAATTTCAAGACCGTTTTCCATAAGGAATTTACCTGTGAATTTCTTTCCTTCAAATACAAGCGGAGTATTGTCAATACGATTTATCTCACGAATTGTGTAAACTTTGTCAGGATTAAGACCAGCCATTTTTACACGCGGAAGATGTTGATTACAAAACTGTTCGGTTTTCCACCAATAAAAAACGGCTTTGTTTTTGTCAGGATTGACATACATAAGCGAAGCCACTCCGAGTTTGTCGTAAGGCGATACAAGACGATAAATGTCGCCAAACTGAATTACCGAACGAAGTTTTTTGTATTCAGCAATAGCATTTTTGCAAATATTTTTTTCTTCGTCAGTCATATTTTTGGGCTGAATTTCCATTCCTAAACGACCGCTCATAGCAACGTCAATACGGTATTTTAACGGAATTGTACGGAACGTCTGATGATTTGGTGCTGCACTTATATGCGAGGCCATTGCAATTGACGGGAAGAAATAAGAGGTTCCCCATTGCATATAAACACGTTGAAGAGCGTCGGTATTGTCGCTAACCCAAAATTCGTCGAAATAAGGCAACACGCCCCAGTTAGCACGTCCGCCTCCTGATGCACACGCTTGAATTGTAAGTTTTGGATATTTTTCACGTATTCTGCGGCACACTTTTTCAAATCCTTGATGATAAGCAATATAAAGATGACTCTGATTATCAGAAGTAAGATATTGACTTCCATGATTGAGAATACTCATATTTGCATCCCATTTTATATAGTCGATTTCGGGATATTTTGTCATCAAATTGTCAACAATGCTAAATAAAAAATCCTGAACCTTGGGATTGCTAAGGTCAAGAACAACTTGTGTGCCGCCACGACCAAGCACAAGGTCGCGATTTGGGGCTTTGACAACCCAATCGGGATGAGCCTCAAAAAGTTCGCTCGTAGTGTTAGCCATTTCAGGTTCTATCCAAATACCGAATTTTATTCCGTGCTTTTTTGCGTCTGACAGAAGTTGCTCAATTCCGCCGGGGAGTTTGTTTTTGTCAACAGTCCAATCACCAAGCGATGAATTGTCGGTTTTACGAGGATACTTGTTTCCAAACCAGCCATCGTCCATGACAAAAAGTTCACCACCCATGGAAGCAATATCGCCCATCATTTGGTCCATACCTTGCTGATTGATGTCAAAATAAACACCTTCCCAACTATTGAGAAGAATTTTGCGTTCAACATCTCCGTTAGCGAGTTTGTATTTTCGTCCCCATGAATGGAAATTTCTGCTGACACCACTCAAACCTTCAACGGAATAAGTAATAGCCCATGCTGGAGTGCAGAATTTTTCTCCTTTTTTCAACACATATGCCGAATTTTCAGGATTGATACCAGCAAAAATTTCATGATATTCATGGTCGTGAGTATTGATTTCAATTCTGTAATTACCTGAATAACAGAGAGCCGCACCGATTGTTGCGCCGAAATTTTCGTTTGGTTTACCATCAAGCGAAAGCATTATTTCACCATGAGAAGTATGAGAGTTTCTAACGCCATCGCGATTTGAAATAACCATCATTCCGGGTGTTATCGGCTCTTGAACAAGTTGCGACTCGTTACCCCAACTTCCATACAAATGCGAGAGCCAAACATCTCCACGTCTTACGGGTAAAAAGCCAGAATCAAAACGTCTTAGTTCAACAGACTGTTTTTCAGAATGAGAGATCTCTGTCCATATTTCGATTATTTCAGCATCGTTGTAGGTTTTGTAACAGAGGTTTACCGAAAACGGATAGACTTTGTCTTTCAGTTCAACAGCAACAACTTTTCCACCGTTTTCGCTACGATTTGAAACCTTATCAACCACAAGTTGTAATGTCATATTTCCGTCAGCATGAGTAACCGACAAAGCAGCCTCCGCAGGACAATTGAGTCCGTAAACTGGATATGCTGAAAGTTTTTGGGCAGTATTCTCTACCGCTTGACGATCGGTTGAAGAAAGTTTTGGTCCATAATACAAAATTTTCAGTTCTTGACCTTTTTCTGCTTCGAGAAGAAGCGTAGTGCTTTTGGTAGAAATGTCAATATTTTCGGCACTAACCGAAATTGCGGCAGCACACATAACCGCAGCCAAAATTGCTCTTTTCATATTTTTAGTGTAAATTTGATAAAAATGATTTGCGGTCAAAGTTACAAATATTTTTTATTTTTACAAACCAATAACCTACATTCGATTTGCAAAATCAACAAAAAACAATTATCTTTGTCAAAACAATTAAAGACAACAAACAATGAGTGAGTTTATTGATTACGGAAATTACGATTTTGAAAGCGCACGAAATAGCAATTTTATTGATAAATCGGGACTGATTAACGTCCTAAATATGAGTATCAAAACCGAAGGTAAATTTATGTGTGTATCACGTCCGCGACGTTTTGGAAAGTCAATTGCGGCAAAGATGGCGTATGCGTATTATGATAGGTCGTCAAAGTCTGAAGAACTTTTTGAGGGTCTTGAAATTACAAAATCACCCAATTTCAAAACACACCTTAATAAATATCCAACAATTTACATTGATTGGAATAAATTTGCCACCTACGACCACAAAACTGTAGTCAAGGAAGCACAAAGAAAAATTGTGTCAGATATGAAAGAATCTTACGATTTTTTAGAAGAAAAAGAATCTCTTGCAAATGCACTCTTTGAAATCAACAAAAAAACTGGCGAACGTTTCATTATGATTATTGACGAGTGGGATATGCTTGTGCGCGATGAAGACATCGAAACACGCGATGAGTACGTCAATTTGTTGAGGGCATTGTTCAAATCAAATTCTGCCAACAAACTTTTTTTACTTGTTTATATGACGGGGATACTTCCAATCATAAAATACAAAACGCAATCGGCGTTAAATAATTTCCGTGAGTATAGTATCATAAATCCGGGTGTTACTGCCAAGTATTATGGTTTTACGAAAGACGAAGTTAGAAGATTGTGCGAAGAAAACGACATGGATTTCACTCTAATGCAACACGCTTACGATGGTTATATCATTGGCGATCAAAAATCAATTTTCAATCCTAACTCTGTTATGCAGTCAATTTTGTTTCGCAATTACAATAGTTATTGGTCTAAGACGGCTTCTTTCATGGCGATTGAATCTTACCTTAATGTTGACGCAGATTACGTCCGCACAAAAATCATCAATATGATGAACGGTGAGGAAGAGTACGTTAGAGTGTCAAGTTTTCGTAACAACATGACGGACATCGAAACAAGCGATGACGTGCTTACTCTTTTGGCTCATTTAGGCTATCTTTCGTATAATCCTGAAACTCAAGCGGTAAAAATTCCAAACAACGAAGTCGCCGAAGAATTTGAAAATGCAATTAGAATGGCTGGTTGGAAAGAAGTTTCCAAGGCTGTGGAATTGTCAATGCACCTTTTGAACGATACCGTTAACCTCAAAGCAGACAAAATAGCAAAGGCATTCGACACATATCATTTTGAAGTGTCATCAATTTTGGAGTTCAACGACGAAAATTCTATGGCATGTGCAATAATGTTAGCATACTCGTCAGCAAGGGCTTTCTACAAGATTTACCGCGAACTGCCGACAGGTAAAGGATTCGCTGACATGGTTTTCGTCCCACTACCAAAATCGCCACGACCCGCAATCGTCATCGAACTTAAATACGCCAAGTCTGCCACCACTGCAATCGACCAAATTCGCAAAAAAAACTATCCAGCAAGTCTAAAAGGTTTTTCTAAACGGATAATTTTGGTTGGGATTAATTACAACAAAGAAGAGGCAAAACACGAAGTAGAAATGGAAGTGATTGAAGGGTGATAAATAATTAACCCTTCAATTTCCTTTTAACCTCGCCAACAATCAGCACCGGCATTGTCAACAAAATTATTGAAACCCAGTCGATTATCATCAACGGACAAACACTAAACATCGCACCTCCTAATTCTACAATCAAAATCTGACCAACAAAAATCACAGCGGCTATCAACAAGAAACCAGTACAATTTTTTAGGTCATCAAATGCCGATTTGCCCGTCATAAACGCTTTGGCATTGAACATATTCCAAAACTGTAACATCACAAAAATTGTGAAAAACAAACTCAATTCGTATGGGCTAAGTCCGTTATATTCAGAGAATTGAAATGACAACAAATCCATCATAGATTTAATGTCAGAATGTTGCATTATAACCAAAATCAACAGCAACAAAACCGTAAAAAATCCTCCTAATCCAAAGATATTTTTCATCATCGGACCATTTATAATAAAATCGGTAACTCGACGTGGTTTTTCCTGCATAACAGACTTTTGTGGCGGCAACGATGCTAATGCAATCGCTGCAAATGTATCCATAATCAAATTTACCCATAACATCTGAGTTACTGTCAGTGGCGACTGCGTTCCTATAAATGCTCCGATTAGCACTATCAAACAAGCACATACGTTTATCGTCATCTGAAACATAATAAACCGCTGAATATTTTTGTAAAGCGAACGACCCCACATAACGGCGTTGGAAATTGTTGAGAACGAATTATCTTGAATCGTCATGTCAGAGGCTTCTTTGGCAACAGCTGTACCGTCGCCCATTGAAAGACCAACGTCAGCAGCATTAAGTGCAGGTGCATCGTTGGTACCATCGCCAGTGGCTGCAACTACGTAATCTTCTTGTTTTAAGAGTTTTACAAGGCGTTCTTTATCATGAGGTTTGGCTCGCGAAAGGATTTTTAAATCATGAATCTTTGGCAACAATTCCTGATCTGTCATCGCAGCAAAATCTGCTCCTGTCAAAACCGAACCTACTTCGTCATTCTGACCATCTAACAATCCTATTTGACGACCTATCTCTTTGGCTGTCAATGGAGTATCACCAGTAACAATCTTCACCTGAATTCCGGCTTCGATACAATGTTTAACAGAGGCTGCAACTTCAGGACGCACGGGGTCAGCAATCGCAAAAATTCCTACAAATTTAAGATTTTTAGCATTGAGTTTTCCTCCTTCAAAAATATCGACTTCGTTTTCCGTTTCAGAATAGGCAAGAGCCAATGTCCTGAATGCTTTACCTTGAAAATCAGATAGTTTATTGTAAAACTTTTGCTTTTCGTCAGCAGAAACTTGCGATAATTCCAATAAAATTTCGGGCGCGCCTTTTACATAAAGCATTTTTTTCCCAAGTACATTAGACTTCACAACAGTTGCCATATACTTATTTTCGGTACTGAAGGGCAAACGGTTTAAAATATCAACGTTTTCTCTGATATTCAAGTAGTTGATATTTTTACCATTCAACCACAAAAGCAATGCTCCTTCTGTAGGATTGCCAATTGCCTTGATATTATTCGTGTCAGCAAAATCTAAATTAGCAGTAGTATTAACGGCTATCATTTCAGCAAGTAAATCATTCTGAATGTCAGATAGTTGCGTATCTGCAACTTGCATTTTATTTTGCGTTAACGTACCTGTTTTGTCGGTACAAATAACGGATGCCGCACCCATAGTTTCGCAAGCGTGCATTGTGCGCGGAAGAGTATTTTCGTTCATCAGTTTTTTCATGCTAAATGCCAACGAAAGTGTTACACTCATCGGCAATCCTTCGGGAACTGCCACAACAACAAGCGTTACTGCAATCATCACTGTATTAAGCAAATACGATGAAAAATCAAGCCAATTAAAGTCATTATTTCCGATAAAAAAATATGTAACAAGTCTTCCAACTATAATCAACGCAGCAAAAATATAACTTGCTTTTGTAATCTTGTCAGCAAGGGCATCGAGTTTTTCGCTCAGTGGAGTTGGGTCGCCTTCGTCAACTTGCGCTGATTCATAGACTTTGCCACTTTCGGTCTTGTCGCCAACTTTGAAAACTTCAGCAGTACAATTACCTTCGATGATAGTTGTACCTTTCATTATTTGGTCTGACGGATAAGTGGCGTTTTTGTCGAATTTTTCTATGTCAGTGGTTTTGTTGGCTTGAAGTTCACCTGTAAGCGACGACTCGTTTACAATCAAATTGTAAGATTCAAGAAGTTCTTCGCCTTGGTCAAGCAACACAATGTCCCCAACCACAACTTCACGTCTTGGAATTTGACTTATATTGTTGTTTCTGATTACTTTAACAGGCGTATCATCGTTGACATCATTGAGCGATTGAAATGTTTTTTCGTTTTTACGCTCCAAGAAATACGCCACACCTGTTGCAAGCAACAAGGCTACAATAATGCCAATAGGTTCAAAAAAAGTTGTGATTCCAGCATTTTGAATTTCAAACTCATAAATAGAAATTCCCATCGACAACACAAAGGCTGTAATCAAAATTTTGAAAAGAGGGTCGTCAAAACCGCCGAAAAATCCGACAATTACTATAAGCAGATACGAAATCGCAAGCACTGTGGGCATTATATAAAACCCTCCATTTACGATTGCAAAAACTGTCGCCGCAATTGTCAGCACCGCCATTGAAATTGAAATCCAGTGTTTTAGAACGCCTTTCAACACATCCCAAAGAGATTCTTTTTCGGGTGGAGTAAGGATATTTTCGCCATGAAGTTTTCGACTTTCAAGAACTTGACTGTCAGTAAGACCAGTGTAATGATGTTTGTTTGACATTGTTATTTTTTTCAAATTTTGACTTTGCGAAATTAAAAATAATACTGCAAAACAAAAAATTAAAAATTGTTACAAAAAGAGTTTTAAATAATAGGTCTCGTCAACAATCTTACCTACCATATTGGAACAAACTAAGGAGTCTCTGTAATCTGACATTTTATATCGTCAAAGCGTTTACGTTTGTATGTCATAATTTTCTGAATTTCAAACATTTAAAAAGAAAGTTCAATCGACTGAGCAAAAATGTTCAATAGACTGAACAAAAATGTTCAATGGACAAAATTGATGACTAAAAATGATTTTAACAAGAAATAACGAACAATTTTTTATATATTTTTTTTATACACATTTCGGAACATTACCACTGCACAGCCCCCAAAAGTAACAAATCAAATTCAGGTTACAAAATTATCGCCACAAAGAAAATTCGTAAATTCTATATACAATATATGATGTAAATATTCTAAAATATAAAAAGGTCAGGCTGCAATCAACCTGACCTCAAAAATATAAAGAAGAAACTCTTAATATCCTACAATTTTATAACCATTTTTCTTTCCCCACGCAACATAATTCTCTAATGATTCTTTTGGAACCATAAATGTAACTTTTTTATATATATTATCACTACTTAAAATTATATTAGGAACAGGAGATTTAAGTTTTATATACTCAAGATTGGACATGGAATTGTTAGATATAGATAAAGGGAAAAACTTCATACTTGTTGGAAGAATGATTGTTTTAATATTATCACATTTTTTTATTTCTCCAAATTCACTACCTTGTATTCCTTCAGAGAATTCAACTTCCTCTAGTCCTGAACAATTTTGTATCCAATACCTTTTTTTTCCATATAATATTTGCAAAGATTTAATGTTGTGACAATTGCTAATGTCAACATTAGTTACAGTTTCAGGGATATTAATGTTAGATATGCTTAACCCACGTAATTGTAAATCTGTAACATTATTTGGAATGTCTATCTCTGATACATTGGATAAACCACCCAAGTCCAAATATGTAACATCATTGGGAATGTCTATCTTTGACACCTTGGGTAAACCACTCAAATCTAGCATTTTTACACTTTGTGGCATTTCGATAATTTCTAAATTTTCAAGGTCTGACAAAGTTAAGTTA
>CAJOGF010000073.1 GCA_905233995.1 uncultured Bacteroidales bacterium | reverse complement strand
CACCCATTGGAAGAAATCAATTTTAATACATTTTTTTTTAATCTCACCCATTGGAAGAAATCAATTTTAATACATTTTTTGTAACCTCATCCATTGGAAGAAATCGATTTTAATACATTTTTTTTTAATCTCACCCATTGGAAGAAATCGATTTTAATACATTTTTTTTTAATCTCACCCATTGGAAGAAATCAATTTTAATACATTTTTTACAATAAAAACCATTATAAAATTACTCTTATTCATGTATTGATAATCAATGAATTAGACTTTTATTGTAGATAGATTCGTATGTTTAATTCAGTGGTTAAATTACATAGAACTTTTTTGAGTTACTTTAGAATTGTTTTTTCTCGTAAAACTTTTTTTAGTTAATGTATAAAAATACAGTTACTTACGTACTATGACTTAAAGAAAAATATTTTCAAAGAACATATCTTGTTGCGATTAACAATGCCGAAAACGTGTTTTTTTTCGACTTTGTTGATAAATCACCATTTAATTTGGTATTAAGGTTGAAAGTTAGTTTCTAATAATTTAAAGTGTTCTTTACCTATGTTTTGTGAATTAACTTACGGCAATTCCTAAAACGACGAAGAAGATAAAAAACAGTGTTGCTTGATGTCTGCTCATTTTATTTAAAGTTTTTTTGTTAAACAAATTGATTTTCGATTATACTTAATACCAAAGTCGTACCAAAAATTAATTTATGGAAAAAAAATATATTTTTTTTTCGATATTTTGTATCTTAACAGAATTTAACAACTTTTTGTGTTGCTTTTTCGTAAAAGTTAGATACATTTATCTTTTAAAAAAAACTAATAAACGATTAATATGGCTGAAGATACAAAAAGTTATAAAGCAGAAAGATATAACAGACGGACTTTAAATCGTATTCTGACGGATATTTTTAAGGATAATCCTACAAAAGAATATTCGTTTGAAAGGTTAACTCAAATGTTGAATATTGAAGATTCTGCTTCAAGTCAGATGTTGCAACTTGTTTTGAATGAACTTATTGAGTCTGGTAGAATTTTGAAAAACGAGGAAGATAAATATCAGACTGTTATTAAGACGGGAGTTGTTATCGGGATTATGGATTTGTCAAGAAAAGGTCAGGCTTTTGTAAAGCCAGAGGGTAGCGATCTTGAAATCTTTATTCCGGGAGAAAATCTTCATAATGCTCTCCATGGCGATCAGGTTGAAATCTCGTTGTCTGCTTCTAAGAGTGGTAGACAAGAAGGAGAAGTGCTTAGAATACTTAAAAGAGCGCGTAATTCTTTTATCGGAACAATCGAAAAAGATGCGAATTTTGCTTTTTTGGTTCCTAATCACAAAACAATGCCATACGATATTTTTATTCCGGTAGGAAAACTTATGAAAGCCAAAAACGGCGACAAAGCAGTTGCTGTTATTACCGAATGGCCTGAAGGCGCAAAAAATCCTATTGGCGAGATTATCGAAGTCCTTGGTTCAACCGGCGACAACGAGACCGAAATGCATGCTATTTTGGCGGAATATTCTTTGCCGTATTCTTTCCCTAAAGAAGTTGAAGAGGCAGCAGAAGCACTCAGTATCGAAATCACTGCCGACGAAATCGCTTCAAGACGGGATTTAAGAGATATTACAACTTTTACTATCGACCCCTCTGACGCAAAGGATTTTGACGATGCTATTTCGTACAGAAAACTCAAAAACGGAAATCATGAAATAGGTGTTCATATTGCTGACGTGTCGTATTATATAGAGGAGGGTTCAATACTTGACAGAGAGGCTTTTGAACGCGGAACAAGTGTTTATCTTGTTGATAGAGTGGTGCCTATGCTGCCCGAAAAACTTTGTAATGAGGTTTGTTCTTTGCGTCAAGATGAAGACAAACTTACGTTTTCGGCGGTTTTTGAATTAAACGATAATGCTGAAATTCAAAGCGAATGGTTCGGCAAAACTATTATCAGAAGTAATCGTCGTTTTTGTTATGACGAGGCTCAGAAAATTATTGAGACAGGTCAAGGCGATTTTAAAGATGAAATACTAAAATGTTGGGATTTAGCCAAAATTTTAAGAGAAAATCGTTTTAAAAACGGTTCTATTTCGTTTGAAAGAAACGAGATAAAGTTCGATCTTGACGAAAAAGGTAAACCTATTAATGTTTATTTTAGAGAGTCAAAAGAGGCAAATTTTCTTGTAGAAGAATTTATGCTTTTGGCTAACAAGAGAGTTGCTACTTTTATCGGTGCTAAAAAGGATAAAACTCATCCACCAAAAACTTTTGTGTATCGTATTCATGACGAGCCGGATTTGGAAAAACTTTATAGTTTTCAGAAGTTTATCGGAAAGTTTGGATATTCTATCAACACCAAAAATGATGAATTGATTGCTCAAACTCTTAATGAATTGCTTTCAAAACTAAAAGGCAAACGAGAGCAAGAGGTAATTTCAACGCTTGCAGTAAGAAGTATGGCAAAAGCGATATATTCAACCGATAATATTGGACATTATGGTCTTGGTTTTGAATATTATACGCATTTTACTTCACCGATTCGTCGTTATCCGGACTTGATGGTTCATAGACTTTTGTTTTCGTATCTTAATGGTGGAAGATCGGCTTCAAAACCTTATTACGAAGACCTTTGTAAACATTGTTCCGAAAGAGAAAGTCTTGCAGTTCAGGCGGAAAGGGCTTCTGATAAGTACAAAGAGGTAGAATTTATGCGCGATCATTTAGGTGAGGTTTATGACGCTTTGGTCTCTGGCATTACCGAATGGGGCGTATATTGTGAGTTGGAAGAAAATGGTATAGAAGGTATGATTCCAATGAGAGATTTGGACGATGATTTTTATATGTTTGACGAAGAAAATTATTGTCTTGTTGGTCATTATACCAAAAAGAAATATCAGTTGGGCGACAAAATTCAAATAAAAATCGCAAGAGCAAATCTTGAACGAAAACAATTGGATTTTGTGCTGTCAACAAGCGAAAAACATATTGAAACCGACCCCGAAAAGGCTGACGAATTGGATAGAAAAAAATCTCAACGCTCAAGCGCACCTGTCCCAAAAGACAAGAAAAAGAAGAAAAAAAGTGCAAAAAGCAAAAAGCCTTCAAAAAAGAAAGGTGGTCATAAACATAAAAAAAGCAACTCTTAATGCAAAATTATATTAATCAAGAAAAAGAAAAGGCTGTTGTAATTGGTCTTATTACAAAGGATTGTCCTCAAAGTCAACTTGAGGACAATTTCTCGGAGTTGGAGTTTTTGGCTCTTACCGCCGATGTGGAATGCGTTAAAAGGTTTTATCAGAAGGTGGACTTTCCTAATCCGAAAATTTATGTCGGGAAGGGTAAACTTCAAGAAATCGCTAACTACTTGGAAGAAAATTGTATAGACTGTGCTATCTTTGATGATGATTTAAGTCCGTCACAGTATAGAAATATTTCAGAGGCTCTAAAATGTAAGATTATTGATAGAAGCAATCTTATTCTTGATATTTTTGCAAAACGTGCGCAAACTGCACATTCAAAAACGCAGGTGGAACTCGCGCAATATTTATATCTTTTGCCGCGTCTGACGGGAATGTGGACTCACCTTGAGCGTCAGAAAGGCGGCATTGGACTTCGTGGACCGGGCGAAAAAGAAATCGAAACCGACCGTAGAATTGTTAGAGATAAGATTGCAAAACTTAAAGAAGACCTCAAAAAGATTGATAATCAGAAAAATGTTCAGCGTCAAAATAGAGGAAAACTTGTAAGAGTTGCACTCGTTGGATATACTAACGTTGGAAAATCTACTTTGATGAATCTTTGGGCAAAGTCAGAGGTCTTTGCCGAAAACAAATTGTTTGCAACTCTCGATACAACGGTTAGAAAAGTGGTTGTAAAAAACTTACCTTTTTTACTTTCTGATACTGTGGGCTTTATCCGAAAACTTCCGAAAAATCTTTTTGAAAGTTTCAAATCAACATTGGACGAGGTTAGAGAGGCAGATATTTTGCTTTATGTTACTGACATTTCGCACCCCGGATTTTTGCAACAAATGCAGGTTGTGGAAGATACAATCAAAGAGATTACAAATCAAAAGAAGTCTAAGTTTTATGTTTTCAACAAAACAGACAATTATTCGTTCATTCAAAAGGATGAGGACGATTTGAGCGAAAGAAAAATCGAAAATTATCCTTTAGAAGAGATGAAAGAATTTTTGCGTTTGAAATTTGCGGATTCTGCGCCTTGTATTTTCATTTCAGCAAAAAACAAAACTAATTTTGAAGAACTCAAAGAGGCTGTCTACAACGAAGCAAAACGTATTCATACCGAAAGGTATCCTTACGATGATTTGCTTTATGAAGATTAGCGTTGAAAAGAGAATAAGTCATGTCGGAAGTTTTTTTTCATATCGGTAGATATTTTTTATTGCTGAAAAAAGTTTTTTCAAGACCTGAACGCTGGCGGATTTTTTTTGTTAGCAACATTAGAGAAATCGAAAATATCGGCATTGGGTCAATAGCGATTGTGTTGATTATTTCGATTTTCATGGGTGCTGTTTGTGCTATTCAAATGGCTTATAACCTTCAGAATCCGATAATTCCGCGTTATTTGATTGGTTTGGGGACAAGAGAAATTCTCTTGTTGGAGTTTTCTTCTACAATTGTGGCTTTGATTTTAGCAGGAAAGGTGGGCTCTAATATCGCCTCCGAACTTGGTACGATGAGGATTACTGAGCAAATTGACGCTTTGGAAATGATGGGCGTTAATTCGGCATGTTATTTAATTTTGCCAAAAATAACTGCTTTTGTTTTGTTTATTCCTATTTTAACAATTTTCAGTATGGCGATAGGACTTTTGGGCGGGTATATTGCCTCTTTTGGTATCAAAGGTCTTACCCCTGAAGAATATTTATCAGGAATAACCTCTTTTTTTAGACCGTTTTATGTAACTTACGCATTGATAAAATCGGTGGTTTTTGCTTTTTTGATAGCAACAATTTCTTCTTATTACGGTTATTATACATCTGGAGGAGCGTTAGAAGTTGGCAAGTCAAGCACTCACGCTGTTGTTTATAGTTCTATTGTTGTGCTTTTGTTTAATTTGATTTTAACAAAACTTCTGTTATGATTGAGGTAAAAAATGTTTGTAAGGAATTTTCTGATATAAAGGTTTTGGATATGATTTCAGCGGAATTTGAACCCGGTAAAACAAATTTGACAATTGGACAGTCGGGAAGTGGTAAAACTGTTCTGTTGAAATGTATTGCAGGACTTCATTCGGTTACATCAGGTGATATTTTTTATGACGGTAGGTCTCTTTCTGCAATGAACGAAAAGCAACGCAAAGAAATTCGTAAAGAAATGGGAATGGTGTTTCAAGGCGGTGCGTTGTTTGATTCCAAAACGGTTGAAGAAAATGTTCTGTTTCCTCTTGAAATGTTTACTCGCTTAACTTTTGACGAGAGACGCGAAAGGGCTAACGAATGTTTGAGGCGTGTCAACATTATTGATGCTAACAAAAAATATCCCTCTGAGATTTCGGGTGGTATGCAGAAACGAGTTGCAATTGCTCGTGCTATTGCCTTAAATCCCAAGTATTTGTATTGCGACGAGCCAAATTCTGGTCTTGACCCCGTAACGAGTATTGTTATAGATAATCTTATAAAAGATATTACAACCGAATATAATATCACAACAATTGTCAATACACATGATATGAACTCTGTTATGGAAATAGGGGATAAGATAATTTTTATTTACAAAGGTAATAAAAAGTGGGAGGGGACAAGTTCAGAAATTTTTTCATCGGGAGTAAAAGAGTTAGACGATTTTGTTTTTGCGTCCTCAAGAATGAAACAGATTAGGGATATGAATAAGAATATTGTGTAAAAAAATGCCTTTATTCCGCTACGGTTGTAACGGTTGATGGATTGTTTGGGTAAGAGAAAAAAATAAGGGAACTCAACAATGGTTCAATTAAAAAAAATATACGACCAATTGTTAATTTCCCTTTTCGATATAGTTTGTTGACGTTTAATCCTTTACCAATAACGTGCCAAATTAGTGTGCTTCCAACCAATTTTTACCGAAATTTCCTTCAACTTTCAATTTTACCTTTAGTTTGGCAGCGTTTTCCATTTCTGTTTCAACTAATTGTTTAATAATTTCTTTTTCTTTTGGCAAAACTTCAAATATTAATTCGTCGTGAACTTGAAGCACTAATTTTGACTGTAAATTATTGCTTTTGAGTTTTTTCAAGATGTTAATCATTGCGATTTTTATTATTTCAGCAGCGGTGCCTTGAATTGGCGTGTTGATTGCGTTCCTTTCTGCTGCCGCCGAAACATTGAAGTTTCTGGAATTGATGTCCGGCAAATATCTTTTTCTGCCGTACATTGTTGTAACAAAACCGTTTTTTTTGCAGTCATCGATTGTTTGGTCGATAAATTTTTTGACCCCCGGAAATTTTACGAAATAATAGTCAATTAATTGTTTTGCTTCGTTACGAGAGAGTCCCGTGTTTTGAGAAAGTCCGTAAGAGGAAATTCCGTAAATTATTCCAAAATTAGCCGATTTTGCAATAGAGCGTTGCTCTTTTGTAACCTCTTCTGGCGTGATTCCATAAATCAACGCTGCGGTTGCCTTGTGAATATCTACATCATGTTCAAATGCGCTGATTAGGTTTTCGTCGCCTGAAAAATGAGCCATCACTCTAAGTTCCACTTGCGAATAATCAGCCGAATATATTAAGTTTTCTGGATTTGATGCCACAAACGCACCTCGTACTTTTCTGCCTTCTTCTGTCCTGATAGGAATGTTTTGAAGGTTAGGGTCGGTTGAACTTAGTCTACCTGTAACCGTAACTGTCTGATTGAAACTTGTATGTATCCGTCCTGTTTTTGGATTAATAAGTTGCGGTAGTGCAGAGGTGTAGGTTGTAACGAGTTTTTTTAAGCCTCTATAATCCAAAATTGCAGAAATGATAGGGTGATTAGAAGAAATTTTTTGGAGTTCTTCTTCTCCTGTTGAAAATTGACCTGTTTTTGTAACGTTTGGTTTTTCTGCAACTTTCATTTCGTTGAAAAGAACCTCGCCTAATTGTTTGGGCGATGAAATATTAAATTGATGACCAGCGTATGAATATATTTCTTGTTCTTTTTCTAAAATTTTTACTTCAAGTTCTTGTGTGTATTGTTTTAAAAATGAAGTATCTACGCATACGCCGTTAAATTCCATTTCGGCTAAAGTGTAGACAAGTGGCATTTCGATATTTTCTGCAGTATTAAGTAGATTGTTTGCTTCGAGGTCTTTGTAGAGTTTTTCTTTGAGTTGATATGTTATGTCGGCATCTTCTGCCGCATATTCTTTTATTTGATTAATATCAACTTTATCCATTGTGATTTGAGTTTGCTTTTTTTCTCCGATTAATTCTTCTATGTGTATGGGCGTATAGTTTAGATAAACCTCTGACATATAGTCCATATTGTGCTTTCTGTCAGGATAAAGCATATAGTCGGCAATCATAGTGTCAAAAAGTTTGCCTCTAACTTCTATGCCATAATTTCTTAAAACAAGAATATCGAATTTTATGTTTTGACCGATTTTCGTAATGCTTTCAGCCATAAAAGCGGGTTTTAAGAACTCCAACTTCCTTAAAATTTCTTCTTTGTCTAATTTGTTGAAAGGTATGTAGAACGCCTTATGAGCGGTATAGCAAATTGATAATCCAACAATATCGTTGTCGCGTGTCCTTAAACCAGTGGTTTCGGTATCGAAGCAAAACTCGTTTAATTCCAATAAATTATGACGAAGTTCTATTAGTTCGTCATCTGTTTGCAAAACCTTGTAATCGTGTTTTATGGTTTTGATTGTGTCATAATTTACAACATTCTTTTCTTCTTTGTTTATTGGCTTTGCTTCTATATTTGAAAACAAAGAACCTTGTTCTGTTTCCTCCTTTTTTTTCTTGCCTAAAACTCTGTCTGCTAAGGTTTTGAACTCTAATTCCGCAAAGATTTCCCTTAATTCGGTTTCATTTATTTCTTTTTGCAAAAATTCGTCTTCAATGAAATCCGCTGGTGCATCGGTTACAATTGTAACGAGTTTTTTGGCAAGAGCAAGGTCTTCTTTATGAGTTAAAAAGTTTTCTTTTTGTTTTCCTTTTAACAAATTGATGTTTTGATAAATGCCGTCAATGCTTTTGAATTGATTAATAAGTTTGTAGGCGGTTTTTTCACCTATTCCGGGTACGCCCTTTACATTGTCAGCGGCATCGCCCCAAAGTGCAAGAATATCAATAAATTGTTCTGGACTTTCAAGGTTGTTTTCTGTGCAGAAACTTTGTCTTGTTACAATATCAAAACCTTGTCCTTTTTTGGGCTTGTAAATTGTGATTTTATCGTCAAGAAGTTGATTGTAATCTTTGTCAGGGGTTATCATTGAAACTTCAAAACCGTTTTTTTGTGCTTTTTTGGCTATCGTTCCGATAATGTCATCTGCTTCATATTCAGGAACTTCTATGGTTTTGATTCCCATAGCCTGAAGTATTTTTTTTATGCGTGGTACGCCTGTTTTTATGCCTTCAGGGGTGAGCGGCCTTTGCGCCTTGTATTCAGGATAAAGTATGTTTCTGAAAGTAGGATAGGGCGGGTCAAAAACCACACCTATATGAGTAAAGTCTTGATTTTTAATGATTTCAAGCAGAAAATTCATAAAACCATAAACAGACGAAGTGCTTTCGCCTTTGCTATTAACCATAGGGTTGTTGATAAGCGAATAAAACGCCCTGTAAATCATGGCGTAAGCGTCTATAAGGAAAAGTTTTTTCATAGTGGAAAAAAAATTAAATAATATTGTTGTCTGTTGCGAGCCATTGTGCGAAAGAATCCGTTGTCTCGTATAGTTTCAATTCTTCGAGTCTGACGTTTTTGGGAAGTCGGTTTTGTATTTTTGAGGCAAAGAAAATCAACATATTTTCGCATGTCGGTTGATACGGAAACCTTATGACAGAAGAAAACATCGGTGCATTTTGGTCGATATAGCATGTATTTTTGTTGCTTAAAACTACCGAATGGTCAAATTTTTCGATAATTTCTTCATTTACAATTTGTTTTAACAGCCCAAAATCCATTACCATTCCGAGTTTTGGGGAGTTTTTGTCTTGTTCGGGATAGCCGCTTACGGTTACAAAAAGTTTGTAACTATGTCCGTGTAGACGGCTACATTTGCCGTCATAGTTTTCAAGACAATGTGCAGCCTCAAAACCGAACTGTTTAGTCAGCCTGATTCTCTGTGTCATTATAAATGTTGAATTTGCTCATTATCGCTTCTAATTGCCAAAGCATTATTTTCTTATCTTTTTTGCCGCCGTATACGTATGAAAATATTGTTACAAACCTATTATTTATTGTGTCAACCATAGATTGTGATACAAATGGACCACCCATAAAGTCGCCTTCAGTTTCCCAAAGTCCGCGAAGTTCGCAGACGTAATTTCCGTTTCTTGAATATTCCTTTTTCATTGGAGGAACTTTCTTTTCGATTGCCATATACGAGCCGGTTGCGGGTCCGGAGACGTTAAGACATAAAACGCTGTCAAAACGTCGTATCATATTTTGAATGTTGAAATCTTCAGGACCGAGATATTCAAAGTCAAACAGCAATAGACCTTGACTTGAAGAATTTGTCTCTTTGCTAATCCATGCAAAATGCGAGGAGTCAACATCTAAGTTGAAGCCCGCTGACGG
>CAJOGF010000072.1 GCA_905233995.1 uncultured Bacteroidales bacterium | reverse complement strand
GCTTTTGTTGTAACAAGTTCCGATACAAGATTCATCAACTCGTCCAACTTGTCGGAATCTACTTTTATGCTACTTGTTTTAGTGTCAGCCGTTTCAACAGCACGATTTATGATTTTCTCTTCAGCCGAGACATCATGCTTAGGCTCCTCAACAACTTTTTCGACAGGTTTCTGTTCAAAAAGATTATTTGCAAATTCTATAAGTTGTTGTGTGTCAATATAGTTTTGTTCTAATTCTTGAAGACGAGAAACCTCAGCGATAAAATCTGAATTTTTCATCAAATCCCTATCCGCTATTTTCACGATTCTTGACTCGTCCTCAACAAACAAAAATATTTCGTTCAACTCTTCCAAAGGCTTTGTTGACGAAAAAATGGCTTCCCAATAAGTATTGTATTTATCAGATTCTCCGCTTCTAAAGCGCGGAATTATAACGCCATCACCAGCAGAATCTATGTCAGAAAGGATTCCACTAATGTTAACACCTCTGTCGTTTATATCCGCAAAAGGTTCAAAAATAACATAATACGTTACCGCTTCACTATTTTGAGCATTCTGATTAAAACCTTCCGTCTGAACCTCAAGCGTTGAATTATCTTGTTGATTAGACGAAGAAACAGCCTGAAGTTTTGCAAAAAAAACTGCAACATCTTCCTGCTGACTTTCCTCTCCATTGTTGAGCAGTCTGCGTATTAGGTCAACACAGTCTAAAGTCAAAGTAGAAACACTGCTACTTACTGCTGAAGAAGAATCACGAATTTTGCCGTAAATACTTTCAACATCATGCGTAATTTTTTCAACAATCTTGAAATCGTACATTCCCGCCGTACCTTTGATAGTATGCATCACCCTAAAGACTTGGTTGATACCTTCTTGCGAGGACGGATCGGTTTCAAGTTTTAAAACAGTATCTTCTAAGTCGTTAAGAAGGTCGTTGACCTCCTCGACATATTTCTGCTTAAACTGCTCCAACATCATATTTCTTTTTCTCTTTTTCTTTTTTTTAAAAACAAAAAAACAACCAATTACTGAAGGGCTTTTTTGATAAACATCAAAAACTTATCAATCACAAAAGGTTTCTGAATCCAACCCGTTATGCCGATTTGTTTTGATTTCATTTTTTTCTCCTCATTGATTTCTGTTGTAAGCAAAAGAATAGGAATTCCTCTATATTGCGGCATTTTCTTAACCGTTTCAGCAAGTTCCAAACCGTTTTTTCTTGGCATATTAAGGTCTGTTACAAGAAGATCAATTTTTCTACCGTCAAAATATTTCAGTGCGTCTTGACCGTCAAAGGCTTTTAAAACGTCGTAACCAGCCTGTTTGAGGGTAAACTCGATTACAAAACGTGTGTTTTCAAAGTCATCGGCAATAAGAATTGTCTTCTTGGTGTTTTCTGTTTGCGCTTTTTCGGGCGAAATCTCCTTTGAAAAGAAAACCTCCGCTCTCGGATTTTTGAGAATCTGCGAGAAAATATGCGCATTATCGCTCAATTTGAGCAAATAACCTCTTGCTCCAGCCTCAATAAGGTCGTTGACATATTTCTTGTTGTCATACATCGAAAGACCTATGATAACAAGAGCAGGATTGATTTTCAAAGCCTCTTTTGTGGCTTCAATACCGTTCATTTCTGGCATTTCAATATCAATGAACACGAGGTCGGGATCGCAAGTATCCAAAAGAGAGAGAAACTCCTTGCCATTGGAGGCCTCCGCTATAATGTCAACATCGCCTAATTTCTGAAGCAATGTCTTAATGGCGTTTCTGTACACTAACTTGTCATCTACAAGCACTACTTTTATTTTACTCATATTTATGTATATTTTTCTTTTGTTACAAATTTAGTTTAAATAATCGGAATTTCAATAAAAACTTTGAAACCTTTTCCGGGAAAAGTTCTGAAAACACATTTTCCGTCAACGGCTTTAACTCTTGCTGCTATATTTTGCAGACCTCGTCCGTTACTTTCCAAATTAACACGTTTTTTTTCAAAACCGATTCCATCGTCAGCATATTCCACAATCAAATTATCATCGCCACTAATAAGACTAATAGCAATATTTTTGGCTTTTGAGTGTTTCATCGTATTGTTTATCAATTCGTTGATAATACGAAAAATGCTCAATTCAAGGTTTTTATCTTCAAGTTCGGTGAATTGTGAATGTGTAAAACCAAACTTTATTAATCTTGAATTTTCCAAACCTTCAATTATATTATTAATAGTGGCGACAAGTCCAAAACGGGTCAAAATCACAGGGTGAAGATTATCTGCAATTTCCTTAACCGAATCTATCGCCTGCGACAAAATATCCTTAGCAAGTTTCAATGTACGAAAAACCTCAGAGGTTTCCACACCGCCCGAAAGAATAAGATTTATATAAATATTGACACTCGATAATTGTGCGCCAAGACCATCATGAAGTTCTCTTGCAAGACGGATTCTTTCTTTTTCTTCTGCCGCCGTAGTTGCGGTTAAGACTGCGCTGTCCATGTTTTTTAGACCCGTTACGTCGGTAAAAATAATAGAACAACTCAAATCTTTTGCAAAAGAAATTTTTGAAGCCGTAGCCTCAATGTAAGTTTTAACGCCATTGCCTTTTGAACTTACAATAGAAATAGTTTCAAAAAGTGGAGGTTTTCCAACCTTGTCAATAAGGCTTAAAACTTGTTTTAAAACGTTTCCTTTCAAAACCTTATTTAGAGGTTTGCCCGTTAAATCAGAATTTGTCTGAATATTAAACAATTCCAAAAATCTTCGGTTGTATCTCAAAAGGTTACCAGAACTGCTGACAGTTATCATTCCGTTAGCACTATACTTAAAGAAATTAAGAATTTCTTTTTCTTGACGGAAAATTGTTTTTTCGTAATTTTTCTTGCTAATATTATTTTTTACAAGTGTAGCAATAGTTGCAACTGCATAAATATTTTCAGGAGTAATTCCCTCCTGCGAATTTTTGCCAAGATAAAACAGACCAACTAAAACATTGTCCAACACAATTGGAAACAAAACATATCGGCGATTTCTTGACGAAAAAATATCCGGAATATTATCTTCTTGAATATTGCAAACAACCGAAGAGGTTTGTTTTTTAAGAAATTCAACAAACTTTTCATAATTTCTATCCGAAGGTTGCAACTTTCCTCTTTTACACTCTTCAAAAGTATTGTTATGATAAAAAAACTCTGTTTGATTGTCTTTTCGACCCAAAAGCAAAACAATTTCGCCAGCATTTGTCAGTCTTGACAATTCCTGAGTAAGATACACGCACGAAGCCGTAAAACTATGCAAACTGTTAGCATTTTGAATTACAAGGCGCAACCTCTTCTGAAACTCAAGTTGTTTTCTTTCGTCAGCCCGCGTATTTGCCTGACCTGTAATATTTTTGGTGTTGACAACAACAAAACTTCCGTTTGAAAGGTCAACAACTTTGCCTAAAGACTCTAAAACTAAAATTTTGTCTTTTTCTTCTCGGTGGATTATATACTTTAAAACTCCACCGTGTTGCGAATTAAGAGAAAGAAAATAATTTTTCATAACATCTTTATCTTTCTCTAAATCAGCAATATCCCAAAAACAGACATCTTTAAGACTTTCCTGACAAAGGAAAACATCTTTGCAAGATTTCGACCATGAAACAATTTTACCGTCCAAAGTACAAATTACTTGAGCATCAGGCATATTATCTTTCATAAGGTTCAGAACCTCAACCTGCTTTCTCAACTCTTTGTTTTCTTGACTTATTTTTTCTGACAAATTTTTAATGTCGTTTTGCTTTACAAATCTCTCTAACTGCGTTTTAACACGCATAAGAAATTCTTCGCTTGAAAAAGGTTTGCAAATATAGTCAGCACAGCCACTTAAAAAACCTTTTACAATACTTTGAGGGTCGTTGCAACCGGTAACAAAAACAACTGGAATATCAGAAGTTTTTTCTTCGGCTTTCAAACTTTTGCAAATATCAAAACCATTTTTTCCGGGCAACATAACATCAAGCAAAACCAAATCAGGTTTCTTGCTTATAACCTCATCAACTGTCAAGTTTCCGTCCTCAAGAGTAATAACAACAAAATCCCTACTCAAGATTGCCTTAAGCATTACAAGATTAATACTATTGTCATCTACGGCAAGTATTGTTTTTTTTCCACTCATAAACTTTCTTAACAGTTAAATGTCCTTTGTCAACTCTCTAATTATTGAATTGGAAAGTTCAATGCTATAGCCTCGCGAAATACAAAAACGTATAAGAGACTGCCAAATTTGACTTTTTGACTTGTCCTTTTTTAGTCCCCGCAATTTTTTTGCCAATTCGCTCTGTATAATTGTTTTTTCGTCTTCCAAATTGTAAAACTCCTCAAAAACTCTTGAAATTATATCCTGAGGAATTTTTTTAAGTCTCAAAGCATTTGCAATTTTGTTTTTGCCCCACTTATTGAATCTAAGTTTATCCGACAAAAAAATCCTTGTAAAACGCTCATCGTCAATATATTTGTTGTTTTTTAAATATTCTACTGCTTCAAAAGCCTCTTCTTGACTTTCACAACCATGTTTCATCATATAATCAAACGCCTCGCTACTGCATTTTTCTTTTTTTGAACATACAGCGGCAAGTTTGTTTAGTATCAAAACCGTTTGCTTTTCCATTCTGAAAACAAAATTAGGTTAATAGACAAGCGTTGAATCGGAATTGAACTGATAAAACGTGATTTTGTATTGATTATCCCTTTGAATAAATTCCAACTTTTCAAATAATTCAGCACCAACATAAATAACCCTGTATTTAATGCCGACACGAGTTACACGATTTTGCGTTATGGTCTCAAAATCAATACGTTTGAAACTAAGTGGAAGACCAAAATTCTCTTCTTTATGTTCCAAACCTTGCAACCATTTTTCTTTGTCAGTATACTTAAAAGCCTCTTCGTCCACAAGTGAAAGAGCCTTATCATAATCCCTTAATTTTAGACTATTGAAAAAATCATTACCAATTTCGTCGCAATCTTTCACCGCTCCGCACCCAAAACAAAATACTAAACAAAGAAAAATTACAACAAAAAATTTTTTACACAAAAACAACACAATCTTTTTCATTTTTTCTTCTCAAAAATATATTTATTTTTTTTACAAATCCCAAGGATTACGTTTTACTCCCTCTTGAGTTTTTTTAGTTTTTTGGTCTTGACGCTTCATCTTTACGTCAATATCAGCCTCATAATGCCAGGAGCCATCAGAATAGTAATAACCGTCAAAAGTCATGTCAGGACCATAAAACCTTGGATTTCCTTTGTATTGCGGCAACGCATTGAGATGGTCAGCGATAATAATTCCAAGTTTTTTATCAAATTTTAAACTCATTGCGGCTTTTTCTGTATAAGAAAAAATCACGCGAGAATCATCTTGAGAAGTTTCTGTTTTGAATTTTCCGCCAAATCTCAACTCGCCATATACGCCAATTTCAACCTGTTCCAACACTTTTCGATTGATAAAAATATCAGCACCGTCCCAACCACAAAGTGCATAAACAGTGTGCTTTGCATCTCCAAATTGACAAATATCATAATAAACTGCACCATACCAATTGTCGGCTTGCATATCCGCTTTTTCGATATTTTTTCTATCCTTGTTTCCTTCGCTAAGTCTTGTTACAGTAACAGTTTTACCTCTATAATACATAACAAAACCATAATATTTGAAACCACCTGAAATCATAGCAATTCCAAATGTCATAACCTTTATTTTATTATCAGGAGAAAAAAGCACAGAAACATTTTTTAAATCTTCAAATTTGTATTCAAACGCCTCTTTTTCTTTCAATGCCTGCTCCAAAACTAAAGCAGCCTTTTCGACATTTACGATTTTCAAACTATCGTTATCAGAAACCAAAGCAGCATTGAAAAATTTGTTGAAATCCTCGGAATAAGAAACAAAAACATCTGATTGTTGCGCTTTTAAGGAAACACAACTAATCAAAAAAAATAATATTAAAGCAACTTTTCCCATTTCGGAAATTTTTAGAAAATACAAACTTTAATTTTTTTATATTCTGCAAAAATATGAAAAAAATTTCATTTTTACCAAAATTAATAATTATTATGAAATATTTTTAAGTAATTATTCCTAATTTTGCAATATAAAACTTGACAAAAATGAATGAGAATATTTTGGCGTTAGAGCCGAAAATTGTTTGGAAAAATTTCCGTGAAATTACACTTATTCCTCGTCCATCGAAACACGAGGAAAAAATAACAGATTATTTGTTGAAATTCGGACAACAATACGCCGACAAAGCCTATAAAGATTCTATCGGCAACGTTATTTGGTTCAAGAAAGCCACCCAAGGCATGGAGAATCGTCAATCAATTGTGCTTCAAGCACATTGCGATATGGTTCCGCAAAAAGACGAAAACAAAAAACACGACTTTATAACAGATTCTATAACAACAATAATTGAAAATGGTTTTGTTAAGGCTGACGGCACAACTCTCGGTGCTGACGATGGCGCAGGAGTCGCTACAATAATGTCGATTTTTGAAGATGACAGTATTCAACACCCCGACATAGAAGCACTTATAACTATCGACGAAGAGACAGGATTAACAGGAGCAAACGGTTTAAAAGAGAATACTTTAAGCAGTAAATTTCTTTTGAATCTTGATTCTGAAGAAGATAATATTTTCTACATAGGTTGTGCTGGAGGTGTCAACATTCATATTTACAAAGACCTTGAATATGAAGATGTTAGCAACGATTACAAATGTTTTTCAGTAAAAATTTCCAACTTTTTGGGCGGACACTCTGGCAGCGACATTCACAAAAACCGTCCTAACGCTATAAAACTTTTGTTTAGATTTTTCAACAACCTTAACTTTCTGAAACTCAGCAGTTTTTCGGGCGGAAATATGCACAATGCTATTCCAAGAGAAGCCTCTGCAATTGTTTTTGTAAAGAAAACCGACGAGGCAACATTTGTAAATGCAGCAAAAGATTTTCAAAATATTCTCTTTAAAGAGTATCACAAAAGCGATCCAGACGGCAAAATTACGATTTCAGAAATAACTGATAATCAGGAGAATAAATATCTTACCGACAATAGTTTTAGAACCGTAAAAATGATTATAAACACCATATTATCAGGTGTTTATGCTATGAGCGCAGATATGCCCGGCTTGGTTGAAACGTCAAACAATCTGTCAGTTGCAAAAACCTCTGACAAAAAGTTACAAATACTTTGCTTAATGCGTAGTTCATCGCAAACGCAATGTGACTATTTAAAGGACGTTATGAAATTTCAGGCGGAATATTTGGGTGCTCAAATCTATTTTACCGACGAATATCCGGGCTGGCAACCAGATACAGAAAGCGTTTTATTGAAAGAGGCGATAAAAGTATACGAACAACTTTTCGACTCAAAACCAATTGTTACAGCCATTCATGCAGGTTTGGAATGTGGAATCATAACAGCGAAACATCCTGATATGCAGGCAATTTCTATAGGTCCAACAATGTTTGGCGTTCACACTCCGAGCGAAAGATTAGAAATAAAATCAGTTTCAAAATTTTACAAACTAATATGTGAAATTCTTAAAAATTCACCACTGAAAAAATGAAAAAAATATTATTTGTTCTGACATTAATTTTCGCGTTTACAATAAGTTACGCACAAAATAAAGAAAATGTTTCATGGACATTTTCCTCAAAAACACTCTCTAACGGCAATATTGAACTTTTGTTCAACGCCGTTATTTCTGATGGTTTCAGACTCTATTCGCCTTACAATCCGCAAGGTGCGTCGATGCCGTTAACAATAACATTGGACGAAAACAATGTTTTCACAACCGACAACAAAATCATTGAACTTCAAAAACCAGAAGAACATTATGAAGAAATTTTTGATGCGACAGAAAAATTTTTCAAAGGTAAAGCCTCTTTCAAAATTATTATAAAACCAACTGGAAATAAAGATTTTACAGTTTCAGGAATGTTGAAAGGTCAGGCTTGCGACGAACAATTTATGTGTACAATGGTTCGCAAAAATTTCTCAATCAACGTAACGGCTCAAAAAAAAAACAACAAACTGTAACAAAACCAATTAAAAAAGATTCCATCAAACCAAAAACAGAACAAGAAAAAGATACAGTTGTAATAAATTCTGAAAAAAAAGACTCTGTCCAACAAGTAGAAACTATCCCTATTAGCGAACCTCAACAACCTAATAATCAAATAATTAAACCAGTATCAGAGGATTCTTTACCAAAAATATTTTTTATAGCATTTCTTGCTGGGTTAGCTGCAATTTTTACGCCGTGCGTTTTCCCAATGATTCCAATGACAGTAACTTATTTCTTAAAAGATAAAAGCGGAAAAGGCAAATTTCACGCATTAATTTACGGATTAAGTATAATTTTGCTTTACACTTTACCAGTTGCAATATTACTTATACTTTCCAATTTGTTAGGCGGAGAAAACTTTACAGCAAGTATTTTTAACTTAATGAGTACGCATTGGTTGCCTAATATATTATTTTTTATAATATTTTTTATTTTTGCGCTATCGTTTTTGGGAATGTTTGAAATTGTTATGCCCTCAAGTCTTATTAACAAAGCCGAACAACGAGGCGACAAAGGCGGCTTAATCGGAATATTCTTTTTGGCATTTGTATTGGTTTTGGTAAGTTTTTCATGTACAGGACCAATTGTAGGCTCGGTTTTGGTGGAATCGACTTCAGGCGGCAACTTTCTAAAACCGATAACAGCAATGTTTGGATTTTCGCTTGCGTTTGCAATGCCGTTTACATTGTTTGCGTTTTTCCCCGACATTATGAAAAAACTTCCCAAGTCAGGAGGTTGGCTCAACACAGTAAAAGTAGTTTTAGGCTTTGTAGAACTGGCTTTGGGCATGAAATTTCTTAGCGTTGTAGACCAAACATATCATTGGCATATTCTTGACAGAGAAACATATTTATCAATATGGATTGCAATTGGAATAATGCTGTTTTTGTACTTAATTGGCAAACTTAAACTTCCTCATGACAGCGATTTAGAACATATAAAAGTACCAAGAATTTTATTATCAATTTCAACATTATCATTTATAGTTTACTTAATACCGGGATTATTCGGAGCACCGCTCAAAGCACTTGCAGGATACATTCCGCCAATTACGACACAAGACTTTGTTATGACACCAAACAACGTTGTAACAGATAATCAATCAACACTTTGCAAAACTCCAAAATATTCTGACAAATTATCTCTACCGTTTGGCATAAAAGCATACTTTGAATACGACGAGGCTTTGGAATGTGCTAAAAACATGAACAAACCTTTGTTATTGATTTTCACAGGACACGGTTGCGTCAATTGTCGAAAAATGGAAGAAAACGTGTGGTCGGATTCGCGAGTTCAAAATATAATGAAAAAAGACTATATTATATGTGCGCTTTACACCGATGACAGAACGCTCTCCGAAGACGGAAAACACACAATCGGCGAAATAAATTCTCAGTTTCAAGAAAAACAATTTCACATCAACGCACAACCTTACTACGTGATTATCAATCCATTAAATCCAAACGTTCCAACAAAACAACCAATGGCGTATAATCCCGATGTTGAAAGTTTTATCAACTATTTAAAATAAACGAATTAGGCGTTTTAATACGCATTGTGCCGGGGGTTCACACCCCCGTCTATTATGTGTCGCCCCGTTGGGGCTCTAATTTCCGATTGGGTATC
>CAJOGF010000071.1 GCA_905233995.1 uncultured Bacteroidales bacterium | reverse complement strand
ACAAAAAGTTTCCGTCAAGAGTGTTTAAACCGCGACAACTACCGCTTTGAACTCAAAGGTAAACGCAAAGCAGCAAGACAAGTCGCATTAAACGATTACTCAAACCTTCGCGATAGTGTTGAAGCATACGCTAAACTTAACGGTATAAAAGATGTTTCAAACTTTATAGGGGTTGTAAACGAAGCGTTAACATACGTTTGTCTAAACACAAATAAAACTCAGGAGTAATTTTTAAAAGTTATTGTTGTAAAAATTTCACTGTAAGGCTGTGGCATTGTCGCAGCCTTATTTTTTTGCAAGTTGAGATGAAGAAAAAAAACAACTCAGGACTTGGTTTCAGATATAATTCGGTAGCCAAACCCCGTAGGGGTGATATATGATAGCCGTGGGTGTGAACCCACGGTCAAATAAGTTGACAAACGCCTCGTAAAAGAGAATCAACATTTGACTAAAAAAAACGATTATTTATCGCGTAAATCAATGCTTCTGAGATACTTGAGACATTAAGTTTCTTGAAAAGTTCCTTTTTATAATACTTTATTGTATCCACTGACCTGCTAAGCAACATGGCTATTTCTTCAACCTTACGGCCTTGCGCAGCAAAACAGAGAATTTGTTTTTCTACCTCTGAAAGCGTTATTGCATTTTTCTTCTCCCAAATGTGTTTCTCCAAAGAATACTCAAACAATTGTTTGGTAATATTGTTTTGAAGAATTATATGCCCTAAATCAGTTTCAGAAGATAATGTCAAAATAAAAAGTCCATACTTTACAAAACCATTTTCAACCTTTATAGGAGTAAAACTTTGATGCAACAAAAAATTATTAATATGAAAATTATACGAGACACAACACTGAAGAATTTCTGAATCTTTCAAACCTTTAAAAAAACTAAAAACCACGTTGTTAATCTCCAAAAGCATTTGATAATCACTATCAGGAACATGTGTTATTAAATAATCGCAGTAATCTTGAATTTCATTTTTTTCATACACAAGTCCACACATCTGAGCAATATTTTCGGAAATAAACAACACCTCATCGGTTGTATAGTCAACAAGATAGATTCCGCAACCCAAAATACGAGAAATCGCCTCAGCAAGTTTTACATCAATTTCAAAAGAAAGGCTTTCTTGTAAACTCTTGCTCAATAAAAAATTTGAAGTATTGAAAAACTCCTGAATATCTTTGTCCATAATATAGTTTGTTGTGGTTTAATTTATGGCACAAAAATATAAATAATTTTGACAGAATCAACACTTAAAGGTAAATATTACACATATTGACCCTTTAAGTTTTCAAAAAAATCAGGATTATTTTCAAAGGCAGTTCCAATAACAACAATATCAGCACCCAAACGAAAAATGTTGCTTAAAACATTAAAATTTTTTATTCCACCACCAACTATTATTGGACACGAAACATTTTGTCTTACTTGCGAAATAATTTCACCGCTGACAGGATTGTTAGCACCGCTTCCTGCCTCTAAATACAGACATTTCATGCCGAGAAGTTCGCCAGCAATAGCCGTAGAAACCGCTAAATCAGGTTTGTCATTAGGAATAGGAAAAGTATTACTGATGTATTCTACCGCAGTCCGCCTACCTCCGTCAATAAGAATATAACCAGTAGGAATAGTTTCAATGCCAGATTTTTTTATAACAAAAGCCGACTTAACTTGCTCACCGATAAGATATTCGGGATTTCTCCCAGAAATAAGACTAAGAAAAAGCAATGCGTCCGCTTTTTTTGAAAACTGACTGCCCGAACCCGGAAACAAAATCACAGGTTTTGAAGTTTCTTGCTTAATAAGTTCGATAGTTCTATCTACTGAATTGCTAACAAGACTTCCTCCAACAAAAATCATGTCAGCAGGGGATTTTTCAATGATAGAAGAAAGCCGCAAAGTTTTCTCCTGATTAAGTTTATCAGGGTCTAACAAAATAGCCAAACGTTTTTTTTCACGATTGAAATATTGTTGATATACAGTCATAAAACCTCCTAAAAAAAAATTTTACTCAGCGCACCAAGCCGCCATATAACCGTCAAATTCTATATAATGAATTGCAAAAAGTTTTTGAAAACCCTCCTGCATTATTTTTCCCGTTACCTCGCCTGAAGTTTCATACTGAAAACTCTCCAAACGAAAATTTTCTTTAAAGTCAAAATCCTTGATATTAAAAGCCTTATACATTGCCTCCTTTGCGCACCAATTAACATAAAGACTTTGAATTTTTTTGTCAGGTCTTATGCCTTGAATCTCCGAACTGTCCATAAACTTATGTTCTATTTTCAAAATTCTAAGATTCATTTTTTCAACATCAAGACCAATATTCACAAGCGGAGAAATCATAACGCCAGCAATATCATAACTATGTGTTATTGAGATATTTTGACCATTTTTTATGTATGGCTTTCCCGACGAATGATAAAAAACCTTTTGATACTCACCCGTTAACTTGTAAATCAAAATACGACTTGCAAGCCATTCGCACCGACGTCTTTCGTGTGTCAACAAAGAATATTGCGAAAGTTCGTCCTCGTCCAAAAAATGTTTTATCATTTCAAGAAGTGTATTGCTATCCTCTTGAATATGCCAAAATGCTATTTGACAATTATTTGTAGGAAAAGATTTTTCGAGTAAAGCCATAATTTTATTTCCATTTCAAAGTCTCAAACATACGCTTTATATCCTCTCTGATATATTCTACCGACGGCAAAAGCGAATCTTTGTTTGGCGTACTATTGAAATACAAAGAGCCTCTCAAGAAATGTTTTGTACTATCGGTTAAATAAAACTGAATAGGACTTGCAACGTTTCCTTTTAGATTATAAAGTAGTCCATAAACACTTACAGAATCGTTGAAATAAGCAATTTTTTCGATTGCATCTGCTTTTACAGTATGTTTATACGCCAAAGTATGAGAATCTTCTATCAACGCCTCAAGATTGTTGTCGATATAAGAGAAAGTAAGGTGAATTTTGGCATTCATAAAAGAATAAACCAAATTTGACCAATATTTTTCACCAGTTCGGCTTTCTTCGTGTTCCATAAAACAACAACTATCAATATCGAAAGTATACGGTAAATTGTCAGAGTTGAAAACCGAATATTTTTTTTCAGGGAAAGTAGCCCTGAAATATCCTCTTGGTTTTGGTGTCGGAACCTCTGAACAAGAATACAACAGTATAATTATCAATAAAATATGGAAAATATTTTTCAAAAATTTCATACTAATTTTTTTTAGATTTTGACACTAATTTTTTCAATTCTTCTGTTATTGAAAGCCTCAATTGTAAAATTAAGATTTCTATAAACGATGTTTTCGCCCTTGTCAGGAAATTCTCCTTTGATTTCCAGCAAAACGCCCGCCAAAGATTCTGCATCACCTTTAATATCATCAAAAAAGCCTTCCTCCAACGACAAAGCCTTACAAAAATCACCAAGCAAGATTTTACCGTCGAAAATATAATGATTTTCATCAATTTTCTTAAACATAATCTGCGGAATATCATCAAATTCGTCGTTTATCTCGCCCACAATTTCTTCCAAAATATCCTGCATAGTTATCAAGCCCGAAATACCACCGTACTCGTCAGAAACGGCAGCCATGTGAATTTTTCTTTGTCTGAAAACTTTCAAAAGGTCGGAAATTTTTTTGTTTTCCGACACAAATGTAATTTTTCTAACAAGCCTTGTCCAATCAAAATCATCACCTTTGTTGATAAATTTCAACAAGTCTTTTACATAAATAATTCCGAAAATTTCGTCAGGAGTGCTTTCGTAAACGGGAATACGCGAAAAATTAGACTCTTGAATAGTTTTCTTAACTGTCAGGAATTTTTCACCACGAGATACGGATACAATGTCATGTCGCGGAGTCATAATTTCTCTAACTTGTGTATCGCCAAACTGAAGAATGTTTTTTAAAATTTCTTTGCCGCCAATCTCTGTTTTTGACGAGGAAAGTGCTTGAGAAATTTCACCACCGTCTTCTTCGGGCTTTTTCTTCGCATAGGCTTGAACAAAAGTAATGCCCGAAAACAATTTATAAACAGCGTTTGTAAAAAAACTTGTTTTAACAAGAAATTTTTCTTTTGTTCTTTCGGAATAAATCCTGCTTGGAATCTCAATGGTTAAAACCAAAGCAAACGCAACACTCACAAACATAACAACATACTGAAAAGTTGCGTCCCCATAAAAGTCAAAAACTGAAAATATGTCGCTAAAAATATTATAATCTGATTTTATAAGGCTAAACGACAAAAAAACAAATAAAAAACACAAAAAAATCTCAAATGTTGAAATCGATGCCTTAATTTTATCTTTTCGTTGATAAAATGTATATAACCTTTGTTGCTGTTTATTTTTCTTTTTGTGAAGTATTTTTGCCTCTGTAATATCCAAACCCGACAAAGCACTTCTTGAAAGCGACAAACAATAAAGAAGAAATAGAACTATCAACATCAAAATAGGAGCCAGAAAAAAAATCCCGCTATTTGGAAGAATAAATCTAAAACTGATTATAATATTTAACACAAAGTCCACTTTTATTTACTTTCTTTTTTTAATTTTTTTTAGAACGGAAGCGTTTCCAAAGTGTCAGCGGCTAATTTTGAAGCCGGAATGTTTTCAATATCAAATCCGGGAATTGCTGACCCAATTTCTTCTTCTAAGTTTTTAGTTTTGAGTTCTTTATTGGTATTGTCTTGTTTTTGGTTATGAGAAATAATTGAAATTTTTTCGCCCTCAATTTCGCAATGTTTGTATCTAAAACCACTTTCAGAGGTTATGTAACGCGATTTCAGGCTACCTTCAACACAAATATAATCACCGGTTTTAACATACAAAGACGCATATTCCGACAACTTGCCATAAACGACAATGTCATGCCAATTTGTCATTGTAACTTCTTTTCCATCAGGAAGTTTTGACAGATAATCGGTTGCCAAAGAAAAAGAATACTTTGAAAAACCTTTTGAGATATACTGCGTTTTGGATTGAGAACCAACTGTCCCAATTAATATCACCTTATTTAAACAAAACATACAAAGTTTTATTTAGAATTGTCCGACTTTGCACTTAATCTTTCTATTTTTGCTTTTTCGTAATTAACCTTGTCAGCATAAACGATATTAAGAGTGAAAATATTCCGCTGAAAAACAGCAATTTTTATATATCCTTCATCGGTTGTGAACATACAATCCTTGATTAATTTAGTGTTTCTCCAACCACTTTCATAACCGGGATAAATAAATTCGGAAAAAGTACCGTCGTTTTCTGCTGTCGGCTCGCCGTATTTTTTTGTTAAATCAGCGATAATTGTAGAATAATTTTCGTCCAAATCAGCCTCTTTCTGAGCATAAGTATAACAAACCGATACAGCGTAAACGCTTGTGTTAGCATGCGAAGAAGCAACATTTACTATCGCATTTCTGCACCCCATAATATTTGCCATAAGAATACCGACACCTTTTTCAATTCCAACGTTTCTATATCCTAACAAGTTGAGTTTATGCATATAATCGGTAACTGCGCCGTCAATTTCTATGTTCTCGTACTTTAGATGCGAGATTTTAACGCTATCTTTATTTTCCAACTCCGCTACAACATCTTGAGCAAAAACGCCAACAGAAAAAAACATAGTCAAAGCAAACAAAAATAATCTTTTCATATCATAAAAATTTTTAATAAACATTTGCAAAAGTAACAATTATTTTTTTATTAAGGCAAATTTTTTGTATTGATAATTTTTGTATAACTTTGCCCCTTGCTATTAAATAACACCGAGATGACAAAAAATATTGTAAAAAACATATTAATATTTCTTTTTCTGTTGACATTTTTTGACAGACAAGATGCTATTGCTCAACAATATACAAAAGAAATTGATAGTTTAATTGTTCTTGTTAACAGCAACGAGTTGAACGATTTTGACAGAGCAAAAATTTGTAACGTTATAACTTGGAAACTTAGAAACTATAAGCCCGAAGAGGCTATTAAATATAGTATGGAGGCAATTGAAGCGGCTCAACGAAGCGGAAATCACCTTCAATTGATAAAAGCGTATAGTTATATAGGCGTTTGTCATAGAAACATCGGCAACAATTCCGATGCGCTTGAATATTACAATATGGGTCTTGACAGCGCAAAAAAATACAACAGCAAACAAGATATTGCATACGCTTACAATAATTTAGGAAATCTTTATGTACTTTTGGAAAATCACCAAAAAGCATACGAATGTTTAAGTCAATCGCTACAAATTGCTAAAGAATTGCAAGATACCTCAATAATGGCATACGCATATCTAAATTTAGGACGTGCTTACACTGGATTAAAAGAATTTCCAAAAGCAGAAGAACATCTCAACAAAGCATTGACATTAAGAATACAAGCCAATGCGCCTAAATCTCAACATGTTATTGTTGAAAAATTTATCGGCGATTATTACGGAGCATTAGGCAAACCTGAAAAAGCCAAAAACATTTATTATACTTGTATGAACGATGAAACCGTAAAAGACGATTACGACCTTTTTGCAAGTATGTACGCCAAATTATCTGACATATATTTGAAAGAGGCTCAATACGATTCTGCCCTTTATTACGCTAATTTAAGTCTTGAAAGCGCAAAATTTGAAGGCGGTCAAATTAATATCAAAAATGCTTATAATGCGATTTCAAACGTTTATCTTGCAAAAGAAGAATATCAAGAGGCAGCAAAAACTTTCTACGCCGAAATCAACTACAACGACAGCGCATTTGGAGCAAGACTTACTGAAAAGATTTTCAACATAAAATTTTCTGCCGAACAATACAAAAAGCAACGCACAATTGATAATCTCAACAAAGAAAATACTGAACAAAGTTATCGAATCGCCGAACAAAAAAATGTGATTTATTTGTTAGCAATAGTTTTGGTAATGGGTGTTGCTTTTGTAATAATTTTGGTTAAAAACAACAAAAAAATCAAAAACTTGAACCAAAAACTCAACAAACAACAAACTCAAATTGCAGACAGTATTTTGTACGCAAAGAAAATTCAGCAAGCAATTTTACCTGACGCTTCGGATTTTGCAAGTTGTTTTTCCGACAAGTTTATTATTTATAAACCGCGCGATGTTGTAAGCGGTGATTTTTATTGGCATTACGAACATCCTGATTATGAAATAATTGCAATTGCTGACTGTACGGGTCATGGCGTTCCGGGCGCATTTATGAGTATGCTTGGAGCGTCGGCATTATACGACATTACAGTCAGAGGCGAACATTCTGCCGGAATAATTCTTGAAAGACTCAGAGCCAAAATCAAAACCCTTTTGAAACAAAACTCAATAGAAAATACTCAAAAAGACGGTATGGATATGGCGTTGATGGTTGTGTCGAAACAAACCTTGGAACTTGAATATGCAGGCGCGTACATTCCTCTAATTTATATTAGAGACAACGAAATCCAGACCATAAAAGCAACCAAAAACCCAATAAGCATTTTTATTCACGAAAAACCTTTTGAAGCAACAAAAATTCAACTTCAAAAAGGTGATTGCATTTATTTGTCGTCCGATGGTTTTTGCTCTCAATTCAGCGAAAAAAACAACACAAAACTTAACATCGGAATTTACAAACAATTACTTCTTGACAATCACCTTTTGCCAATGGAAAATCAAAAGGAGATTTACGAACAGTTTTTCGATGAATGGAAAGGCTCCAAACGTCAAGTTGACGATATTTTAGTTGCAGGATTCAGGGTTTAAGCATTTGATTGAAAAAATTCCCACAACTTGTCGTTTTTTGGTACGTCGGCAACAATAGAAATTTCTTTTTTGCTAACAGGATGCACAAATTCCACTTTGCGAGCATGAAGCGATAGTCCGCCGTCGGGATTTGACCTCGGATAGCCGTATTTCAAATCGCCTTTAACAGGACAACCTATCGAAGACAACTGACAACGAATTTGATGATGTCGTCCGGTTAAAAGATTAATCTCAAAAAGATAATAACGATCTGATTTTGAAACAATTTGGTATTTCAAGACGGCTTTTTTTGCTTCTTTATCTTGAGGTTTTGCGATAAAACTTTTGTTTAGTTTTTCGTTTTTTTTCAGATAATTTTCCAATATACCGCTATCTTCTTTAGGACAATTTGCCGTAATAGCCCAATAGGTTTTGTGGACATCACCATTACGGAACATTTCGTTTAGTCTTGAAAGTGCTTTGCTTGTTCGTGCAAAAATTACAATTCCCGAAGTAGGACGGTCAAGACGATGAACAACCACTAAAAAAACTTCGCCGGGTTTGTTATATTTTTCTTTGATATATTTTTTTACTTTGTCAACAAGCGGCTCGTCGCCGGTTTTGTCGCCTTGAACAATCTCATTTACTGTTTTGTTAACAACTATAATATGATTGTCTTCATAAATAACTTCCATAACAAACTTTTTTGTATTATTTTTGCGACAAAATTACAACAAGATATTCAAATAATGAAAAAAATATTTTTTTTACTGCTTTATTTTTTTTCGCTTTGCGAACTTAACGCGCAAGAATACACCGCAGAAAACGTCAAAACCGCAAGAATAAGAATTTTAGGCGCAGATTTTAGTTATCCAATATGCAAATTAGGCGAAGTGTTGGAACTTCAATTCGATGTCCTAAACGATGAATATTCTTCGCTTGTGTATTCTATAAGACATTGTGATTGCAATTTTCAGGTGGACGATTTGGAGTTTTACGAATTTGCTTCAGGTTTTGATTTTAGCACCATAAACGATTATGACAACTCGTTTAACACGCATCAAAGTTTTACTCATTACAGCATTAAAATTCCTAACGAAGACCTACAACTTCTTATCAGCGGCAATTATGTAATCAACATTTATGACGACTCTGACAGAGAAACTCCAATCCTAACAAAATACTTTATGATAAGCGAAATGTTTGATAATTCAAAATTAGAAATTTCAGTATCAAGACCTTTTTTGTCGGAATATTCGTTTGATAATCAACAAGTTGGCGTTACAATAAAAGGCGAGACTGCAAAAATCTCCAACCCTCAAAAATATTTAAAAGTCTTCGCAATGCAAAACAAAGATTTTTCTACGCGTCAAGAATTGGAGATTAGCAATTTTTCTTTCAACGAACTATCGCTAAAAAAAAATACAGGAAACAATCTTTTTTTGGCAGGTAGCGAATATATGTTTTTGGACGCTAAAGACGTACATTTCAGAGCGTTAGGAATCGACAAAATAACCTTTGAAAACAATCTCTACACTTATTATCTTTCACCCGTTAAGCCCGTTGACGTTTCATATAGTTTTCAAGAAGATTTAAACGGCGATTATTACATAAAAAACGACAAAGGTTTTTCAATGGATTTGGAGGCAGACTACATAAAAGTAAAGTTCAGATTACAATATGATAGATTTTCAGAAAACAAAATTTTTCTAAAAGGCAAAGCATTTGAAGGTCTTTCGGAAATGGTTTTTAATCCCGAAAACAATTATTGGGAAAAAGATGTAATCCTAAAACAAGGTCTTTACAATTTTCAATTTGTGGAATTTGACGAAAAAACCCGCAAGGAGAAAGTCCTTACGGGCAATTGGTATAACACCGAAAACGATTATTTTATAAGTGTTTACACAAAATTTCTAAAAGACAGAGGCGATAGACTTATCATGTACAAAACTATCAACACTGTAAAATAGAAAGAAATTATTTTGTGGACTTAAATTCTGGCGAAGGAATAAAATATTNNNNTATCGTTGTTCAACATTCTTGGTGGCTGCGAAGTTGATTCGAGTGCTCCCCACCAAAGTTCGCTTTCAAGATTGATACGTTTTCTTTCTTTAACAGCAGCCCTGATTGGCAGAATAGTAAAAGCAGCATTCCAGTGTCCAACCACAAAAGCAGTTTTGCCAGCCATTGCGGCATGAACCGCATTTTGAGCCAACTGATTACAGAATTTTGAATCGTTGGAGTTTGCCGGCGCACTTCTTATAATATAACTTGGGTCAATATATTTAATTGTATGCGCCAAACCCTCTTTCTTGAATTGTTCATGGATTTTATCTTTAAGATAAACGCCTATGTCTTTGTATTTTACATTTCCTGACGCGTCTTTTTCAACATTTTCTTCCTGCTCGAAAAGAAACTGACCAGCACCCTCGGCTACAATCACCAAAGCATGATGACGTGTCAAAAGACGCTGTTTAATTTGGTTGATAAGACCTTTTTCGCCATAAAGGTCAAATTTCATTTCGGGAATAATCACAAAGTTAACATCGCCTGTTGAAAGGGTTGTGTTAGCCGCAATAAAACCTGAATCTCTACCCATAAGTTTAACAATCGCAATGCCGTTGAACGCACCTTTTGCCTCGTTATGAGCGTTGATACAAATATTACTTGCCTCCGAAAAAGCGGTTTCAAAACCGAAAGACTTATCGATAAAACAAATATCGTTGTCAATAGTTTTTGGAACACAGCCAAAAGCAATCTTAAACCCTCTACGGTCGATCTCGTCGCTAATATCCTGAGCCGCACGAAGCGTTCCGTCGCCACCAATACAGAAAAGAATATTAATATTTTCTCTCTGAAGCGTATCAACAATCTCCTCGCTCGATTGATTTCCTCTTGACGAACTCAAAAAACTTCCGCCCAATACGTGTATTCTATCCACAATGTCTGGCGTTAAAGTAACGTAAGGGTGATTATACTTGGAAATAAAACCTTCAAAACCGTATTTTATACCAATAACATTATGAACATTGTAACGACGGAAAAGTTGCATTACAAGACCACGAATCACATTGTTAAGCCCCGGACAAAGACCTCCCGCCGTAACAATAGCAACTTTAGTTTTGTTAGGTTCAAAATATATGAACTCTCTCGGACCGGCTTTTTCAAACGAAATAGGAACAATTCCCGTTTCTTTATAATCGAAAAGAGCCTTTGTAGAGCCGTCATACAATATTCTTTCGGTCTCATTTACATAATCGTAAACTTCGTCGCCAACCACTTTGGAAAGATGAAGCGGCGACGGCACATGGCATTTGCCTAAAGATTTTACATTAAAATCCAATGAATTTAATTCTTCTTGTGTCATTTTCTTTTTTATTAGGTTTTTCTTAATTATCTATTTGAAAAAAATGATTTTTTGTTTTCCACAGGTTGCAGAGCCAAAACGTGCAAAGTGATAATTTACCTCCAAAACACCTTGCACTGAAAATGGTTTCATCTCAAGTGTCAATGGTTTTACCAAATCCAAAACATCGTTTTTATCTTCGTTAACAACATTTTTTCCACAATAAGCGGCTCTAACGCCAACACTTATCTGAACTCTATCGCCGTTATATGGCATAAAACCAAAACCAAAAACAACACTTGTAAATTTGTCCTTGAAATCATCTTTTACAACCGAAGAAATTTTTGGTCCTTTGAGTTTTCCCGAATTATCTGCCGTTTCAATATCTCTTGTAACATCTTTAATAGAAGTAAATTTTGGTCCTAATTCGCAATAAAAACCATATTCACCTGTGTAACGGAAAAGCAACAAAAGGTCAGAGGCTTTCATTTTAAGACTACCTTCAAGGTCGATAATACTATTATTATAATCGTATTTGCCTTGATATTGCGAAGATAGATATTCTAACGAGGCTCCTACCCTATCAATAAAAACAACGCCAAGTCTGCCGCCAAAACCGTATGAAGGTGCCAAATAATTAATATTAAATCCATCAATATCAGTAGCCTGTTTGCAGAAAAAAACAGAATTTCCAAAACAACCTTTTGCCGCAATAGAAATCCAATTTGGTGCACCACCTCGCTGAGCATATCCATTTAAAGCGATGATTGCCAATAAAATACCAATAAAAATCTTTTTCATATTCGATTAAAAAAATTTAATTAAAAAACCATTATTTTTTATAACGCAAATTTTACGAATATTATTTAATTTTGCAAAAAAATATTTCTATGAACAATTTTTTTGAAAGCAGAGGTTTTTGGTTTAAGTCCATAACGCTGATTATCATAACAATAGCAGCGGCTTTTGTGTCAGTGGTTTTTGGGACGGTGTTTGCCACAGTTTTTTTCGGACAAGAAAAATTAGCAGCACAACATATTGATACAATCTTGTTTTTGCAAGGTTTTATTTCATTGGTATTGTTTACATTTGCGCCGCTTGTGTTTGCCAAATGTTTCAAAGAAGATTTGCTGATAAAAAAACGTCCTAAGATTCTTTCTGTTTTAACCGGACTTACTATAATGGTGGTTTCAATGCCATTTTGTTCTTTTTTGGAAGATTTAAATTTAAGAATGCAACTGCCTGACTTTTTGTCAGGATTAGAAAATTGGATGCGTCTAAGAGAAAAAGAAGCCGCCGATTTAACCGAAAAAATCCTAAGTTACAGAACTTCAGGATATATTTGCACAAATATTTTAATAATTGCGCTGATTCCCGCCTTAGGTGAAGAATTGTATTTTAGGTCTTGCATTCAGAATTGCCTTTTTATAAACCAAGCAAAATTAAAAGCGTTAAGTAGCATTTTGATAACAGCAATGATTTTCAGCGCGATACATTTGCAATTTTACGGTTTTTTGCCAAGAATGTTTTTGGGGTCGTTGTTAGGATTAATGTTGGTTATCACCAAAAATACTTGGGTACCAGTGATTTGTCATTTTTTCAACAATGCATCTGCTATTTTAATGGGAAAAGATTTGGAAAACACTTCAATGCAAGAATTGCCACAATTTTTGGAATACAAAAGCACAATTATAATAAGTTTGATTTTAACAATAGGATTATTTTGGGCTATGAAAAAAATTGACAAAAAATAATTTTGTTTTTACGTCAAAATTTCTAATATTTGCACCATTTAAAGTTTCTTAACCACAAGATTATACTTTTTTTTATATTTTTTGAGTTTAAGATTTTGAGCAAACTAACAAAAATGGCAGTACAAAAATTAAAAAAAACAAAACGCACCGAAGCCGAAAACTTGCAGTTTATTCGTAAACATCGTCAAAGTTTTATGCTTAATGACTTGGAATTCCAAGCACTTACAAAGTATTTTAAGAAATACAAAATAAAAAATCGTGCAAAATTTTTGCGCGAGACAATCATGGGTACCATAATCAAAAAGTTTGAAGAAGATTATCCAAGACTTTTTGAAGTGCCTGAAAAACAACAAGAAGAAAAAAATCCACAATAAAAAATTAAATTATAACAAGATAAAGATAATGAATATGAAAAAATTATTATTAAGTTTAGCATTAATAGGTGTTATAACAGTTTCTTTTGCGCAAGACAACCGCACATGGTGGAATGACCTATCTCCAGCATGGAAAAAGATTTTTCAAAAAGAGCAATTCAAGGGCAAAGATGTTGTCCCATCAGATGAAAACCTTGACGAAATGGTAAGAAGTCTTGATAAAATAAACTGTGCAGGCAACAAAGAGATCACAGATTTAAGACCGCTATCAAGACTCAAAGCCTTAACCCTGATTGATTGTAGCAATACAAACATCAAATCGCTCGAAGGAATAGAAGGTCTTCTGAACCTTGTTGAGTTAAATTGTTCTAACAACGACAATTTGAACTCTCTTTTGCCAGTTTCAGGTTTGATAAATCTTCAAAAACTCAACTGCGGCAATACAATGATTAAATCGCTTGCTCCTCTTTCTAATTTAAAGAATCTGAAAGATTTGGACGTGCATTTTTGTACTGTTAACAATTTGAGCCAATTGAACACTCTTACTAAACTTGTTACGCTAAACGTATCTCAAAACCAAAGTTTGTATTCAATTTCAGGAATCGAAAAACTTGCAAACCTTGTTTCTTTCGACTGCTCCGAAACTTGTGTTGAAGACTTAACTCCGCTTCAGAATTTGAGAATGCTTCAAACAATCAATGTGTCAAACACCAAAGTAAAAACTTTGCGTCCTTTGCAATTAGTACGCTCACTTCAGGATATTGACGTTTCTGACACAAGAATCACTGCCGCAAGTCTTGACTATTTCTATGCACATTATTCGATTACAATGTTCAGAGGAAGAAATCTTGAATTGACACAAAAACAGATTGATGATTTTACCGCAACTTTCAATAAAAAGTTTCCTTACGGCACAATCGTTTTAACAACAAAATAATCACGAAATCTACAAAAAAAAGAGGTTGTCAGTATTTGTTTTTCTGAGAACCTCTTATTTTTTCTGATGATTTTCTCAAAAAAATTACTTTGCAACAATAACATTTGTTGCCTGAGGTCCACGTTTACCTTCAGTAATTTCAAAAGTAACTTTTTGATCAGCCAAAAGATTGACTTTCTTGTTGTTGACATTTTTAACACCTGTATAGTGAACAAAAATATCATTACCCTCTTCGGTTTCAATAAAACCAAAACCTTTAGTGGTATCATACCACTTTACCTTTCCGGTGCGTGTGAGTTGTGCCATCGTTTTATAATTTTTATATTGTTAAGTTTGATTGCAAAATTATATAAATAATTAATAAAAACAAAAAAATCGTTACTTTTATGTTAAAAAAAAACATAATTACATTTTTTTTTACTCTTTTTGTACTAACTCCTCTTTGGTCAACTTCTCAAAACATAAAACTCAAAACTTATTGTATCAGAGAGAGTACTGACAGTATTTTTATCAATAAAAAATATATTTTTCCCAAAAATCTTGACAGCATTTCATTTGAAAAAATCAACAAAAAAATTCTTTTGAAATATTCCTCATTAGGCTATCCATTTTGCAGAATAAAAAACGATAGTATCATAGAGAGCAGTAACAACTATCAGATTTTTAGCACGTTAGATTTAAATAAAAAATTTTTCATCAAAAACATATATTTTATAGGAAAAAACAAGATTTCAAAACATTTTATCTATAACCTTATCTCAATAGCACCGAAGGATTTTTATAACGAAAAAAAAGTCAGCAATATTTTCAATGTGCTTTCAACAGAAAACCTAATAAAAGTTATAAAAATGCCAGAAAAAGAATTTTTTTCTTCCTACGCTGACCTTTATTTGTATTTCAACACCATCAAAACAAACAATATAAACGCTCTGGCAATGCTTTGTTACGACCAAACCGACCAAAAATACTACCTTAAAGGTCAAGCCGGGATAACACTAAAAAATAATTTTTCTCATGCCGAAGAAATAAATTTTTCTTGGTTTGGTTTTAACAAGCAATCACAACAATTGGATTTAGAAATAAATTTGCCTTTTATTTTCAAGACAAAAACATCTTTCGCAACAAACGCAAACCTCACCAAAACAGGCTCTAAAGATTTGAATATCAGATTTTCACCAAAAATATTAATAAAACATGGATTGTATTTTTATTCAGGCTTTCTTACCGATTTTAGACGAATCACAACCTCAAACTTAGAATTATCTAACGATTTTTTGTCCGCCAAAACTTTTCTGTTGGGAATAGAAAACATTTTTAAACAAAAAAATATTTGCATAACCAACTCTTTCTCAACAGGAAATCGAGAAAAAGAAACAATTTCAGAACTTTGCCTGACAATAAAAGGAAAACAAAATATTTTTGAAGGCAAAATATTTTTGAATTATTTGTTTCAAGCCAAAAACCTAATTAGCAACCAAAACCTATATTATTACGAAAAATATCCTTTAGGAGGTCCGGGACAATTAAGAGGGTTCAACAAAAATCAATTCTATGCCCAACGTTATGTTCTTATATCAGATTTGTTTTCAATTCTTGTTTTTAATGACATTTGCAAAATAGACCAATTATATTCAGGTTTAGGTCCCGGAATAAGAATCACAAAAGGTCAATCCGAAATAAATTTTAACTACGCATTAGAAATTTTTGACAAAAAAATACAACCTTTGAAGTACGCCAAAGCGCATATTTTCATAATTTTAAAATTTTAACAAAAAAAATACTTTAAAAAGTAAACCAAAATGCTTACTTTTGCGTTTATATAGTTTAAAGGAATAACTTTAAATTATAAAAGCAAACAAAATGAAAAAAACACTACTTATAATCGTATTGGCAGCAGCCGCAAGTATTCTATCTTCATGCAGACCCGCAAGACCAGCATGTCCTGCATATTCTTCTATTTGCACTTCTACTGCCGTAGAATTAGCAAAATAAAGAACATGAAAACGCTGTGCCTCGCTGTATTGTTGTCGTTTTTATCGCTAAATACGGTTTTTGCCCAAGGCGATATTGACAACGAAAAAAAAATATTGTATAGAAATGAATGGTCTTTGGCTATGAGTGTCAAGACCGACGGTTTGGAATTTGATTTCAGAAGTGGTAAATTTGTCAATTACTACAAGAAAAAACTATGGGACTGCGGATTGGGTTTTATAAAACACCCTCAACAATACCGTGCAGCAAACCCGTATATTACAGGTTATGGACAATATTGTTTTGGCAAAAAAAACTTCTGTTTCGATATTTTTTATTCTCGAGGCCAGCAACGTTCTTTATTTCAAAAGCAAGATTTAGGAAGCGTTGAAATAAGAATGTTTTATTTTGGTGGCATCTCTCTTGCATTTTTGAAACCAATTTACTACGAAATTTATTACGATCAATATACAGTAGAGTCAGAAAAATTTGACCCTATAAATCATTATGCCACAATTACTTTAGGCACTTCAAGTTTTTCAAAAGGATTTGACGAAATTTCTGTTGTACCCGGTGCGTTTATCAAAGCAGGCTTTAGCGTAGAGTTCGGAAAGTCGGACAAAACCCTTTCTGCATTGGAGGCTGGCGCAAAATTTTCTGCCTACACAAAAAAACTTGAAATAATGGCTCAAGAAAAAAACTATCAGTTTTTAACAAGTCTTTTTGTAACGTTAAGATTCGGTAGAGTAAAGCATGGTGCTCATTATGAGTATCTTAACGAGTACGAAAAAAAATAATTAACATTTCTAACCATTCTATTGGCAAGATTATTGTACTGAAAATAAATTGAACAGATTTACTTATTTTGTTTAATTTTTTCTTAAAAAAGTTGCATATTATTTTTTTTTAGCATAAATTTGCACTCCGAATTTAGGGATATAAAAATAAGTAATTTTTCCTCATTGAACCAACAAAGAAGAAAAAGAAAATATTTACTTTATTTTTAGGACTAATAAATTTTTCAAAATGAAAAAAAAATATAAACTGAATTTAAAAACTTTAAAATACGAATTACAGGAAGACGTATTAAAAGATTTTATAGTAACAAAAGTATTACCAAAATTTGCCTTTACAGCAGTATTAGGCATAGCAATTGGAGTGGCAGCCACTTATAAGATAGGCTCTCCCGCCGAGCAAGAAAGTATTGCTAAAAACAAATACCTTAAAGAAAGGTTCGAGACCCTGAACCGAAAGATGCACGGCACATTATTGGAACTGACAAAGATTCAGAAACATGACGATGATTATCGTACTATTTTCCAAGTTGCACCACTTTCAGCAAACGAAAGACAAGCCGGTATCGGTGGTATAGACAGATATTCCAGTATTAGGAATTATGATAATTCTAACCTAATGGTTTTGGCAGCAAGTAATCTTGATAAGATTATTGGCAAAATGAAAATTCAAACCAAATCATTTGAAACCGTTATAAAATTAGTGCAAGACAAAGAAAAAATGCTTGCATGTATGCCTTCAATACAACCTATCGCAGTAAAAGATTTAGTAAGATACGGTTCTCCATTCGGATACAGATTTCACCCAATACTTCACATATACAGAATGCACGCTGGAGTTGACCTTTCAGCACCAGAAGGAACACCAATTCATGCAACGGGCCATGGGACAGTTTTTGTAGCCGGTCCACAAAACGGTTATGGAAATGTTGTAAAAATAGACCACGGCTTTGGTTATACTACTGTATATGCACACATGAGCAAAGTTGCTGCAAAACCAAATCAAAAGGTCAACAGAGGAGATATAATTGGTTATGTTGGTTGCACAGGTCTTTCTACAAGTCCACATTGTCATTATGAAGTAAGAATCAACGACCGACCTGTAGACCCTGTAAATTTCTATCCGCTTGATATGAGCGAAGAGTCATATCAAAATCTACTTGAGGCTTCTCAAGATTTAGCATTCGATTCTAACGATTAATTTTTTATGCTTTAAATATTTCGGTTATAGAAAAAAAGAAAAAATATGAAGCAAAAAAACCCGGCACATTTGAGAGTCGGGTTTTTGTTTATCCAAACTTAAAAAAAAGTCTTAGAAAAATATATTTTGGCACAGATTTTATTAATATAACATTAAAAAAGCACTATCATGATAAACAATCAGAAAAGCCACATTATTAAAATCTTTGTTTTTGGCACATTGCTAAAAGGACAACGATTTGATTTTTATATGGGCGGTAGCACGTATGCAGGAAAATATTACACAAGAGGTCAACTGATGATGGCAGAAAACGGAAGTGTCTACATCGATGTAAACGACCACACCGCCTGCACAAAAGGCGAAGTATACCATGTAGATTATTCTTGCTTACAAAGAATCAACCACTTGGAATCACGGTCTGGAGAATTTCCCAAAGGCTACGACCTAACGTTAATTCCAGTATTTTCGATTGAAAAAAATGCGGACTACAATTTCGATTTAAACAACAGCGAATTATGCTTTTATTATCGCCGCCGAAACGAACCCATAAAAATTATAGGTGGTGATTATTCAAAACACAAAGACCCTGTTGTAGAAATTGGAAACTTTTTAGCAAGCGAAAAAACAAAAATTCTCACTCCTGAAGACGTAATCAACTGCGTAAAACAAGATATGAGAATAGATTTTTAAAAAAAGAAACATCAAAGAACACACAAAACTATTTTAGGTTAGACATGGGCAAAGCATTAACAACGGTAAAGAACAGAATTTTAAATATTCTGTTTTGGTCAATAATCTCTGCGGCCTTTATTGGTCCGGGGACTGTTACCACCGCCACAAAAGCGGGAGCAGATTTTCAGTTCCAACTTTTGTGGGCTTTGTCTTTTTCTACATTGGCGTGTCTTGTACTTCAAGAGGCAAGTGCAAGGGCAACAATATACTCCAAAATGAACTTAGGCGAGGCTATAAAGTTTCATTTTTCTGGTAGCAAAGCACAAATCCCGGTTTTAATAATGATTGTTGGTGCAATAATTTTGGGTTGCGCCGCTTATGAAACTGGAAATATTTTGGGGTCTGTTGAAGGTCTTTCTCTTGTCTTTACACACATCGACAAACGACTTTTCGTAGCGGCGATAGCACTGATTGCAGGTCTTGCATTAAGTTTGAAGTCGCTACGTTCGATGGCGAACTTTATGGGAAGTTTTGTTTTCATAATGGGAGCAACATTTATAACAACTGCCGTTTTTGCACAACCTCCTATCGAAGAAATAGTAAAAGGAATGGTTATTCCAAGATTTCCAAATACTTCAGGAGCGGGATTATTGGTGTTAGGATTAGTTGGAACAACTGTTGTACCATACGATTTGTTTTTGGGTTCTAACGTTGTACAAAAAGATACAACAGTAAAAGATATGAGATTAGGTATTTCAGTAGCGGTAATCTTAGGAGGTTTTATTTCAATGTCCATACTTTGTGTAGGAACCGAAATGACACGAGGTCTTGCACCCGAAGCGGTTAAAAATCTTGAATTTTCATACAAACTGCTCTCACAAACATTGGTTATTAACATTGGACAATGGGCATTGTATATTTTCGGTTTTGGAATGTTTGCGGCGGGTTTTACAAGTGCAATTACCTCACCTCTTGCCTCGGCTCTGACAGCAAGAAGCATTTTTGCAAAACGCAACCCTGACGGTTCGCCCAAAAATCCAAATGCATTTCAATGGGTAGCATATTTGGTGTTAGCGATAGGTATAGTTTTAGGATTTTTACAAATAAAACCCGTTCCTGCAATTGTTGCAGCACAAGCATTTAACGGTCTTATATTACCATTTGTCAGCATTTTTCTTTTCATGGTGGTAAACGACAAATCTGTTATGGGCAAAGAGCACCTCAACGGAAAAATTTCTAACTGCCTTATGATAATAGTTACATGGGTAACTTTGGTTTTGGGAATTGTAAACGTAGTAAAAGCCGGTTCTACAACAATCGGATATAGTTTCAGTGCTGATACATTGTTTTATTGGGCAGGAGGCATTGCGTTAATAATCACCATACTTATCTCTATCCGTATTTTCACCAAAAGACGCAAATCTCTTGCTGAATAAAAAATGTCAAAAAAACTTTTGTTTCATTTTCTTGCCCTAACCACCGCACTTATTTGGGGCTCAACCTTTGCTGTCAGCAAAGTATTATTGAACAACGGTCTTAATCCCCCTGAAATAATGACTTTACGGTTTATTTTAGCATATTTCTTAATGTTGCCGTTTGCTCATAAAAATATAAAATCTTTCAGTATTAAAGACGAATTATTGTTTATAATTTGCGGAATTACAGGCGGTTCTATATATTTTTTGACAGAAAACACTGCTGTTGAAATAACTTCAGCCTCCTCAACGGTTGCACTTTTAGTATGTTTGACTCCAGTTTTTACAGCCGTTGCAAATTATCTGATTAACAAGGACGAAAAATTGCCGAAAAGATTTTTCTTAGGTTCAATAATCGCCTTAGGCGGTACGGCTCTCGTGGTTTTCAATGGAGTTTTTGTTTTGGACGACAACCCATTAGTTATTGTTTTGAGCATTTGCGCAGAACTTTGCTGGACAGTTTATTCTCTGATTTTAAGAGGTTTAGAAAAAAGATACTCGTCAGATACCATAACAAGAAAAGTGTTTTTTTGGGGTGTAGTAACGTGTATTTATTTCTTATTTTTTCCGCCACAAGCCACCATTGAAACATTAACTAAACCAGAAGTTTTGTTTTGCCTACTATTTTTAGCAATCATTGCCTCGCTCGGCTGCTACTTAGTTTGGAATATGATTATGAAAAGAATTGGCGTTGTAACAGCATCTAACTATTTGTTTTTCAATCCAATATCAGCACTATTGACAGCACATATTGTACTCAACGAGAATATAACCATATACGCAATCATCGGTTGTATACTCACAATCACTGGAGTATATATATGTAACAGAGGCGATATAAAACATTAAACAACAAATTATTACATTTTTTTTGAAAAAAAATTGCAAAAAAACTCCAAAAAATTTGGTCAGTAACAAAATTGTATCTACCTTTGCATCGTCTTAGAAAAAGAAACGTTATTTGAATAAAACGGGAGTATAGCTCAGTTGGTTCAGAGCATCTGCCTTACAAGCAGAGGGTCATAGGTTCGAATCCTGTTACTCCCACGTGTTGTTAATGGTTAAATATTAGTGGTTAATGAATTATAGGGAGTATAGCTCAGTTGGTTCAGAGCATCTGCCTTACAAGCAGAGGGTCATAGGTTCGAATCCTGTTACTCCCACTTTCTCAAATTCTTAAAATTTAAAGTTGTTGTGGCAGCCTGCTATTTCTTAGAGAAGAGCAGGCTGCTTTTTTGTTATGAAACAAACTGAAAAAACGCCTCATATTTCTGATGCCTTGGAAGTCGCTACAAAAGCCGGCTATATCCTTTTGGAGAATGGCGCAGAAATTTCAAGAGTGGAAGAAACAATGAACCGAATAGCAAAACATTTCGGCGTTGATACTGGCAATTATTTTATTTTAAGCAACGGAATTTTCACAACAGGAAAAGCCAAAAAAATCAAGAAAAAAAACACCTCATCGCTTTCCGAACAATTTGCCGATGTAAAATATATCCCATTAAGAGGGTCTCGATTAGACAAAGTTGTACTTGTAAATCAACTATCAAGAGATATTGAACAAGGCAAACACACCTTGGAAAGCGCGTCAAAAGAATTAGAAAAAATCGACAAACTACCCCCCGAAAGCAAACTTGTTCAGACAATATCTTCTGGAATCGGTAGCGGTTTTTTCTGCTCAATCTTCGGGGGTGGACTTCAAGATTGTTTGGTTTCTGCATTTACAGGACTTCTTTTGTGGATTTTTGCACTAAAAGTCAGCATTCCACACATGTCAAAATTGCTCGGAAATATGGCAGGCTCATTTCTTGCGGCTGCAATCTGCATACTTGCCGTTAAAAACGGGTTTGGTGTTAGCCTCGGACACACAATAATAGGAGCAGTAATTCCACTTGTTCCCGGTGTTGCTTTCACAATCGGAATAAGGGACATTGTCGGCGAAGACTATTTAGCAGGGACAACAAGACTCGTGGACGCTTGCGTAGTATTTTTCGGAATCGCAATGGGAGTTGCGGCAGCACTTCTTGTTTTTAGCAAATTTTTTACAAGTTTGGAAATATGATACAAGACTTTGATATGATAACACAAACCCTTTGGTTTCAAGCGATTTCTGGCTTTTTCGGGACAATAGCCTTTGACGTATTATTTGGTGTACCCAAAAAATACTTTTTTACGGGGGGAATTGTAGGAGCAGCCGGTTGGACTACAAATGTCTACTTATCATGGTATTGTGGTTTTTCGGTTTTTAATTCCAATTTTTGTGCCGCTATGGTAACAACGTTTCTTTCAAGATGTTTTGCCGTTGTCAAAAAATGCCCCGTAACTGTATTCAGAATAAGCGGACTTCTGCCATTAGTACCCGGTGTCGGTATTTATCAGACAATTTACTATATAATTTCGGACAATTTTTCCAAAGCGTTTGAAACAGGATTTACAGCATTAAAAGTGTTAACAGCAATAATTATCGGAATGGTGATAGTTTCGGGAATACCAAACGGCGTTTTCAAACTACTAAAAAAATTATCAAAATAACTAACATAAGTTCGATAAAATTTCAAGATTAACTTGACATTCGTCTCCGATTTCATAGAACAAATCTTAATTATTGCACCTGCAATAATAATTTACCGAGACACGGAAAGTTATCATTGCACCTGCAATAATAATTTACCGAGACACGGAAAGTTATCATTGCACCTGCAATAATAATTTACCGAGACACGGAAAGTTATCATTGCATCTGCAATAATAATTTACCGAGACACGGAAAGTTATCATTGCACCTGCAATAATGACTTACCGAGACACGGAAAGTTATCATTGCACCTGCAATAATAATTTACCGAGACACGGAAAGTTATCATTGCAGGTGCAATAACGTTAAAAAGTTCTATAAAATTTTTTTATTCGCTTTGTTTAAATCACCCTCCATGCCGCTCCAAGAATCATTGCGCCACCAAATCCCAAAGATTCCACAATTGAAAGATTTTCAAACGTAACGCCACCCAAAGCATAAACTTTTTCGTCGATAACACCCTTATTTTTTAATCTTTTCAACTCCTGAATCGAAAACTTGGAATTATATCCTTGCTTGGAAATACTGTCAAAAATTGGGCTTAAACTAACATAATCAAACTTATCTTTTTCGCTTTCAACCTCCAAAGACGAATGTAACGATTTTGAAACTGTCCCAAGGAAACCCTCTGGCTTTTTGGGATTTCGAGAATTAAGGTGAACTCCCTTCAAAGAATATTTCAAAGCCAATTCAAAATAATCATGAACCACAATACGATTGTGATAGTAAGAATCAATTTGCTGTATAAGACGTTCATAATCATCTAATTGTGCTTTAGGTTTGCGTAAATGAAGAGTTTCTAACCCGTCAGCAAAAAATTTATTTATAAAAAACGCTTCCCGTTCAAAAAAATCAGGAAGCGTTATGATAATTATTTTCATACAGCCATTTTTTCGTGGTCAAAACAAGCGTCCCAATCCTTCCAAACGGGTTCAAGACCTAAACTTTTAAGACTCGAAATAATCTCTTGAGCCTTACGTTCATCATTTACAGTAAACTGATCAAGTGCCTGAGGATAAGTATAATAACCACCCGGATTGGTTTTTGACTGCGCACTCATAGTTGTAACACCTAAACGAGCCATATTGTCGCGAATATTTGCCGGTTCACGTGTTGAATACGAGATGTCAACATCATGGTCAAAAATCCTCATCGCAAACGTAACTTGAGCCAATTGTTTATCTGTCATTATGACATTTGGCTGAAATCCTTCGTTTTCGGCAGGACGCATTCTCGGAAAATTAACTGAATATTTTGTTTTCCAATAATGTTTTTCCAAATATCTCAAATGATAAGCCATCATCGTAATATCGGTACGGAACTCTTTTTCAAGACCAATCAAAACACCCATTCCAATTGAATGAACACCTGCCATACCCATACGGTCAAAACCATTAACTCTCCAATCGAACTTCGATTTCATACCTTTGGGGTGATAAAGTTTGTAATTTTTTTCGTTGTAAGTCTCCTGAAAACAAATTACGCCGTTCATACCATGGTGTGTTAACATTTCGTAATCATCTGTACTTAAAGGCATTACTTCTATTTTAAGATTAGAAAAATACTTCTTCGCAATATCCAACGCCCTTGCAATGTAGTTGACATCAGCCTTTGCAGGATTTTCGCCCGTTACAAGCAAAATATTTTCAAACGGAGCAATTTTTTTAATGGCTTTGTACTCGTTTTCGATTTGCTCCTCGGTGAGGATTGTACGCGCCATTTTGTTCTGAATATGAAAACCACAATACACGCAAGAATTTGTACAAGAATTAGTTATATATAACGGAATGAACATTGAAACAGTTTTTCCAAACCTTTCCATTGTATATTTTCTTGACAAAAAAGCCATTTGCTCCAAAAACGGAGCAGCAGCAGGCGAAATCATCGCCATAAAATCGTCAATATCACAACGTTGCTTTCCTAAAGCACGCTTAACATCGGTTTCTGTTTTTGAATATATTTTCTCGGTTGTCTCGTCCCAAGAAATCTTTTGTATTTCGTCGTAAAACATTTTTTTATGTTAAAAAATAAATCCTTAATTCACGTTAATTTCATTTGAACAACGAATTAAACGAATAAAACGAACAAATTAATTAAACAAATAATTTAAAATCAACAAGTTAATTTTAAATTTTACGAAGCTTAAAGCTTGCGTCTTTTGTTTAATATAACTATCTGTTAGACAAATTTGTTTTATTCGTTTAATTCGTTGTTAAAAAAATCAAATGAAATCGACGTGTCCTTAATTCAAGAAACTTGTTAGCGGCGAAGAAGCCGAAGCCTTAGAATCGAAAGAAACTTCACCAAGACCAGCCAAAAACGCTTCCCTACCCGCTTGAACAGCCTTTTTGAATGCAATTGCCATTTTAACAGGATCGTTAGCAACGGCTATTGCCGTGTTGACAAGACACGCCGAAGCACCGAGTTCCATAGCCCATGCTGCATGAGAAGGCGCACCAATTCCAGCGTCAACAACAACAGGGACTGTTGCTTCTTCAATAATTATTTTCAAGAAATCAACTGTTCTTAACCCTCTGTTAGTACCAATAGGCGCACCGAGGGGCATAACAGCAGCCGCCCCTGCTTCCGATAATTGTTTGCACAAAACAGGGTCAGCCTGACAATAAGGCAAAACCACAAATCCTTGTTTTACAAGTTCTTCTGTTGCCTTCAAGGTTTCAACTGTATCGGGCAAAAGATAACGCGGATCGGGGTGAATCTCAAGTTTTAGAAAGTTTGTACCAAAAGCCTCTCTTGACATTTGAGCAGCAAAAATCGCTTCTTCAGCATTTCTTACTCCAGAGGTATTAGGCAACAACTGAATTGTTTTATCTTTAACAATATTATTTAAAAGGTCATCGCTTTCATCATGCAATTCTACACGTTTCATTGCAACTGTAACCATTTGACTTTCCGAGGCTTTGATTGCCTCCGCCATTAATCTATTGTCAGAAAACTTGCCTGTTCCAAGAAACAGTCTTGACGAAAATTCCTTTCCGCCTATAATTAAATTATCCATTATTCTAAAAGTTTTAAAAATTCTTTTGTTTCGCTTTCGGGGTCTTGAGCATTTAAAATTGCACCAGAAATGGCAATACCGCTGACACCTAACTGCATAATTTGTTTAACATCCTCTTTCAAAATACCTCCGATTGCAATAATAGGAATATCGATTTTATTTTTTTTCATATTTTCGATAATTTCCCTATAACCTTCTAATCCGAGGACAGGACTAAGATTTTTTTTAGTAGTAGTGAATCTAAAAGGTCCGCAACCGATATAATTTGCACCTTGCGAATAAGCATTTTCAACGTCTTCAAATGTGTTAGCAGTGGCTCCGATTATAAAATTATTACCAAGAAGTTTACGCGCCTCTTTAATGCTCATATCGTTTTTGCCGAGATGGACACCGTCAGAGGCAATCTTTTTGGCATACTCTACATAATCGTCAATAATAAAAGTGGCACCGAAAGTTTTACATTCGTTTTTTATCATTTCAGCACAAGAGATAAACTGATGTAACTCAGCCTCTTTGAATCTAAGTTGAACCCACTTACAACCACCACGCAAAACCGCACTTGCTCCCGTATAATAGGTGAATTTATCGTTCTGATGAGTTATAAATTGCAACATTTTTCAACCTCCTGAAGCCGCTTTAATAATCAAAATATCACAATTTTCAGTCAATTGAAAATCGCTCCAATCCGTTCTCGGAATCATTTTGGAATTAACAGCAACCGCAACCCCAGTTTCAGGCAAATTGAGTTCTTTTGACAAAGAAGCCAATGTCAACGCCTCGGTTTGAGTTTCTACAGAATTAATTATTATCTTCATAAGAGAAAAAAAATTATTTTTTTTTGGATTACAAAGATAATAATTTTTTTTCTAATAAAAATTGATTCTATGTTTTTCTTTCGGAACAACCATATATGCAAATCTTGCAGAAAGGATTCCAAAGCCCGCTCCAGCAATTACATCGTTGAACCAATGACGATTATTATGTATTCTCATACAACCAACCGTTACAGCAGTAATATAAGCGGGAATAGTAATTTTTTTTGAATGACCAGATAATCTTAATAATTCAGCACCCATAAAAGCGGTTGCCGTATGTCCTGACGGAAATGAGTTATCTGACTGTAAATCAGGACGAATTTCGCCCGCTTTGGTTTTTATAGGCATAATCACCCCCCAAGTCAAAACAGAAGCAGCAGCACAAGTCAAAAACCTTTTTCCAAATTTCTCTTTACCACCTATCGACAAATAGGCTATTGAAGGCGCATATTGCAAACAATCGTCAATATGAATATGCTCTCCCTCCAAAGTTTCCTTGAAAATATACTTTGCCGGTGAATTAAAAGCATTAGCACCACTACCATGATTATAACCATAAACGCCAATAGTTACCAAAGTTGCTGGTAAAATCATTTGTTTGGTACAACTCTTGAATTTTGAGTCGTGTTTGAAAACATTAAAATCGAAACTACGTTTGCTTTGAGCCACAGCCGCCCCAACAAACAATAGACATAGAAAAGTAAAAATCAATCTCATAATGTTAATTAGTTGTGTTTTTAAAAAAAAATATTAAATAAATGTTTAGGAAAATAAAAAACAACTATCGCCTTCTTTAGCAATGGTTGTTAACTTTCTTTTGTAGCGAGACCCGGGATTGAACCGGAGACCTCATGATTATGAATCATGCGCCATTTTGTGATTGACTGTGTGTTAGGGTCGCTTATTCGTCGCCTAACGGTCGCCTATTTATCGCCGTAATGCCCGTATGCAGACAAAACCAAAACTAAAACTTTTTCGCCGTGTATCTCGTATACCAAGCGGTGTTTTTGTGTTATGCGCCGAGACCATGCCCCGCGTTTATCCTCACGCAATGGCTTGGGACGTCCCGCACCAGTAGTCGGATGCTCCGCCAATTCCGACAACAAACGCAACAATTTTTTATAGGCTGACAAATCTGTTTTTGATAATGTCTCAATATCCGCAAATGCTTGCGGAGTAAAATCTATTTTATACATTTTTCCTTTGACATACGTTTAAAAAAATCGTCGAAACTTTCATCATCGTGCTTTGAATACACTTCGCCGCGCGCCGCTTGCTCACGGGATTTTTCCAATTTCGCAAAAAACTCCTCTTTTGTCATTTCCGTAGGGTCGGTCTTCTTCTGCGTAAGACTGCGAAAAAATTCTAAAACCTTTTGCAATATGTCCGTGTTGTCCGCGTTCTTTATTATCTCTTGTAATAAATCCGCTCTCAATTCTAATGCTGTCATTTCTCCTTTCTCTTTAAGTAAATCAACACCGCAAAAGTACAACAAATAAAAACAAATTGCAACAAATTAAAACAAAAAAATGCCATTGAATGAAATTCATCGTGGTATCAATAAAAAAAAATATCTCTGCGATTGATTCAACCACAAAGATATTGTAGCGAGACCCGGGATTGAACCGGGGACCTCATGATTATGAATCATGCGCTCTAACCAGCTGAGCTATCTCGCCAAGAATCAAATAATTTTCTTTTTCTTTCGACGGTGCAAAAGTAGAGAGTTTTTTTTTATTATGCAAACTTTTTTTATATATTTTTACATTTTTTTTATTTAACAATTAAATATCAATATTTTATAACCAAAGAAAAATCATTTTTTTATTCTCAAAACAAGAACATTTAATTTTATTTAAAAAATAAAAAAAGTTTTGTACCGTTATCCTAAAAGACATATTTTTGCAAAAAAATACCAGAAGAGGTAAAAAATGAAAGACAAGATTTTTTCGGACGAAGAAATTATCAAACTTTTTAGTGAGACAGAAACTCGCGAAAGTGCCTTTAGAATAATAGTCAAACAATTTTCAAGACCACTTTATGCGCGAATACGTGCTGTTGTCAACACCCATGAAGCAACAGATGATATTCTTCAAAATACTTTTGTAAAGGCTTGGAGGTCTCTTGATAGTTTCAGAAAAGAATCCAACCTTTACACTTGGCTTTATAAAATTGCAACAAACGAGGCTCTTTCTTTTATTAAAAACTCTTCTAAAAAATTTTCCGTTTCGTTGGACGAAGACAATTCTATTGTGGATTTTTTGGTTTCTGACTCTTTGGAAATACAAAGCGGCGACGAAATAAAACAAAAACTTCAAGATGCTGTAAAACAACTACCTGAAAAACAAAGAATTGTCTTTGAAATGAAATATTTTATGGAAATGAAATATGATGATATGGCTCAAGAACTCCAAACCTCGGTTGGTGCGCTCAAGGCTTCGTATCATCACGCCGTAAAAAAAATACAAAAAATATTGGAAGTATAAATTAAACTTACTTAATTTTTTTTCATCTAACAACCAAAAGGACTTTAATCTAATGCTAAAATTATGAACCTGAATTTTGACATTCCAGACGGATATTTTGACGAATTACCCGACAAAATAATGCAAAAAATTGTTTTTGAGGACAAAAAAGAAAAACTCAAACGCAATTTTATTGTACGAAGTGTGTTTTTTGCAGCAGCAGCCGTTTTGTGTGCCGGAATTTTTCTACCGATACTTTTTCAAAACGCAAATTCAAGCATTGTAAACACGCAAAAAGTTTCAACTCCAGACTATAACGCCTCGTATGCTCTTGACCTTTTGAGTACTTCAACCGACGTGGCTGCTCTATATTATACAAGTTTTGACGAGCAAAAAAATTCAAAAACGGATTTTACTGAAATAATCATCAATTATCCAACCCCTATAACAATCAACGACTATTATGAGGAATAACAAATTTATTATATTAATATTTTTTACATGCTTGAGTTTTAACTCTTTAGCACAAGATAGTGGCGATAAATCTTGGAATCAAAAAAAACAACAATTCAAGACCGAAAAAGTTGCATATATTTCAACAGAAATGAATTTCACAGTTGAAGAAGCACAAAAATTTTGGCCAGTTTACAACAAATACGATGAATTGTTGGACAAAATTGGAGAGCAACGTCGTCAAAATTTCAACCCTAAGTGTACCGATGTAAATACTCTATGCGAAAAAAAATGCGCCGACATCATAACTTCGTACAATAAAATTGCGTTTGAGTTTTTCTTTTTTGTCCTCAAAAACAATTTTTTCTGACAAACAAATCATGCACTATTACCATGTAGAACACGAATTTAGACGCAGACTAATTTCTGACAAGCAAAAACCAAGCGGAACGTTCGGAAAAAGTTACAAAGAAAATTAGTATTTTTTTTTTATAAAATCAAAATTTTTATGTAAATTTGCGACGATAAAAAGACAAAAGAAATGTTTGTACCTTTGTTGCAATACCGCTCAAAATTTGAAATCTATTCGAGGCTATCCCCGGAGGATTTCTCTAAGCATCTTTTTGATAGCGTAAAACCCGACTTGGAAGCCGCCTACATGAACAAACGTTGGCGACACAAGACGCAGTACGAATTTTCAGGAACATTTTACCGTTTTATTTGGAACGGATTTAATAGATTTAACGGCGTAAAAAAATGCTCACTGAAAGTTGACAAAAAGTTAGGACAAATAATTGTTTCAGGGAAATACGAATTTACTGAAATCTTTATTCTTTGTATGCTTTTCTCTTTGATACCTTGTTTGGGCTATTCTGGCGAACAGACTTGGAGAATTGTAACAATAGTGCTTATTTGGGTTGTTTATTTTCTAAATTTTTTCATTTCATTTATCAGACTGAACAAATATTTCAAAGAAAAAGTAAAAAATACTTTTCTTCAAGCAGATAAAACTTATCACAAAAAATTATTGTAAAGAACTTTCTTTTTACAAAAAAAATGAATCAAGCACTTAATTCTTTGCGTCAAGAAATGCAACAAAAAGGCATTGACGCATACCTTATTTTCAATACCGATGACCATAACAGCGAATATATTGCCGAAGATTATATGTTTGTAAAATTCCTTAGCGGATTTTCAGGCGATAACGCAGTTGTTGTTGTAACAGAAAATTTTGCAGGTCTTTGGACTGACTCTCGCTATTTTATCTCCGCCGAAAAAGAGTTGAAAAATTCTGAGATAAAACTCATGAAATCCTCTATCGACATTTCGTATTGGCAATACATAAAAGAAAATATAAAACAATCAGGCAAAGTATCTTGCAACGGAAAAGTTATAACGGCTCAAAACTTTTTAAAGTTGAAAAAATTACTTAGCGAACAAAATATTTCGTTTGATAATTCAACTGACTTGTCAACAGAAATTTGGCAAAACCGTCCGAAGAAAAAATTATCAAAGATTTTTTATTTAGACGAAAAATTCTCTGGAGAAAATATTTTGATAAAACTGTCAAAAATAAGAGAAAAAATAAAAAAACACAACGCAGATTATTTTCTTACTTCAGGTCTTGACGATATTGCATGGACTCTTAATTTAAGAGCCTCTGATATAAGTTTTTGTCCTGTTTTTTTCTCGTTTTTGATAATAGAAAAAGAAAATAAAGCGTTTCTGTTTGCGGATCAAAACCGTTTTGATGAAACAATAAAAAAATATCTTGAAAAAGCAAACGTAAAAATTCTTCCTTACAACGAAATTTATAATTTTCATAGCCAAATACCAGAGTCAAAAGTTATAATGCTTGACACAAAAACGGTAAATTCAAGGCTTTATACTTCGTTTTCTCAAAAAATAATCGACACTGCTTCGCCAATTCAACTTATGAAAGCCGTTAAAAATGCAACTGAATTAAAAAATTTTGAAACGGCAATGATAGAAGATGGCGTTGCGATGGAAAAATTTTTCTATAAATTTGAGAAAAATCTTGAAAAAAATGTCCCAATGACAGAACTTTCAGCAGCGAAAATGCTTTTGGACGAAAGAAAAAAATCAAAAAATTTTCTATTTGAAAGTTTTGAATGTATTTCCGCTTTTAATCTTCATGCAGCAATGCCGCATTACGCGCCTAACGAAAAAGACGACTGCGCAATCGAAAAAGACGGAGTTTATCTTGTTGATTCTGGCGGACAATATCTTTTAGGCACAACCGACATTACAAGAACAATTCCTACGGGAAAATTTTCTTTAGATTTTGCAAGAGATTACACTTTGGTTTTGATAGGAAACCTTAACCTTGCAATGCAAAAATTTCCTTCAGGAACCACCGGCTCAAGACTTGATGTTTTGGCTCGTCAGGCTTTGTGGCAACACGGTTTGGACTTCGGACACGGGACAGGACACGGGGTTGGTTATTGTCTTAATTGTCATGAAGGTCCTCACGGCTTTTCGAGTTCAGCCTCAAAAAACAACAGCATCGCTTTGGAAGAAGGAATGATTATAACCGATGAACCCGGTTTCTACAAAGAAGGGTTTTATGGTATCCGACACGAAAATATGTTAGAGGTAAAAAAAAGCAAGTTAAAAGACTTTATGGAGTTTTCTGTTATGACACTTTGTCATATTGATACTCGTCCTATTGTAAAAAGCCTTTTAACATTGCCTCAAATAGAATTTTTAAATGCTTATAACAAAAACGTTTACGATACTTTAGAAAAATATCTCAACAAAGAGGAAAAAGAGTATTTGAAAAACAAAACTCTTCCTATTTGATTTCCATATTTTCCACCACAATCTCTGCCAAATCCTTGACTTGCAAAGTGTTGGTTTTGGCAAACGTTTTTTTGCAAAGCGGACACGCTGTTACAACATAATCAGGGTCGTATTGAGAAAATTCTTCCATCACTTTAGAAGCCAATACGTCCCTTTCTTGCATTGAAATTTTCATATTTGCAAGACTTCCGCCACAACATTGCGCTTTTTCCCTTTCTTGAGTCATAGGCAAAAGGGTCATAACATCTTTTATAACCTCGCGAGGCTCCTCGTAAATGCCGCTACCACGTCCTAATTCGCAAGGGTCGTGATAAACCGCTTTTTTGTCGGAATGTTTGAGTTTGATTTTTCCGCTCTTTATCAAGTCCAAAATATATTCCGAATGATGACGCACCTCAACATCGGGCATCATATAGTCTTCTCGGAAAACTTTATAACAAATTGGACATGACACAATTAGCGTTTTTGCGCCAGAATCCAAAATCTGCTTTTGATTGTTAGCAATCAACTTTTCGGCAGCATCAAACTGACCGGCTAACATCAACGGACGACCACAACAAGGTGCTTTGTTTTCGTCCATAAACCAAAGATTTTCACCAGCAGCATTGAAAATTTTCAACATCGCTTTCTTGATTGCAGGCGTTAAATGTGTCATACAACCAGCAAAATATATTGTGTCGGCTTTTTGGGCAACACTCGTTTTCAAGTAATCGTATGACGAGTTGTACTGTTTTGTTGTCTCGATTCGCTGCGTAATTCTAAGATCCAATAGACAAAACATTTTATTAGACAAAAGACAATTAAACAAAACCTCATCGCTAAGAGTTTTGTTTCGGATATTTTTTAAAACATAAACCGATTGCGAATTTTTTATACCTGCCAAATTAAGTTGACAAGCGTCAATACAAACGCCACAACGAGAACAACTATAAACTTCCGCTAACGTAAAAGTATTAACTCTACGCTCTTTGAGTTGAACGCCCCAGTTTCTTAAAAATATCAAATTTATTTCAGCAGGAATATGCATATACCTTGTGTAAGGCATTGCAACAAAGAAGATTCCAAGGTCAATAGAATAAGCCAACCAAAACGGTTTCAACATTATTTCAAGCGGCAAAAAGCCATGAAACCACTCTCCTACTGCATTGAAAAACGCGCTTCCGTTTGCATAAACTCCCGCAGAAAAAGTCTCACACAAAAATCTCAATGGGAAAATCAGCCACAAAGCCGTTAACGCAATATGATCGCCATAACGCATTCTTGTGGTTTTTTTCATACCGAAACTTTTACTTGAAAACCTCTTGAAATAAGCCAAGAAAACACCAGACAAAACAAACATCAACAGCAATTCCATTGCCCAAGCATAGAAAGTATGTCCGGGAAAATCAGCATTTTCCGTAATATAATATCTAAAAAATATCGACTTCTGAAACGGATAAAACATTGTCCCAAAATACGACGAGGCTTCAAAATGTCCAACCATAATCAGCAAAAACCACCCAAAAGCGAGCGACATGTGCATATAGCCAAGAAGTCGATTGACTTTGAACATTTTAAAATGCAACAAACCTTCTCTGACACTTTCCCAAATGGAGTCAAGAGTCTTCTTTGTAAAAAAGTTTTTCCTAACACGAATTTTGTCAATTTTTGAAAGTCCGATAAACCATTTTACAAACCTAAAAATTACAACGCCAAAAAGGTAAACTGCACCAAGTAAAAAAGGTATATAAAAATAATCTTCAAATTCCATGTTTTTTATAAATCTTTGTAATTAACCAACGCTTTTTTTATCAACATTGCAACATTTCTCAAATTAACGCCCCTCGGACAAACCAACATACATTTGCCACAAAGCATACATTTGTTAATTTCCGTTTGAAGTTTTTCCACTTCTCCCCTACGCAACATTATTTGCATTCTGCGGACGTTAAAATCGGTTAAGTTGCCTGCGCTACAAGTTGCAGTACACCCGCCACACGACATACAAACCAACATCGACTTTTCGTGCTGCAAAACGTATTTTAGAATTTTGGTGTCGAATTTATCGATTTCAATCACCCGCGTATCTATTGTTGAAAATCCAAAATCCATTGTTTTACAGAGTGTTAAGATATTCGTTAACTTGTTGTGCCGAACTTCTTGCGTTTTCGATAGTCTCTTTTATTGACATAGGCGAAATACACGTCCCGGCTGCAAAAACGCCTTTTTGAGACAAAATACCAGCCCCAAGATGAAAATCTTTCGATTTCAAAAAGCCTGAAACTTCTTGTTCAACATTAAACTTTTGAGCAATTTCGGTGGTATTTTTCTTGGTTTCCATACCTGCTAAAAGAACAATCATTACTACACCTCCAACATTTACACTTATATTGTACCAAATTTCTAACGAAAAGTCTATCATACCATAGCGAAAATTATATATTTTCACAATATTTATTATTTTATGAAAAAAAGATGTAATTCTATGCTATTATAGATAGCAATTAACCAACCGGCAAGAAGGTTAAGAATTACATCTAAATAAATAATACCATTAAAAGTAATTCTTGTAAACCCTCTTTCGGAAAGTTAATTAGAAAGAAGGTATTTTTATGAACAATGAAAAAAATAAAAAGATTTGGTTGAAAAAATGTGAAGAAACCTTGAGAATGGGAGGAAGAAGTGAAATTACTATTAGAAATTATTGTTATGTTATTAAAAGATTTTTAGATAATTATTCTAACGATGCTAAAATCAGTAAATTATCTATTGATAACTTAATTAAATATTTCAAAAAAAATTTTTTAGATAAAAATCTAAGTTCTAATACTTATAATTTTAATC
>CAJOGF010000070.1 GCA_905233995.1 uncultured Bacteroidales bacterium | reverse complement strand
TACTTATTGATTTAGTCATTGAAAATCAATTGGTTAAAAATTCAACAAAGTTGGAATGATTTGATTGACAACGTGTTATGACACTTGCGAAAGTTTAGTCAATTACTAATTAATTATTTTACTTTATGAAAAACAATTGCACTAACAGATTTTGTAGCGGGGCAAAGTATGCGCTTATGCTTTTTGTTACAATAATCGCTTTTACTACGGATGTCCTTGCACAAGCGGCATTAAGTGGTAAAATAACGGATCAAGATGGAGAACCGTTACCTGGCGCAAATGTGTTTGTTAAGGGTACGACACTTGGAACGATTTCCGATTTTGACGGAAATTATAATCTAAGTAATATCCCTATAGGAGAACAAACCATTGCGGTATCGTTTATGGGGTATCAAACCGTGGAAGAGAACATTTCGTTTGCTGACGGTAGCAGTATTACGAAAAACTTTTCCTTGAAAGAAGATGACGAGCAACTTGAAGAAGTCGTTGTTATCGGTTATGGTGACTTGTAACGGGTGCTAATGCTCAAGTAAGCGGCGATGACCTTGCAAAAATGAATACTACGAATGCGCTTCAAGCATTGCAAGGACAGACAGCCGGTGTCAACATTGCTGCAACTTCAGGTCAGCCAGGTGAAAAAATGAAAGTTTCCGTCCGTGGTGTCGGCTCTCTTAATGGTAGCGACCCTTTGTATATTGTAGACGGTGTTCAGACAAGTGATATTTCTTATCTCAATAATTCTGATATTGAAAGTATTGATATTCTGAAAGATGCAGCCTCGGCAGCAATCTATGGTTCTCAGGCTTCCAATGGTGTTGTTTTGATTACAACCAAAGGTGGGAAGAAAGGTCATTCTCAAATTTATTTTGACGGCTATTATGGTATTCAAACTCTTGCAAAAAAAGTTGATATGCTTAGTGCAAGAGATTATGCAATGATTATGAACGAGCAGGCAGCAAATTCGGGTACAGCAATCGCAAATTTACCTTTCGATCTCAATAACTTGCCGTCTTATACTTCGTTAGGTTCGGCTAATACAGATTGGCTTGACGAGATGTTTGTCAACGATGCTGCTATTCAGTCATATACGGTTGGTGCAACTGGTGGGAATGACATTTCAACGTATGCAATTTCCTTAGGGTATATGGGACAAGAAGGTATTGTTGGCGGCAAGGACGAATCTGATTACAACCGTTATACGGCTCGTATCAATTCAGAACACAAACTTTATGAGGGAATTCTCAAAGTTGGAGAACATATCAGTTATTCTCACGTCAAGAAAAATGGTATTCAAGTTGGTAATCAATATGGTAACTCCTTACGTTCTGCGTTTAATACATCACCGCTTTTGCCAATGTATGACGACAATGGTGTTTATTTCAATACCGCTTCTGAACAACTTTATAATGGTCAGAAATATTGGTATACCAGCGAGGCAAATCCTTATGCTGCAATGTATTACGGGAATCAAAACTTGACAAAAGAAACTAAGGTTGTTGGTGATATATATTTTGCAGTAGAACCTATCAAAAATCTTGTATTCCGTTCAAGTCTTGGTATGGACTATTACGGAAGCGATTATAGAACATTTACGCCGACATACAAACTTTCTGACTTTACTTATTCTGATGTTACCAAAGTAGAACAAAATCAGAAAAACAGTTCAACTCTTTCTTGGGACAATACACTTTCGTATGGTTGGAAAATAGGAGAACATAAGTTTGATGTTATGGCGGGTACTTGGATGCAACGTTATGACTACACTTATCTCTTTGCTTACAATACCAATCTTGCATATTACGACTTTGAACACGCTTGGATTGACAATGCAACTTCAGACAACACTAACGGTACAATGCGTATGAATGGTAATCCGTCCGAGACAAGAATGCTTTCGTACTTTGGACGTTTGCAATGGAATTTTAAGGAAAAATATATGATTAACGCAACTTTCCGTGCTGATGGTTCGTCAAAATTTACCTCTGACAATCGTTGGGGATATTTCCCCTCTGTTAGTGCAGGTTGGGTAGTCTCGGAAGAAAGTTTTATGGATAATCAAAATATTTTTGATATGTTGAAAATTCGTGGTAGTTGGGGACAAGTTGGAAATCAGGCTATTACGGATTTTCAATATCTTGCTACTGTTAAATTTACAAATGCAACTTATCCTTTTGGAGATGGTGCATCGGCTGTTCAGGGTGATAGTGGTTCTTCTTTCAACGGTTCGTATCCTGAAAGGCTTGCAAACATGGGTTTGAAGTGGGAAACTTCAGAGCAACTTGACTTCGGTTTTGATGCAAGATTCTTGAAAAATACTTTGACTGTTAATTTTGATTGGTATCGCAAGATTACAAAAGATTGGCTTATTATTGCTCCTGTTGTAGGTACGGCTGGTGCTGATGCTCCTTATATCAATGGAGGTAATTGTACAAATACTGGTGTGGAACTTGGTATTATTTATCAAAATCATATCGGAAAAGATTTCAATTATAATATTTCGCTCAACGGTTCTTACAACAAAAACGAAGTTACTAAAATACCTACCGATGACGGAATTATTCACGGCTCTACTAATCAATTATATGACAATTCAACAGAATTTTATCGTTGTGAATCAGGACATCCTGTTGGATTTTTTTGGGGATACGAAACTGCGGGAGTTTTTCAGTCACAAGCCGATATTGATGCTTGGAAAGCGTCCGGTAATGGTATCCGTCAATCAAAGGTTGCACCGGGAGATGTTAAGTATGTAGATCAGAATCACGATGGAGTAATTGACGATGAAGACAAAGTGGATTTGGGAAGTCCTAATCCTAAATATACATTTGGTTTGACATTTTCTTGCGATTACAAAGCCTTTGACTTTATGGTATCTGCAAATGGTGTTGCTGGCAACAAAATTGTTCAGTCTTTTAGAAACTTGACCAACAAGAATGCTAACTATACAACCGCAATTCTTGACCGTTGGCATGGTGAGGGTACTTCTAATACGATACCGAGAGTTACTGAAAATGCACAAGAGAATTATCAATTCTCGGATTTGTTTGTACAGAAAGGTGATTTTCTTAGAATTTCAAATATTACACTTGGATATGACTTTTGTAAACAATTTACTATTCCGGTGTTTACTCAAATTCGAGTTTATTTCTCTGTTCAGAATCTTTATACCATTACTGGTTATGACGGTCTTGACCCTGAAGTCGGTTATGGTGTAGACGGAGGCGTAACAGATAAATTTTCTTCAGGTATTGACCTTGGTTTTTATCCGCGTCCGCGTACTTATATGTTTGGTGTAAGTCTCAAACTTTAATCTTTAGGAGGAATTTTAATTATGAAAAATCATAAAATATTATCAGTACTTGCAATTGGTGTTGCAACAATGTTTTCTTTTGGCTGTGCAGAAGATTTTTTGAGCACATCACCTATAACGCAAAAAACAGACATTTCGTACTACACAACGGCAGAAGAGGCTCAAGAGGCTTTGGTTGGTTGTTATGACGGTCTTCAACTAATGAGTGCAAACTGTATGGGCTTGTTTTTAGCACCAGAAATGTGTTCTGACGAGTGTCTTGGTGGTTCGGGTACAAACGACGGCTCAGGCTATCCAGACCTTAATAGATTCAATAATAATTGGTCTTACAATCAGAATCTTTTTGAAAACGATTGGAAAAATACTTATAAGGCACTAAATCGTATTAACACTTTGATTTCCAAAATTGACCAAATACAGGGTTGGAGTTCCGCAGAGGAAAAAAACAATGTACTTTCGGAGGCTAAATTTTTAAGAGCATTTTGTTATTTTTATCTTGTAAGGGTTTTTGGAACGTGTCCTTTGTTGGATAAACCTACAAGTGAGATTGTTCCAAATTCTTCATATCAGGAAATTTATGCTTTGATTTTTAGTGATTTGAAAGAAGCCTCTGAGAATGGCTCGGAGGATGCTTCGGCTGCACGTTATGGTCATGCTAATAAATGGGCTGCTAAAGCACTTTTGGCTCGCGCATATCTATATTATTCAGGCTATTATGGCGAAGAGCCTGCGGGTTGTTCAAAATCTGACGCTATAAAAGCGGTTGATGATGTTGTTAATTCAGGAAAATATGCGCTTCAGAATCCGTATACGCTTTGGCCTGCGTCTGCACAATTTAAAAATGTCGCAGAAGGTGGTAAGTTTCAGGACGCATATGATGGTTTATCTCAATATGCTTATGCTGGAGAGAGCAATCCTGATTTCATTTTCTCAATTAGACATTCTCATCTTGGAAATTATAACGGTAATACTGAGAGTTGTAATTGGATAGATGATATTTCTATTAGAAATCTTGACAAGGTAAATAAGGCAAACAAAACTTATGGTTATCAAAAAGGGTGGGGAATATGTACTGTATCTAAGTATTTCTTTGACTCTTTTGCTGCTAATGATGAAAGAAAAAAATCGTCAATACTGGATTGTAACACCGAACTTGGTGATGATATATCCAATTCTACAATTGGAAGTGATGTTCAAGAGTATACTGGTTATCATGTTAAGAAATATATGGTTTTATCGGATTTGATTGACCCTACTGCATACGCAGTAGTGGTTGCAAATCCAGATGCTGATTTTCAGATTGGAAATGCACAAGATTATGTTCAAATACGTTTTGCGGACGTTCTTCTTATGCAGAGCGAACTCAACGAAAATACAGATGGTATGAATAAGGTTCACGAAAATGCTACAGGCGTTGCTAATTTTTATAGTGCATACAATAAGGAGCAACTCTTTCAGGAGCGTGCTTGGGAACTTTGTTTTGAAGGTATCCGCTATTGGGATATGCTTCGTTTCGACGGTCTTAAGGGCAATTTTGCATACGCTGTCAGCAAATTTAAAAGTGAAGATGTTTACAAAGGAGCAACAGTAAAAGATGTTGTTGATTACAACACTGCAAATTTGGTAAGACATAAGGGATTATTTCCGATTCCGACCAATCAGATTGCGCTTTCCAATAATATGGTTAAGCAAAATGAGGGCTGGGTTCAAGAAAGTGGTGAATAAGAAAGGAAAACAATTTATATTTTTTTATTAATTTTATTTAATTACTAATTATGAAAAGAATTAATTACTATTTGGCTGCTGCAATGATTTGCGGCGCAACAATTGCAACTACCTTTACTTCGTGTAAGGATGACGACGATGACGAAAAAGGTGGTACCACACAAACTTCAACGGTTTCAAAACCAGTGCAAGGTACGGATTTCACCGTTACAGTTGATGGTTCAATCGTAACTGTTTCTACTTCTCTCACCTACGGCAATATGTACGTATTGTATCAAGGTACGCAGTATGCAATAAAAGATGGCAAGGCTACGGTTTCAATTCCTATTGCTGGTGACTACAAGATGACCTTCAACATCTACGAAAACGGTGTTAATACAGCATCTGATGAATTTACTGTTACAATCAAGGCTACAGATCTTACCTTCTTGGACGAAGGCGTGTTCAAAGCACTTACAGGAGGTAAAGCTGCATACGAAGCTGCAACAGCTGATGCTAATGGCTATAAATTCACACGTTCATGGAGACTTGATGCCTTCCTTTCGGAAATTGGCGTTGAGTACACTAAGAGTGGTTATGCTGATGGTGTAGGGTTCTTTGGTGATACTTGGTGGGCATGTGCAGGTTCTTATAAAACATCTTGGCAAAATGATGCTGACAATGGTATCATAGACGAGGCAGAAGATGCAACAATCGCTTTCGACCCTGTCAACAATGTTGTTAAGTTTACAGTGAAAACTGCTTACGATACAACATACGTTTATGGAATGAAGACTAATGCAGGTGAATACAAAGGTGGTAAACTCGCAGAAGGAACTTATTATACAAAATTCTCTTACACCAAATTTGATGAACAATATGGTTCTGATGGTGCTGCTGAGCAAATTCTTAATAACGCAAAATCAGCACTTTCTGATAGCTATCTCGAAATTAAATTCGAAAAGACTGCAATTGGTGACAATGGTTTTGTTCGTATGCCTCTCAATAAAATTTATGCTGGTTGGACTTCTATTTTCGAGAATCAGTTCCTCAACATAAAACTTATGACAGAAGAAACAGGTAATGTTCTCCACGCTGTAATTGGTAGATCTGTTGATGGTGGTGCAAAACCTACTGATGTAGAAGGAGACAATTGTCTATTGTTCTATACTTATGTAGCCGACGAATTAGATGATACATACTCTTACGAAGTTCCATCTTACACCGTTGAAAATGTCCTTGCTTCAAGCGTAGAAGCTGCTGCTATACAAGGCGAATGGCAAATTGTTCAGTCTGGTTCTCCATTCGGTTGGGTTAATTGGGCAAATAATATGGTTTACGATGCTTGGGCTGACTTTGAAACCGCTGCAAATATTGTATTGAGTTGGTGGGGATTTGGTGATCCTAATGTTCAAGCTTCTGTAGATAAGAAAGATGCTACAATTGCTGCATATACAGGAACTTATGTATCACTTAATTCTGACGGTACATACAAAATTTACGATGCCATGAACGAGTATGTTAATGGTGCTTATGTTGGAAAATTGTACACTGGCACATACACATATAGCGGTGGATATATCACATTTAGCGATGATGTAACATTAACATGTGCATCGGTAGTACTTTCTGGTAAAGAATTCTATGTAGTTGCACCTGAAGGCAACGCTTCGGCAGGCAAAGATGGTGAAGCCGACAATGAGGCAGTAACAGGCGGACTCTGGATCGGTCAAACCAATGGAGAAAAGACTGAAACAGCAGCTATTCACTTCAATAATAATTAAATTTAATAATATTCAAGGTTAAACACCTCTATAAAATTAATCCCTCTTATCGAATTATTCAATTAGGTGAGGGGGATTTTTGGTATTTATTACCACAACAAAATCTGCGAAAAAATATAAAAATTAAAAAACATGAAAATAAAAAATTTAATCTTACCATTGTGTGCGGCTGTTTTGGCAACTTGTTTTCTTAGCAGTTGCAACAAAAATGACGACGATAAAAACGAAACAACACAAGAAGAGCAAACCATAAGTCTTAAATCAGACCCTTCAGAATTGGTTTTCTCAAAACTTGGTGGCACTCAATTTATTACCATTACCTCTGCTTCTGAGGTAACAGTATTATCTAATGCTACGTGGATAAAACCTACTATAAAAAGTTCCGAAAATAATTCATATACTTGCGAAGTGATAGCCGCTCATTACGATGGCAACACCGACCGAATTGGCGAAATTACATTGCTTGCCGGTAACGAATCCGCAAAAGTACAAGTAACACAAAACGGCACAATGAATCAAACAATTTCGATAGATGCTGCCGCTTCTAATTTTGAAATTGGTAAAATTCCAACTACAATTAATGTTGTATGCGACGCATTGTGGATCAATCAAAATGAAAATGTATTTTCTGCCGATGCCAACAATTCTGGTAACGAACGTACTGGATTGGTAATTTTTGATTTTGGCGATACACAAGATACCATTTTTGTAACACAAAAATCCACCGAATTGCCAACTTTGTCGTTTGCAAGTTCGGCAATGGACATAGCAGCACAGATGTATCCTGCTTGGAATCTTGGCAACACAATGGAGGCTACGGGCGGCGAAACTTCTTGGCAATCAACTAAAACCACTCAAGAAATTATCAACTATGTTAAATCGTTGGGATTCCGCTCTGTTCGTATTCCATGTTCGTGGTATATTCATTGCGACGAAAGCAACAACTACAAAATCAGTGAAACATGGATGTCGCGCGTAAAAGAAATTGTAACGTACTGCATCAATGCTGGACTTTTTGTAGAACTCAACGACCATTGGGACGGCGGTTGGCTCGAAGAACTTGGTTTTTCGTCGTCTTCTACAGAATTTACCGACATCAGCAACGATGAGAATTATATCAACGACAAAATCGACATCTTGAAAAATCTTTGGACACAGATTGCTACCGAGATGAAAGATTTCGACCATCATTTGATATTTGCAGGACTCAACGAACCATTCCAAAACTACAATCTTTTCAATGGTCGTGCTCAAGCACTTACGCCAATTCTGTTGAAATACAATCAAGCATTTGTTGACGCTGTACGTGCTACAGGTGGCAACAATGCAGAGCGTGTGTTGGCGGTTCAAGGTCCGGCTACCAATATTGACTACACTGTCAATTATTTTAGTATGCCTACCGACAAAGTTCAAAACAAACTTATGGTGGAAGTTCATTATTACGACCCATATAATTTCTGTCTTAACGAAGGTACAGGCTACTCATCTGTTTGGAACTCAGAAAATTCGCTAAAAAATACATTTGCAAAGATGAAAGCAAAGTTTTCCGACAATAATATCCCCGTAATTATTGGCGAATATGCTGCAAATTGGCGTGTTGTAAACAATCAAGAAAAACACAACGCAAGCATTAAGGCATTCTACAAAGCAGTAAGTAAGTGGGGACCAGTAAACGGCATGATACCATTTGTATGGGACGTAAATTATTGTCCGGCATCTCGTGGCACGAAAGGCACAGGCACAATTATCAATCGTGCAAAACTCGAAATCTACAATCCCTTTGCATTGCAAGGCATTCAGGAAGGAAATTCTGCAACGGTTTGGATGAAGTAAAAAAAATCCTTAACTTTGTCCCAAAAAACTTAGAATGCAACTCTCTGACAAAAAATATGCAAAACGGTTGAAAGAGTTCGGTTTAAGACTTGTTACAACCTATAAAGCTGGTGAAAAAATTATCCAGAAGGATAGTTTTGAGACGCTTCAAACGGATATTAAAGACGGTATCCGCCTTGAGAAAAAATATTTCAAAGGCGGAAAAACTGTCTTTGAATTGTTCGGTTTTGACCCAAGAATCAAGTATACTTTTGTCAAGGCTTTAAATGCGAAAGAATGTCCTAACTGCGGTGCTCCTATTGACACTCATTCTGGTGAATGTCCGTATTGTGGCGCGGCTTATAATATGGATTATGAGTCAAAGAATCTTGGAACTAAATATCATACTGACCTCGTAATGCAATCAAAATCATATCGTTATATAACACTTTTGATTGCAATTGTGGTATCCTTTTTGATTAGCCTTGTGTATTTCAAAACCACAGGGAGAACTTTCAATGGTTGGGATATTACGAAGGTAATTTTTGGGACAATGCTTTTAAGCCTTGTGTCTTATTATTTGTTTTTTTATTTGGATTCTTTTTTTATTCTGTTGCCAATAAAACTTTACAAAGAGAGAATCAATTCAAAACAGGAAAAATTTTGGAGAGACAACTCGTCGGAATTTTCTAAAAATGTTTTTTTTACAAATCTAAATTACGAACTTCAGAGGTATTATTTTGATAGTCAGGAAAATAAAAACGTTGTTGATTTTGATTTTGTTGATTATACCAACATTTCAAAAGAGATTATTAACGATAAAATTTTTGTAAATATTGACATTTCGGTTAGAGAAGTTTTTTATGACGGTGGAAAACTTAAAAGTCGTCAAATGCAAAAAACTTTGAGGCTAAAAAAATCGCCGCTTGAATATTCTTTGGATAATGTTGGCGGAGTTGTTCTAAGGTGCAGAAACTGTGGAACTTCTGTTGACGCTTTTCAAAAGCAATGTCCTTCGTGTGGAACTATTCAGAATTATTTTCAGCAGTGGTATTTAGAATAAACAAAAAAAAATAATAAAAAACATGGAATTAATTTTTGCAACGGGAAACAAAAATAAGTTATCGGAAGCGCAGGCGATTATCAAAAATCATAAAATCTTGTCGCTTAAGGATATAAATTGTTTTGACGATATTCCCGAAACTGGTAACACAATTTATGATAATGCGGTAGAAAAAGCATTGTATCTATGGAAAAAATATCAAAAGAATTGTTTTTCTGATGATACTGGTTTGGAAGTTGATGCGTTGAATGGAGCACCGGGTGTTTTTTCTGCTCGTTATGCAGGTAACGCAAAAAACTCTGAGGAGAATATGAACAAACTTTTGAAAAACCTTGAAGGCGTAGAAAATCGAACGGCGAGATTTCATACTGTTGTGGCTTTGATTTTGGAAGGGAAAATTTATAGTTTTGACGGAATTATAAATGGAAAAATCACCACAGAAAAACGAGGCGACAAAGGTTTTGGTTATGACCCTATCTTTTTGCCTGATGGTTTTAATCAGACTTTGGCAGAATTATCCTTAGAAGAAAAGAATAAAATATCACATCGGGGTATGGCTTTAGAAAAAATGGGACGGTTTTTGTTGCAAAATTAAAGTGTATTTTGTAATTTTGTGCGCAAAAACATAGTCGAAAAAACAATTATGAGACATTCT
>CAJOGF010000069.1:18853-20716 GCA_905233995.1 uncultured Bacteroidales bacterium | reverse complement strand
GACCGATGCAATACGCAAAAATCCTAACTGCGTTCTTTTGCTCGACGAAATAGAAAAAGCACATTCGGATATTTATAATATTATGCTTCAAATTATGGACTACGCAAGTCTTACAGACAACAAAGGTCAAAAATCGGATTTCAAACAAGTAATTCTGATTATGACAAGCAACGCCGGTGCTGAATATGCCTCGGCTGCGGGACTTGGCTTTGCGGGTTCAAAAGCGGGCGACACAATGCTGTCAGCAGCAAAAAAAACATTTAAGCCTGAATTTATAAATAGGCTATCGTCAATTGTGGTTTTCAACGATATGAACCGCGATATGGCGAAAAAAATTCTTGACAAAAAAATTGCTGAACTTTCAAAACGTCTTGAAAAAAAGAACGTTACAATGTCGCTTAGCGAAGATGCTGAAAAAGAACTTTTAAAGAAAGGTTTTTCTTCAAAATACGGAGCAAGAGAAATTGACAGAGTTTTAAATTCAACACTCAACCCTCTGCTTATGAAAGAAATTCTTTTCGGAAAACTAAAAAAAGGAGGACACATAGAAGTTGTCCTCAACAAAAATGAAGAATTAGTTTTGAAATAAAATTCTAAAAACAACGGTTGCGGTAAATGCCACAGCCGTTTTTTTTAGATTATTTTCTTACTTGTCCGTTTCCCAAAATTATCCATTTATAGGTAGTAAGTTCTTTTAACGCCATAGGACCTCTTGCATGAAGTTTTTGCGTGCTGATTCCAATTTCTGCGCCAAGACCAAATTGTGCTCCGTCGGTAAATGCCGTTGAAGTATTATGATAGCAACAAGCCGCGTCAACAGAGGTTAAGAATTTTTGTGCCGTAACATTATTTTCCGTTATGATAGCCTCCGAATGTTTCGACGAAAATTTATAAATATGGTCTAACGCTTCTTCAAGAGAATCAACGGTTTTGATAGCCATATTGTAAGATTGAAATTCTTTTCCAAAGTCATCTTTTGTGGCTTTGAAAAGTCCCGCAGAATAGTTATTTTCCAAAACAGCATAAGAGCGTGAATCAGCAAAAATGCCAACGTTTTTATCAGCAAGCGGTTTGCATAACTCTACCAAGTCCTGAAGTCTTGAACTATGAATTATAAGACAATCTAACGCATTGCAGACACTTACACGGCGTGTTTTAGCGTTAAAAATTATTTTTTTGCCTTTTTCCAAATCTCCGTCTTTGTCGAAATAAGTGTGCACAACTCCAGCCCCCGTTTCTATAACAGGAACTTTAGCATTATCTCTGACAGTGTTGATTAAGTTTTTGGAACCTCTTGGAATCAAAACATCAATATACCCAACGGCATTCATCAGTTCGGTTGCAACTTGATGACCAGCAGGAAGAAGTTGTATGATGTTTTTGTCGATTCCGTTTTTCTCCAACACATTGTGCATTAAAGATACCAAAACTAAGTTAGATTCATAAGCGTCAGTACCACCTTTCAAGACAACGGCATTACCACTTCTTAAACACAAAGAAGCAACATCAACCGTAACATTAGGACGAGCCTCATAAATGACACCAACAACGCCAAGAGGAACACTTATTTTCTTTAAATTCAAACCGTTTTCGAGAGTCCTTTCTTCCAAAATTTTTGCATACGGAACCTCTAACGTTGCAACATGTCTTGTATCGGAAGCGATGCCCAAAATTCGCTCTTTTGTCAACAAAAGTCTATCAAACATTGGATTTGCAGAATCCATTTTGTCGAGATCCTTTTTGTTGGCAACAAGAATTTCATCAACGTTTTTTTCTAATTCGTCGGCAATGTCGTTAAGAATTTCAAAAGATTTTTCTTGCGTTAAATTGCCCAAAAAACGAGCTGCTTGTTTAACGCTTTCT
>CAJOGF010000069.1:0-18786 GCA_905233995.1 uncultured Bacteroidales bacterium | reverse complement strand
TCTTGAACGTTTATTAAAGTTGATTTTATCCTTGTCAGTTCCGGCTTTACCAAGACCTATCGTAACATTATTTTCGTCTTTTATCATCAAAAGATCATCTTTTTTGAAGTCGCCTTCTATTTTCACGATACCCGGAATAAGAAGACTTGCGGCTTTGTCTTTCGAGAGCAAAGCCTGTTTTGCACCTTCATTTATTATGACAGTTGCCTTTGTAAAACCGTCAGAATAAGCAATCCATTTTTTGATTGCCGGCGAATGTTCTGAGGCTGAAAAATGTGTGCAGACAAAGTTACTGTTACCATTATAAAGATTAGTGATGACTTCGGATTTTGTGCCGTTAGCAATATAAACTTCTATTCCCGAAGCAGCGGTTTTTCTCGCAATTCTGCATTTTGTTAGCATACCACCTCGTCCGAAGTTTGATTTTGTGGTCTGAACATATTGCGACAAATTGGTCTTTGGCGTTATTTCCCTTATCACAGAAGAATTAGAATCTTTTGGGTCGCCGTTGAAAATACCGTCAATATTGCTCAAAATAAATAACTTTTGACAATCAGCCATCGAAGCCATAAGCCCTGAAAGTTCGTCATTATCGGTAAACATTAGCCCCGTAACCGACACTGTATCGTTTTCGTTTACAACGGGCATAACATTATTTTCCCAAAGAGTTGAGATACAGTTTTTGATATTCAAATAGTGTTCTCGAGACGAAAAATCTTGTTTTGTAACAAGTATTTGTCCTATTTTAATCCCTTGAATATCAAACAGTTTTTTGTATGTATCTATTAGTTTTACTTGACCTGTTGATGAAAGTAGTTGTCTTTGAGCAACGGGGTCAAGAGTTGAATAATTTTCAACAATACTTCTTCCGGCGGCAACTGCACCAGAGGATACGAGGATAATTTTTTCGCCTTTTTTGTGCAACAAGGCTATCTCTCTAACAAGGTCGTTCATACGGCTTTCGTCCAAATGTCCGTCTTGACGGGTAAGAACGTTAGAGCCGATTTTTATTGTTATTGCCATAATCTAAAAAACAAATATTAGCCGCAAAGTTAAAAAAATTTTTTTTAGACGGCAATAGATAGCAAGTGGAAAAAATTTAAAATGAAATAGCCTTATTAACAACAAAAAAAAATTGGAAACTGAAACCTTTCCAAAGAAAGACAATCAATTTCCAATTTCCATTTGAACCAACTTTTTTTAAGCGGTCCGGACGAGACTCGAACTCGCGACCCCATGCGTGACAGGCATGTATTCTAACCAACTGAACTACCGAACCAATAAAAAAATCAAGAAAAAGATCATTATTTGGCGGTCCGGACGAGACTCGAACTCGCGACCCCATGCGTGACAGGCATGTATTCTAACCAACTGAACTACCGAACCAAATAACTCTTACATTTTGCAACCGTGTCCTTATCTCTTTCGATTGCGGTGCAAAGGTAGAGAGTTTTTTTAAGTCTGCAAAATTTTTTTTTAGTTTTTTTTCATTTTTTTTTTTGAACTTTGAAATACAAATCGTTATAAAAGTAAAAAAACTAATAATTAAGTGCAGGTACCGACCCTATAAAGTCCAACGAGAAAGTAACACTTTTCATATCTATTACCATTACACCTTTACTTACGGAAGTATAGGCTATTTTTCCTTCGCCTAAATATATTCCGATAATAGGATAAGCACTTGCTTTTTTATAAAAAACAACATCGCCAAATTTCAATTTGCTTTTTGAAGTCTTTGAAAGATTCTTCTGCATTTTTTCGGGATTACGACTAAGAAGCACTTTGCAAGAATTTTCAAAAACACCGCTAACAAAACCACAAGCATCAGCACCAACGCCTTTTTCCGACGCTCCTGATTTATAAGGAGTTCCAAGCCATGAACAAATTTCTTTCAAGATATTAACATCTTCTTTGCCGGAAAAATTAACCCCAAGTTCTTTGGAATATTTTGAATATAAATTCTCAAGACTTTCTTGTTTTTTGGTATTTTTGTTTTTGTCAATACCACTAACAACGCTGTTTGAAGTGTTTTTGTCGCCACTTACATTTCTTTTGTCAAGAGCCTTTACACGTCCGGCTGAATAAAAATTCTTTTTGTAATATGTAGAATTGAGATTGTCGGTTTTAACGCCGATATTTTTGGAAGTTGCCGAATGTACAAAAACATCGTTTGCAAGATAAATTGCAACGTGATAAATACTTCCTTTGTCGTTAGCAAAAAACAAAAGGTCGCCACATTCAAGTTCGTTTCTTTCTACTTTGTTGACATTTACAACCATAGAAGAGGAAGACCGCTGAAGTTTTATATTGTAGACATTATTGTAAACGCCCGACACAAAACCCGAACAGTCAGTACCTTTGCCCTTGTTTGAGGCGGCGTACTTATAAGGTGTCCCAAGCCATGAAACTATTTCTTTGAGAAGTTTCAAATCTTCTGTCCCTTTGAAAGTTGTGCCAAGTTTTTTTCCGTATTTGTCATAATCGCCTTTGAGAACTTTTATAGGCTCTGAAATCACAACTGGCAATTCCGGGTCAACAGCATACAAATTAATACCGCAAAAACAAAACAATGCAGTTAAAAACAAAATTTTATTTTTCATATTTTCATATTTTTTTGTGATAATTATCTATAAAATTATTATAAAACGTTTTTTGAGAATTTTCTTCTTCAAAACTATCTTCATTTTCTTCGTCAATATCCTCTAAAAAAGAAAAATAAACCAAATGATGAAGGTAATTTAAAAGGCTTAAAAGTTTCTGTCCCCAAGACATTTTGAAATCGTTAATTAGTTCTTGTCTTGAGGCTTGAGCACTTTGCTCTGAAAGAGAACGATAATTTTCAACAAAATTTTTAAGATTGTGATAAATATCTGTCAAAACTCCTGAAGCCTCCTGTTGCTCTTGCTCCAAATCCGAAGAATCAATGTTGAAAATATTAATAAACTTATCTTCAGAGCCAAGGGTTATGCTGACACCTTTTTTTACATACTCGTATTCATATTCCGAAATGTAGGCCTCTACAAAACCCTCCTCAAAGGAATCCTCGTCTAAAGTACCAAGCAATGCTGTTTTAAGATAAACCAAAGGAAGAAGTTTATGAAGTTTCAGCAAAAAATCTTTCTTTGTAAATTTTCTTGCCTTTTCCACAAAAGCACAAAACTCCGCAGCAACCGTTACCAATTCTACGGTATTTTTATCTGAATATATGTCCATAAAATTATTAAAAAAAATAAACGTTTCTGCCACAAAGATACAAAAAGTATTGATACATTACACGAAAGCAAGTATTTTTTACGTTAAAGATAAAAAACAATTTAAAAAAAACACATATTATGAAAAAACAAACCATTTTTCTTTGTTTGTCATTTTTTCTATTTCTGACAAATACCACTTCAGCACAAAAACTAAAACCTGCTTTTGATGCTCTTTCGATTGGCGAATACGAAGAAGCCGAAAAACTTCTAAACAGAGCCACACGAAAAAAAATAGAATCACCAATTGCAAATTTTGCACTCGGAAAGATATTTTTCGACAGTCTTTCGGGCAGAAAAAACAATCAACGGGCATACGATTTTTTTCAACGCTCGGCAGAAAAATTTTCAAAAACCGACCCTAAAAAAATTGAAACTTACAAAACTATTTACAACATAAAACCAGCGGATTGCGATTCTATGTCAAGACTTTGCGCTTTGGAGGATTTTTATCAAGCACGAAATAATTTCAAACATTATTCTTGTTATGACAATGACACGTTAACAAAAAAATTCTTGGCAAAATACGGCAAAAAATATCCCGATTTAAGAAAACAAATGCTTTTCAGTATTGACTCTCTTGACTATTTGTCCGCATATTACTTTGCACGATGTTATTGGATATTTGAGAAAAAAGATATTTTATGCTATAAATTTTTCAACGATATTTTAAACGACAAACGTCCTCATCCGTATGCGGATTCCATACTGCCTGCAATCAAAAATATTCAAAAAGAGGCTTACGATGAAATTCTTAAAACAGGATATCCTGCTAAAATGGAAATATTCAGATTGTATTTTGACCCGATATTTATGGCTGAGCATAGACGTGTTTATAATAAATATTTTTATTGCCAACAATATCCTGTTACACCCCCAGAAAAAGATTTGAAATTGTTTGAAGAAATAAAAAAATACGACAACGCCTACAACGTTTCCAAAGACGCTCGAAGCGAAGATACTTTAAGGAAAAAAATCAAACAATTTGCTCCTACTGACTATGGTTTTCAACTTATAAAAATTTTAACACAACCAAGCCTTAAAGAAAAAAATTGGCAAGCAGCAATAAATATTTATCTTGAATTTCGCCAATTATATCCCAATCATCATACAGAAATTGATAAAATCATAGGAATACTTAGCGAAAGCAATCCGCCTGAATTTCTTAACGTTGAAAAACTTCCAGAGGAAGTAAATTCTCCATTATACAGAGAGAATTACGCACCTGCAATATCTCCCGACATGAAAAAATTGTATTTTGTACAAGACATGGATTTTAGGGATTTTTCAATACAGGAAGATATGTATATGTCAGAATTTAAAGATGGCAAATGGCAAATGTCACAACCTATAGAAAGGTTTGCAACTCTGTATAGTAATGAGGCAACAGAACATATTTACCCTGATGACAACCAAATGGTTATATTTTTAAATGGAAAACTTTATCTTTCGGATAAGCAAGACGATGGCTCTTGGGGTGCACCATATTTGATGGAAAGTAAAACCGACAAATATGGAAAAAACGGAATTAACGGAGGATATTGGCAAGCCGATGCATATTTTTCTGCTGACGGACAAACAATGCTTTTTGCTTCAATAAGAAAAATTCCCAAGATTGATACAACTATGATGTTAGGAAAAATATCACCATACAATATTGACATTTACGTTTGCACCAAAACAGAAGATGGAATGTGGTCGATGCCTCAAAATATTGGACCTACAATTAATACATCAAGAGACGACCGCTCACCAAGACTTTCTCCAGACTTAAAAACTTTGTTTTTTACCTCTCAAGGACATTATGGAATGGGCGGTTATGACATTTTTATGTCAAAACGTCTTAGCGATACGTCTTGGACAGAGTGGTCAGAGCCAGTAAATCTCGGACGAAAAATTAATACCTACGATGACGAACCATTCTTTTTTAACGCTTACGATGGCAAAACTATTTTCTATTCCGTATACGACAGAATTGAGAATAAATCGGAAATTTATTCAGCCCAATTGCCCGAAAAATTTAGAGCCGAAACAACTTCTTTGTTAACAGGAAAAATCAACGATTCTTTCGGCAAACCAATTCATGCTAATATTTCATGGGAAGATGTCAACACGGGAAGATTTCTTGGAACACTGAAAAACGACCCCGTAACTGGCGAATTTTCAATAACATTACCTTTGGGCAGAGAATATATTTATTTTGTTAACGCTGACGGATACTTTCCACAATCAGGAATTTTCGACACCAAACAAGCGCAAGAAAGTCTATTAAAAAACGATAGTATCGCACTTATTTCTGTTAACGAAATGATAGAAAAAAACATAAAAATAGTAATCAAAAACATATTTTTTGAGTTCAACAAAGCGGATATTCAACCAAGGTCTTTAAGTCAAATAAAACAAATAGCAAAATTTTTGGAATTAAATCCCGATTTAAAAATTGAAATTTCAGGTCATACCGACAAAAGCGGCTCTCAAGAATACAATCAAAAATTATCTTTAGAAAGGGCGGAAAGTGTAAAAAATGAACTTGTAAAATTAGGAATTTATTCCTCTCAACTTACAACTAAAGGTTACGGCAGTTCAAAACCCATTTCTTCAAACGATGAAGAAAACCGTAGAGTAGAATTTTCAATCATAAAACAATAACCTATTATGACAAAATATTTAATTTTAATATTAACAGTTTTGTGTTTGTGTTTTCAAGACAGCAACGCTCAAAAACAAAAACTTGTGTTAAAAGGTTTTGCGTTTCTCTCAAACGGCGATACTTCAAAAGCCGAAACAACTTTTAAGAAAGCATTAAAAAAACACATTGACATTCATGCCGTGTATTATGGCTTAGGGTTGATACAAAAAAATAGCAACCCGAAAAACGCATTTATCAATTTCAAAAAAACTGAAAAAAAATTCTTAAATTCAGGAAAAGATTTTAAGAAATATATGGCTTCAACTTACAACATAACACTTGATTCGGCAAGAGAAAAATACAATTCGATAGCCGCAATACAGTTGAGACGAACAATAGAAAAAGATTCAACCGAAAAAGGCTTTGGAATTTTTGCAAAGACTTATAAAGGTTGCGCTCCAATCTTTATAAAACGTGCTCTTACTTTGAAAGAAGAAGCCGCATACAGAGCCGCTCGTCAAGACACTACTCTTAAAAAAGCCAAAAAATTTACTTACGATTATCCCAACAGCCACAAAATTAATTTTATAATGGAATATATCGACAGTGTGGAGTATTTCAGCAGGCTTGTTAACGGAACATGGAAAACTCTTTATAAATATACCAAAGATTACGAAAGAGGAAAATTATTTTCATTAAAAACAGAAGATAAGGCAAGAGTAAATTCAATAAAAAAACAATACTACTCTCAAGCCACTTTGCTTTCGGATTATATGAAAGATTATAAACCAAATCAAGTTTTAACCGATGAATTTATGGATTTGTGGAAAAAAGAAGTCTATTACAGCGGGCATTGGACAAGACTAAAATTCTTTTATGACCGACTTCCCCACAAAATGGACGATTCTTTAAAAAGAATGTATTATGCAGGTCTTTATGGAGAGGCTAATTATGCAACAAGCGAAGTCAAGTCATTTTATTATGGCATGAGAAAAGAATTTTATCTCAAAAAAGATTCTATTTACGATTTTTATATCCGACGCGCTGCACCAAGTCTTTTGGCGTTAAAAAAAATTCAAGAATTGTACGCCAAACCAATGTCAGAAGGCAAAATTGACGAAGTTGTGAAAATAATTGATAAATACGCACCTCTATTTCCAAATTACAAAAACGAAATAGAAGATATGAAACAACTTTTGGTTACAAACAATGATTATTGCAAAAAAACAAAACTTCCTGAAGTTATTAATGCGCCTTCGCTTAGAAAACCTGTTATCAAAAGTTTTGAGGCAAATGGGCAAAAAGTTCAGTATTTAGATAACGGCTTTAGATACAACGATGCCGTAAATCGTTACCCTGTAATTTCTCCTGACGGTAAAAAATTGTATTTGACACACTTTGAATACAAGCCTTTCAAAACTCATTTCTGCATACAAACCATACACCCAAAAAGCCAAGAAAGACATCGCTACGATGAAACTGGTATTGACACTGTACTAACAGGAGCAGGTATATGCTATTCGGAGTTAAAAAATGGCAGATGGCAACCATTAACCTATATTGACACCCTTTATCTCAGAGACAGCATATTAATAAGAGTTGACACCACTTTTGAGCAATATAGATTTGATTCTTTGCCTAAAACAATTCAAAATTATTTTGTGCATAAGAAAATAAAAAATCTTAACTATAAAGATAAAATGGATTGTATTATTCTATTTGAAAAATATTATCTTAAAGATTCCGCCAATATTTATACAAGTGGAATTTCGTTAGACAATACAATCATGTATGTTATTAAAAACGAAAAAATGCAATATATGACAAATCCGCCACCAAAACGACAAACATATTATACTGCCAAAGTTGTGGATATAACCTATAATACCACAGGACAATGGGTAAAACCAAGAGTGTGTGGTCATCTAAATCATTACTATGAAGAAGTAGAAGAAATGAATCCTCATCCGTTTTTTGGAAGTTTCAATTGTAAACCTTCGCCCGATAATTCGGCATTGTTGTTTGCGGCAAACAGAAAAGGCGTTATGTACGAAGAAGAAGGTTTTGAAGTTCCAAGGTTAGATTATTTTCGTTCAATAGATTATTATACAGATACTTACAGACCAAGTTGCGTATATCAACCTCCATATTATACCGATATTTGGATTTCGCAAAAGGACGAACACGGTACTTTCGACTACCCTACCCGACTTAGCGATATTATCAACACTGAATACGGAGAATATTCGCCCGTTTTGGCTGCCGACAATAAGACTTTGTATTTTATTTCAAACGGACGTCTCGGCATTGGCGGCACAGATATTTATATGTGCAAAAGGCTTAAAGAAAATTCTTGGAAAGAATGGAGCAACCCAATAAATCTTGGAAAATATATCAATACGCCATACAACGAGTTTGATTTTTCAATCACAGCCGACGGCAAAACGGCATATTTCACTTCAGAAGACCCAATAACGCACAAGCAAATTTTCTACTCAGTGGAATTGCCCAAAATTTTCCGACCCGATACAATTGCCATTTACAAAGGCAAAATCACAAACCTAAAAGGCGAACCAATATTTGCACGAATACGAGTTGAAGATGTTGACCATAAAAAAATCTATGCAGATTTCAGAACTCAAATGCCTTCAGGAGAGTTTTATTTTGGGCTGCCACAAGATAGAAAATACAAATTTTCGATAATATCAAAAAATTGTATTATTGCTTTTGACACTTTGAATTGCGACAGTGCTTTTCCAATTGTTAAAACCCATGATTTTGTTTTGGCAGATTCTGTAAGCATTTTCGATGAACATCTCCCGTTTGAAATAACCAAAGAAAACAAGACTGCTGCAATAAGATTTATTTCCAAACAAAAGATTTCAGGAGTTGAAATAACCATTTTCGCTACAGATGCTAACACCGCCAAATCGCAAGCAACAGAGATAAAACAAAAATTTGTTTCAGAAGGAATAGAAGAAGAGAAAATTTCTATTTTCACGAAAATCGGGAAAGAGAAAATTTTACTAAAAGTGCTATAAAACAAAACTTTACAAGAGGGTTTAGTTTCAGGAAAAAGATAACCCTCTTGTAAAGTTTTTATATATTTTTTTTCTAAAAATCGTACCGAGGAAATTTATAAACAGAAATTCGTCTTTCAAAAGTATAATTTTTTGAATCTAAAATCTCTATTCTGATATTGTTAACTCCTAAAGAAAGATTAAGAATAAAAGACAAAGGAAGTTCACATCCATGATTTTTGTCTTCTTCCTTAAAAACAGGAAAAGTATTCTCCGAGACTTGAGGAATATCGTTAACGTAAACATTTACAAGTTTTGGCATTCCAAAACCATTAACACATAATTTAATTTCAACATCATTAAGCAAAGTCGTTGAAAGTGAATCCTTTGGAAATTTCACAAGAATATCTTTCTTATCGTTGCTTTTCATTTTCAAAGCCGCCATATCCCAACCTTTGCCAAAAGAATATGTTGTCCCCGCTATCAAAAGTCCATTGTCCCTTGTTTCAACAACCGACTTTGCATAATCCTGACTCTTGCGCTTGAAAGTATAATGCCAAATCAATTCACCTTGTTTGTTGTACTTGAGAATCAAGAAACTCGACTGATCCTTTATGTTAGACATCGAATACCCACAAACCACAAAACTATTATCAAAAGTTTCAACCAAACTTGTTCCCTCTTGCCAATGTTCATCACCGAAAGTTCTTGTCCAAATTGTATCACCATTCATGTCGGTTTTGATTGTCAAAACATCGTAATCTGTTATCGTATAGGCTTTTGTATAACCAGTTACCATTATCATACTATCTTTTGTGGCAATAATGTCAGAGCCGCATTATTATAAACAACATCATAGGTGGTATTAGCAGGTTGTACAATGTACCCTTTTGGATTGTCCGATGGATCCTTGGGATCATCATTCAGTTTCAAACTAATTTTTGGAGTGGCAGTCGTATTTTCTTCGTTCAAATCAAGCTTATCAACAGCTGTTGTCGCAATGTAAAGTTCGTTGTTATAGCGCATATTACCATTACTATCGGTTTTAACAATATACCAGTTTGGCTCAGCATCATTGTTAGAGGTTGAATACCCCGCAATAGCATATCCGCCATCGGTTGTTGCGATAACTTTTGTGCCTTGTTCATCGCCATCACCACCATAGACTTTTTGCCAAATAACATTTCCAACAGTATCAAGTTTCATTAAAAGAAGATTGCTTTGATATTCTCGTTTTCGGATTGCATAACCTGTTAAAACAATGTTACTATCAAGAGTTTCAGCAATAGAATAGCATGAAGATACAAAATATTCAGCAAAGGCTTTGCCCCAATGACCTTCACCATACGGACGCACTTTCACAAGCCACAACTGATGCTCTTGAAGTTTGGCAAAACCACCGAGAATATACTCTCCGTCTCTTGTTTCAATACAAGTATTGGCCTCATCCCAACCGTTACCACCGAAAGTATGTGCCCATTCCATTGTGTATTGCGAAAACACACTTTGAGGAAACAGAAACAATAGGAATAATATTTTAACAAGTTGCTTTTTCATTTTTCCTTTTTATAAGGAATTTTAACAATGATTATGCCAACAAAAATAGAAAAAGAACTTAAAAAAACAAAAAGGCGGTACAAAAATACCGCCTAAAACTAACAACTATGAATAAATCAATCAATTAAGACTACTTGAAATATCTATCAAAAAGACCTTTGAAACCTTTGCCGTGTCGAGCCTCGTCTTTTGCCATTTCGTGAACAGTATCATGAATAGCGTCAAGATTCAACTCTTTTGCACGTTTTGCAATTCTATTCTTGTCTGCACATGCACCTGCTTCAGCATTCATACGTTTGTCAAGATTTGTTTTGGTATCCCAAACAACCTCACCAAGAAGTTCTGCAAATCTCGCAGCATGGTCAGCCTCCTCAAAAGCATAACGACGAAAAGCCTCTGCAATTTCAGGATAACCTTCCCTATCAGCCTGACGACTCATCGCAAGGTACATACCAACCTCTGAACATTCTCCATTGAAATGATTTCTTAAATCCTGCAACAAATCCTCTGGAACATCTTTTGCAACTCCTATAACATGCTCTGTTTCAAAAGAAAGTTCTCCTGTGAGTTCTTTAAATTTTGATTTTGGTGCTTTACACTGAGGGCATTTCTCTGGCGGTTCTTCACCTTCGTAGACAAAACCGCAAATTGCACATGTCCATTTTTTTTTCATGATTTCTTAAAAAATTTTTGATTGTTTGATGTTTTTTTTAACTAAATGTTGGACAAATATAATCAGACAAAACGAGAATTTAAAATTTATTTTTAGCATTTAATAATAATTAATACTTGTGTTAACTCTATAAAAATTTACATTCTATTAACAATAACAAAACATTAACAAAACAAAATGAATGTAATTATTTGTTAAATTTGTAGCCGAAAACTAATCAAGAATAATCTTTATAAATACTAAAGAAATGGAAAACTTAATTGACATTTTACTTGGAGTTGCTGCTGTTGCAGGTATTATCTACGCCGCTATTGAAGTAAAAAGAAACAACGAAACAGCTGCTTAAAAAGAAAAAGAGAAATTTAGGGAAAGGAAGTTAGCGCACAATGACCGAAAAAAAATTCAAACTTGAGCACCCTGTTTTCCGTATTATATCCCTTACGGCAAAAGAATCAGGAACAAAAGTATATGTTATAGGTGGTTATGTAAGGGATTTACTTTTGAAAAAAGAGTGTAAAGATTTGGATTTTGTTGTCCGAGGCAGTGGTATTGACTTTGCTCGCAAAGTAGCAAAAAAACTAAAATGCGACAAAGAAATTGCTGTTTACAAAAATTTTGGGACAGCAATGATACATTATAAAGGTGTGGAATTGGAATTTGTGGGCGCAAGAAAAGAATCTTACAATAGAAATTCCAGAAAACCTATTGTCGAAGAAGGCACTTTGGAAGATGACCAAAAACGCAGAGACTTTACAATCAATGCTTTAGCGATTTCCCTAAACGAAGAAGACTATGGTCAACTTACTGATCCTTTCGGTGGTGTAGAAGATTTAGAAAACAAAATAATAAAAACACCGCTAAATCCTGACGAGACATTTTCGGACGACCCTTTAAGAATGTTGCGTGCAATAAGATTTGCTTGCAGACTTGGGTTTAGGATACAAGAAGAAACTTTTGAAGCAATCAAAAAAAACAAAGACAGAATAGAAATAGTTTCAAAAGAAAGAATTGTTGACGAGATTAGCAAAATTATGCTCACCGAAAAACCTTCAAAAGGATTTTTGATGCTTGATAAATGCGGTTTGCTTGAAAAAATTATCCCAGAACTTAGCAAATTAAAAGGTGTTGAAATAAGAGAAGGCAAAGGTCATAAAGACAATTTCTTGCACACATTGCAGGTTTTGGACAATGTTGCAATTTCAAGTCAGAATCTTTGGCTAAGATTTGCGGCTCTTTTTCACGACATTGCAAAACCGTTAACAAAAAAATTTATAGGCGGCACATGGACTTTTCATAACCATGAATTTATCGGCGCAAAAATGATTCCTCAAATTTTCAAAAACCTTAAAATGCCGCTTAACGAAAAAATGAAATACGTCAAAAAACTTGTCGGAATGCATCATAGAGCAATTCCAATTTCTAACGACGAGATAACTGACTCTGCCGTTAGAAGACTTATGTATGATGCAGGCGAAGATTTGGACGATTTATTAATTTTGTGCGAGGCAGATATAACTTCAAAAATAGAAGAGAAAAAGCAAAAGTTTTTGAATAACTATCAGATTGTCAGAAAGAAAATAAAAGAACTTGAACAAAAGGATTTTGTCAGAACTTGGCAGCCTCCTGTTGACGGAAATTTGATAATGGAAACTTTCAATCTGAAACCTTGCAGAATTGTCGGCGAAATAAAAGACACAATAAAAGATTCTATTTTGGACGGAAAAATTGAAAACACGTATGAAGCGGCTTACAAACTTATGATAGAGTTAGGCGAAAAACGAAATCTTAAACCCGTTTCAACACAAAATGAAAAAACATCTTAAAATACTTTTTTTTCTAATTTTTCTTGTCGCAAGGGTTGAAGCACAAAACAACAACTCTGTTTTCAAAACAGGTTCTTGGGTGAAAGTCGCTATTAAAGAAGACGGCATTTATAAGTTGAGTTTCACAAAGTTAAAAGAAATGGGATTTTCTGAACCCGAAAAAGTCAGAATTTTTAGCGGTCAGGCTTCAATGCTCGGATTTTATAACAACGAAAAACGCGACAGCACTCTCTCTGAAATTTCAGTTTTGAAAGACAACAACGCTGTATATTTTTTTGGTCAAAGTCCAAATACTTGGTTTTATGATGAAAACAAGAGAATGTATCTTATTGAAAACCACCTTTTTAGCGACGAAAATTATTATTTCATCACTTCCAACAATTCTTTAGCAAACAACAACATTCAACAAACAAACTATAATTCTTTTGATGAAATTTTGTCGCAAGGCGATTTTTATTATCACCATGAAAAAGATTTGGTGAACCTTCAAATGAGCGGAAGAGATTGGTTTGGCGAGAATTTTTTTTATAACACTTCACAAAATTTCGTTTTTGAAACTTTCAACATTCCATTGCAAGGCAAATTGGAAGCCTCGCTTGTTGCACGCTCTGCTATTGACAACTCCTTTACGTTGCAAGTTGCTGATTTTAAAACTACTACAACAGCAAAAGCAGTTAGTAGTTCGGGACTTTACGCCCAAAGAGTTATGTTCAAAACGGATTTTGTTCCCGAAAACGATAACAAAATAACCGTCAATATTTTATTCAACAAAAATTCACCTTCTGCAGAAGGTTATCTCGATTATATCACAATCAACACAAAAGAAAATCTTAATTACAATTCACAGCAATTACAGTTTTCGTATTTTTTTTCCGACACAAAAAAAATTAAGTTTAATGTCATAACCACAAATAGCGATGTTATGATGTGGAATGTTTCTAACAAAAAACAACCAACTTACGCTTTAAATGCCGACAACTTTATATTTGAAAGTCAAAAAGGTAAAAACGATTTTGTAATTTTCAGAAAAAACGATGCTTTTGAAATCGAAAATTACGAAAAAATGGAAAATCAAAATCTAAGAGAAAATTTAACTCCTGATTTACTGATAATTACACCCAAAATTTTTCTTCCCTACGCTCAAAAATTACAAAGCCTTCATTCGGATTTGAAAACAATGGTTGTAGAAACCGAAAAAATATACAACGAATTTTCATCGGGAAAAACCGACGTTTCAGCAATAAGAGATTACATTAGATTTTTATACAAACAAGATAAACGTCTAAAATACGTCTTACTTTTTGGAGACGGCTCTGTTGACAACAAAACCAAAAACGAAAATAATACCAATTTGATTCCGACATATCAATCGCCTAACTCTCTGAACGAAGACAATTTAGATAGTTTTGTTTCTGACGATTTTTTCGGACTTCTCGACGACAACGAAGGCGAATATTTTGGCGATATTGATATAGGAATTGGCAGACTTCCAGCAAAAACTACTTCTGAAGCCCAAACTTTGGTTAATAAAATTGAGGATTATTTGCAGAAAAATGGCGACAACGGCTCTTGGAAAAAAAATGTTACCCTTATCAGCGATGACGGCGACAACAATTTACATGTAAGTCAGGCAGATTTTTTGGCGGAGTATTTGGAAGAAAATTCCCCAGAGTTTCAAATAAAAAAAATCTACGCCTCAGCATATAAACAACAATCCACTGCCTCAAGCAACACTTATCCACAAGCCAGAGAAAACATAATCAATGCTTTCAACAACGGCTCAATCGTTATCAACTACACAGGACACGGAGGTATGAATTATTTTGCCGACGAAAGACTTTTGACAAACTCCGATATAGACTTACTAAAAAACAAAAACAAACTTCCGCTTTTTATCACAGCCTCGTGCAACATTGGACATTTTGATTACTACGACAAAGAAAGCAACAAAGCCCCACTCTCCCCTGCCGAACACTGTCTATTGAATCCAAACGGCGGCGCAATTGCAATGTTTACAACCACAAGAAACGTTCTATCAAGAGAAAATTTTCAACTTAATCAAAATATTTTTCTTTATCTTTTTGACAAAGAAAATCGTCTTGGCGACATAATTAGAAAGGCAAAAAATATTACAAACGACAATAATATGCTAAATTTCACGCTGTTAGGAGATCCAGCATTGAAACTATCTTTAACAGATTACGATATTAAAATCACAGAAATCAATTCAAAAGATTATGAAAGTTTTAGCGATACTTTAAAGGCACTATCGCAATGTGAAATAAAAGCGAAGATTTCGGGTGCGGATAATTTTTCTGGTAACGCTTTTGTAACCATTTTCGACAAAAAACAGCAAACAAAAACGCTAACTAATTCCGAAAACCCATTACCGTTTGAATATCAAGATTATACAATAAAGATTTTTGACGGTATTTCCACCGTAAAAAACTCTGAGTTTAGTTTCAAATTCATTATACCCAAAGATATTGACTTTAATAGAATTGACTTTGGCAAAATAATTCTCTATGCCGAAAATAAAGAACATTCAGCCATTGGAGTTTCCAAAAAAATCCTCATCGGCTCTTCCTTAGACAACGCTCTCGAAGATATTTCTGGTCCTGAAATTACACTCTATCTAAACGATAAAAACTTTGTTTCTGGCTCAAAGACCTCATCTGAAGTTTCGGTGTTTGCGGAAATTTGCGACTCGTCTGGAATTAACATCAGTGCCAAAGTCCCCGGACACGGTATCACACTTATTCTCGATGATGACAATAATTCGTCGTACTTGTTAACCGACTATTTTAAATTCAACAATAATTCCTACACTTCAGGCAAAGTTGAATACAAGTTAGAAAACTTAAAAACAGGAAATCATACTTTGAAACTAAAAGTGTGGGACAATTACAACAATTCAAGCGAGCAAACAATTGATTTTTATGTTGTTGACAACGACAAATTATCCATCTCGCGACTTTTTAATTATCCCAATCCTTTTTCAACGGATACAAAATTTTACTTTGAACACAATTCTCCTCAAAGCACCATAGAATACGAACTAACGATTTTTACAGTGTCAGGAAAAATTGTGAAAAGTTTTTCTGGAAGTTTTTTTAGTACAGAAACCCTTTCTGAACCAATCAATTGGGACGCTAAAGATAAATATTCCAATTCAATTGCAAGAGGTGTTTATTTTTATCGTCTCAAAATAAAAGATTCTCAAAACAGAAAAGCAGTTAAATACGAAAAACTATTATACATTAATTGAAAAAAATATTATCAAAATGAAAAAAATTCTATTTGTATGCTTAGGCAACATTTGCAGAAGCCCCATGGCTGAAGCCGTTATGAAAAAAATTGTTTCTTTAAACAATGCCGACAATGATTTTGAAATCTCATCTTGCGGACTAATTTCGTATCATCAAGGCGAAAACCCAGACCCAAGAATGATTTCAGCCGCTAAAGATAACGGATACACTTTAAAACATTTAGCAAGAGCAATCACTCAACACGATTTTGAATACTACGATTTGATAATCGGTATGGATAGTTCTAATATCAAAAGGCTCAATAGTTTGTCTCCCGCAGAAAAGAAATACAAAATAAAAATTATTTCAGAATATTTTCCCGACGGCACACCCTTTGACAGCGTCCCCGACCCATACTACGGAAACATGAATGATTTTTATTCAGTAATATCGTTGTTAGAAAAAGCCTGCAACAATATTTTCTTGCATGAGAAAAATAACGACAATTAGAACACGGCAATATGTCTTCCGTTAACAATGTTGATACGGTTGACTTTTGTTACTCCTTTGATTTCATTGAGTTGTTTCATAATGTTATTCAATTCGTCGATGTCCTTAACGTAGAGCAAAAGCCAACCGTTAAACAATCTATCGTTTGCGTTGATTTCAAATTGCTTAACATTGATGTTGTTTTTTAACAATAGCGTGCTAATATCAACAATCATCCCTATCCTATCAACACCACACAAATTGACGTATGCTAATGCAGGTTTTAAATCTTTTGACCAAACAACGTTAGTAATTTCTTTGCCTCTTGTAGCAAGACGTTTTTTTACTTCCTCACAATCTTTTCTATGAACAAGCATTACACCTTCGGCATCATCACCGGGAATAGGATGACAACACGAAGGCAAGACGTACGGAAAATCGGCTGTTAAGTTCAGAGGATTTTTATAATCAATTGGATGGGGAATAATAGAAGGACGACGTCGGTTAACATAAATGGTAGTATTTTGAACATCTACATACTTGGAAGATTGTTTTAGTTTTTTTACAACTTCAATAAAATCACCAACTTTGCCTTCATCACCTTTGAGCACTTCTAAGTAGAACTCTCTACTATTTGACATTTTATAATAAGAAAGTATACTTGCAAAAAGTCTGCTATTGTTAGGAATACAATGGTTTTGCATCATAATAGAATTAAACCTTTGTTCTCCCTTTTTGTAATCCGCCGCAAAACACGCATGACTATTCAAATATCGGTTAAGACACTCTTGCGAATGACCACTTTTCAAACACGGATTCCAACTAATATTTGGTTTTACACTCGGAGATGACAAAATTTTAACCCTTTCTCCTTGTTTTAACACATATTCTCTTGATACAAAAGTTTTTGAGTTGATAATTGCGCCAAAACAATGATTTCCCAAATTTGAATGTATATGATATGCAAAATCCAAAACGGAAGAACCCTCAGGCAATTCAACAATCTTAGAATCAGGAGTATAAGTAATTACTTTAGGTTCGTTGAGATGACCAAAATTATTACTAAAACGCGAGACAATAACATCAGAGGTGTCCTCAATTGACAAGCCTGACATCTTTAGTTGAAGATTACTTAAACCAATTCTGTGAGGCGAATCGCTGGCATAACCTTTATGAGCAATCAAATTATTTTCAGATGTAATAATTTGAACTTCAACCCATTGCTCTTGATACAATATAGAAAAAATCAAAGCCTTAAAACCATTGGACTTTGGACTCTTTAAATAATCACGACGCGAATTTTCTTTTTCAGTAAAAAGTTGGTTTATCGAAGCATATATATCATAATGTTTATGATAGATAGTGTCATCTGTATCAGATGGTTCTGTATCAAAAATAATCCTAACTGCTTGATAATTGTCAATTTCCTCAAAATTTTTATTTTCTCGACGCATTATTTGGTATACACTATAGAAAGACTTTTTTTCTATTGAAATTCTACAAGTATAAGGTGTTTTTACCAAAATACGCATAAGTGTCAATTTGACATCAGCAAATAGATTATCTCTTGCTACGCTACTATCATCTACCGACTTTTTTATGGATAAATAATTATTTGAAAGATAATGCTTAAAACTTAAATCTTCAAGTTCGTTTTTTATATCATACAGACCAAGTTGTTGTGCAATTGGGGCATAAATTACAAGATTTTCATTGGCTTTGCGACGTTTCTGCTCGTCTTTCATATCTTCGATAGTCCGCATATTGTGAACTCTGTCTGCCAATTTTATATAAATCACCCAAGGAGTTGGATTTAGCGAAAGTAGAATCTTCTTGAATGTATCCTTTTGCTCACTATCGCTAAATTGCATATTATCAGTATGATTGGTAACTTTTGTTAACCCCTCAACAATCTCCGCAACTTTAGTACCAAACTTAGAGGCTACATCATCAAAAGTATACGGAGTATCTTCAATAACATCATGCAAAAGTGCGGCCTCAATAAAGGGAGGAGTGGCAAATCTCATTTCGGTTGCAACAATTAACGCAACATCTACAGGATGAGTTATATACGGGTCATGATTTCCACCTTTACG
>CAJOGF010000068.1:11777-12623 GCA_905233995.1 uncultured Bacteroidales bacterium | reverse complement strand
TGTAGTTGTTCTGCTTGACATTGAGTTTTTGGGGCTTCATCACCACGACCAAACTCTTGTTGTTGCTTGTGCTACCTTTAGGATACTTTGTAACGTGAACGATTCCGCTGTCGAAAAATTCGATTCCGACAACATTTCCGTCAACTTCAAATTGTGTCGGTTGGGCGAATGTTGCGAGTGTAGATAACAATACCGTCGCAACCAAAAACAAAATTTTCTTCATATCAAAATAAGTTTTAATTGTTGATTGATGCTGCAAAATTAGCGTTTTAAGGCATCAAAACAGCCACACAAATGTTGAAAACGATGAAACAAATGAAGAAATGATTGTACAAATGTACTTTTTTTATTCAAAAGTACAAAAACATGGATATTTATTTTGTTTTTTGAAAAAATATTTTTAACTTTGCCTTTGGTAGTGGACGTGATATTCTCCAATGCCGACATAAAATATTTTGGAAGAGTTATGACTTTCATGTGTGAAAAGCTTAGGAACCTTTAACACACACTTTAATATATCAGAAAGCATAACAGCCACCCGTATGGGCGTGGTTTGTTGTTGCCGTATCTGATATATAGGTATTCCTAAGCACCTTCATACAAGATATGGGTTTATGATAACAGACTGCGCCCCGTAGTTTATAGCCTCTCCATAAGAATAATCAAGATATTGTTTCACTTTAAAATAAATTTGATTATGAACAGATTGAATTATTTTTGGATGCTAATGTTTACCATTGTGCTGATAGCGTCCACAACCCTCTCATCATGTGGCAAAGACGATGATGAAACCAAATCGACCAACAACGAAACTGAACAACCCAAAGACCAAGATGGCAATAAGCC
>CAJOGF010000068.1:0-11745 GCA_905233995.1 uncultured Bacteroidales bacterium | reverse complement strand
AATGCTGCATCGCTTGCAGATACGGTCGCTAATCTTGGTGTTGGACACCACGAACTCAAGGTAAATGGAGAACTATCTACTACAACTCTCAACTCTATTGGCGAGATACTCCGCACAAAATATTCTTCACTAATCATTGGCTATTCAACAACCAAGAAAACATCTGTTGCTTCCGAATTTTCTGTAGACCTTGACCTCTCGGAAACAACAGGACTTATAAAATTAGAAAGTGGAGTTTCAGCAGATGGAGCAACCTACACTGGTCTTGCGGGTTGTAGTGCTCTTACTGCGCTTAAACTACCCAAAACACTTATCGAGATTGAATCCAACGCAGTAGGTTATTGCATCAACCTCACAAACGTAACCATTCCAGAATCAGTAAAGACAGTCGCTGATGGTTCATTTTTTGGGTGTTACCAATTACAAGAAAACGCAAAATACCCTAATTTGCGAGGTATGGTAATTGATGCCACAGATTTGAATGATAAAGTTCCAGAATTAACTGAAGGTGAACATTTTATTCATGTAGTAGGAGCCTATGACGACAGAAACAATGAATTTGCTTTTTATTATAATTGTAGTGATAAAGGTATTTATATCTATCTTGACATTGCAGATGTTGATGCATCAAAAGTTAATAACTTTGAAGGCACAGATGCTTTTGTGGGGAACTGGCTCAAAGCAATTGTTTGGGCAAAGACTGCACCGCTAATAGAGTGGAAATTTTTCAGTGTATCATTAAATACAGTAGTTATTCCTGCAAGTGTTACCACTATTGAATGTGATGGTCTATTTCATGGATGTGATAATCTTAAAAACATTATCATAGCAGACCCATTGGGATGGAAGAGAATATTTAAGCAGAAGAATGAAACAACAGGTAGCTACGAAGAAGTTGAAGAACCAGTTGACAAACTAAACTCTGATATGTTAAAATCTGATAATGAGGATAAATATGTAAAATATAAATAAAATTTCAATTTCAGGGCGTTAGACTGACATCGAAACTGAATCATCAAAAATAATCCCCACTGTGCTACGTTTTGGCGCAGTGGGGATTTTATTTTGCAGCGGATAACAAAAAAACATTACAATCATGAACCAAGACTTCCACATCGGGACGCTCATCCGCGACGAACTCTACAGTCAGCAACGGTCGGTAACATGGTTTGCCGACCAAATCAACTGCGACCGCACCACTTGTTACGACATCTTTGCCCGCAAGTTCGTCAACCACGAACAGTTGGAGAAGATTTCAATCGCTCTGCACCGCAACTTCTTCCGCGACTTGGCGGAGTATGAAGAAGGCGTGGTGAATAATTCAACAGAAGTGTAGGAAAGAATCCACGGAGAAGGCTTGAATATATTTGCAATTAATTTTACATTTGTAAAAACTAATTTGATATGGAACAGAATATGGTTACAGACATTATAACAACATTAGCGCAGTTGAAACAGGCTGAAGTCGACGGCGATATACAGAAAAGGACAGAATTATATACTTCGCTTGTCGAAATGTATGCAGATGCTGGCGATACGGGAACTGCCCTCGGACTCTGTCAGAAAAACATCAACCTGCTTGAAAAATTGAACGACCCGGTCGCTCTTGGTAACGCCTACATTCAGAAAGGCGAACTATTGGAAGATTCGCCGTACATGGCGGAAGTGTGCTATAGAAAAGCACTTGAGTTTTTCATCACGGCAGGCGACAAAGAAAATATGGGCATAACGTATTACCGCCTCGGTAACAATGTCCAATACCACCAGGCTGCAGTTGAATATTTCAAGAAAGGCACAGAAATATTCGACGAACTCCGTAGCGGCACAGGCGTTTCTAATGGACTAACAAAGCAAGGCGCTCATCTCGTCGAATTGAAAAAGTTTCAGGAAGCAGAACCCTTGTTGGAAAATGCAGTGGAAATCGCTCGACAAATCAAAAACGACGAGTTGCTTGCCGATGCACTTTATTGGCTTGCACGTTCTAAATCCGCTCAAGAAAAACATTTTCCAGCACAAAAGTTAATTGAGGAAGCCATCACAATCAATAGTAAACTTGAAGATTCGGAATCGCTTGCGTACATGAAATACCGTTACGGCGTGATACTCATGGAACAAGAAAAATATCAAGAAGCAACTACAGCGTTTAAAGAAAGTGAGGATTTAAATCGTAAAACCGGTGATTTGAACGGAATTCCTTTGATACTTCAAAACCTTGGCATCATAGCGTTCAAAACAAAAGACTACCACACTGCAATGCAGTATTTCACGCAAGAGGCTTTCATGCGCTCGTATGATGATGATAAAAAGTTAGCACTTGCGCATGCCGCATATATGTGTACATTAATGGGCTACACTCAAGATGCTGTCAACTACTACACTATGCGTCTCCGACTTTTTGACGGTGGTATGTATACGGCCGACACTCCTGTAGACAAGGCGGAAGCACTTTATGACTTGTCTAAAGCGTTGCTGCAAAACGGAGAGGTCTTGAAGTCAGAGCAAAAATGTCGCGAATGTATCAAGCAAACCGAGCAACTGAAAGACCATATCGAGCATTACGAAAGTTACCTTAACAATGCACGGGCACTTCTTGACGAGATTCAAAGCAATATTCCATCTCCAAAAGAACCATTGCCAAAAATCGATGTCCCTTCTGTTTTTACTCGCGAATTTGTGTCTGAGATAACTAAAAACATTATTTCGGACAAATTTGGTGTCGATGAAAGTGAAGTCATAGAACTGGCGCACATTACTAACGACCTCGGAGCCGACAGTTTAGATTGCGTTGAGTTAATCATGAGTATGGAGAAAGAATTCAATGTTAATCTTGCTGATGACGAATGTGAGAGAATAAACACGGTTGGTGATGCAATCAACCTGATTATGAGTAAACTAAAATAATCGAATCATGGCAAGAGTATTTGAAGTAACCCCCAAGCGCATCAAGCGCACTAACAACACGGTTCTTACACCCGAAATGAAAGTAACCGTTACCACCAAGCAGCATGTCTCAAACCCGTTTTACAACGGTGCAGAGGAAATCAAGGAGGCGTACATGCGCCTTTACGGTTTCGACTACAAAAAAGCATGCTGCACACAGAGCGATTTCAGTTTCAGGGCGTTGGACTGAAAAGCAACTAAATTATCAACAAAAAATCATCCCCACTGTGCTTAGTTTTGGCGCAGTGGGGATTTTATTTTGCAGCGGAGGTCAAAAAACGTGCTATTACTCCTTGTATCGCTGGACTCAAAAAAAATGTGGTGAAAAATCCGACAGAAATGTAGGAGAGAATCCACTGAGAAGGCTTGGTGGAGATGTGGCAAGATGGTATTTTTGCATAAAAGAGATTTTAAACTTTTAATTGGAATAATATGACAAACGGTAATATTTTTGTATTGGCGTTCAATGTTGCAATCGTAGTATTCGTGAGTCCTTGGTGGTTGCTTGCGACAATTCCCGTGACAATAGGTTACTTTGTTTTATATTCTCAAAGCGACGGCGAGAAGATGAAACAAATGTTAACCGTATTGACAATCATTAACCTAATTACTATTTTGTTGCCATTTCCATTTTGGATTTGGTTGATAGACTTAGTAGTTAGTGTTATTATTGCCAACTCCTATGAGCCAACGGAAGACGTAAAAACAAACTCTTCCTATGACAGTTATAATATGCCAAATAGTTCTTCTAACAGTTACTCGCCATCAAGTGCAAACGGTTCTTGCAGTCAAAGTTACAACTTTGATTCATCCAATGTGCCACAATATACGGGAACAAATGGCTTCAATTCTAATACTCGACAGCAGAATAATTCATATTATGCAACCAGGAACAGCAATCAAAGCCAGTTTTGGAATCAAGTAAAGGACCAATTTGTCGATGACATGAAAGATGAAGCGAAAGACTGGGCAAAAGATAAGGCGACAGACTGGGCAAAGAGTGAACTCAAAGAACGCACAGGTGTTGATTTGGACGCGGATGACTTTGGCTATGCCGAAGTAAGAAGAAGGTACAATGAAAAATACGGCAAATATTATAACCACAGCAACGATAATCATTCGCAAAACGGTAATGGTTACGCAAGCCATTCAAACAATGGATACGGGAACAATCATTCGTCATATAGCGGTTATAATACCCATAGCAGTGGCAATTATGGCGGCAGCAATTATTCGTCAAATAATGACTATAATAGCGGAGGTGGCCATTATGCGTCAAACGACGATTACTCGTCATTTGATGATTTGGATGCGTAAAGGAGAATCAATAAATTATTAACTAAAAAACTTATAGTATATGAATCTCGAACTCAATAAAGTCTTGAAAACGATTGCTTGCGTATTTCTGTGTGTATTTTTCTTCATGGGCTGCAAAAACTTTGGGCAAAAAGAAATAAATTTGGATGAAGCCAGAGATATGCTCAATCACGAAACAGCTATGTACATAGCTCATCAAAAAATCTCCTCCAATGCCTCTAAACAAGTTGAAGGGACAATAGAAAGTATAAAAACTTTTTTTGGCAATCGAGAAATACTTCTTCCAGTAGAAGCAAATTTCAAGTACACCATTGTTTTTTCGGAAATCGACGATATAAAAATAGATGGTAGAACGATTACTCTGACATTGCCTCGGACACACTTGGAACTTGACAACTATAACGTTTTGTGGGATGAAGTAAGGGAAAACGTAGGATTACTACGCTCGTCTTTTTCTCAAAAGGAAAAAGACGAGATAGTAGCGGTTGCCAAAGAAGAATTGAAGACAAAGGCTTGCGAAAACACAAAATATATTGATGCCACCAACCGTATTGCGAAGGAACAATTGAATAAATTATTTGGCAACCTCGGCTATGACGTTGTTGTCAATTATTCTATATCATTACCAATCATCAATAACTAAATTATGAAAGCAATCGTAACCAAAGTTGTAGGAAAAATTGTAGTTGTTGCAATCATTTGTGTTGCAGTGATATATATAGCACAATCTTTTTTCAAACCTGACAAAGACAGTTACTCGCTTGAAAACATCAATGTTAGCGAGCTTGAATCTATACTGCAAATTCGAGCTTTGCAAGTAAACGAATCGTGTATCGTTGATTCTATTAAGGAGGGCGTGATTTATAATGACAAACTTACACGTACCTATGAAGGAACTGTAAATATTGGCATTGACTTCGCTGACTTGGTTCAGGATTGGGCAACGAAACAAAACGGCAGGGTTTTCATCAATTGTCCTTGTTTAAAAATATTGAACGTAAATGGATGGGTCATAACCAATAGTAAAACAGCGATAGAGGATGGTACTTGGACTAATCGTGATATAAAGGAAGTTGACTATAGAGCAAACGAAGTGCTGAAAAAGAAAGCGATGCAGAGGTTCCCGGAGGCGGAGAATAATTTGCGGTCTCAACTTGCAGCAAAACTTAAAAGTATGGGATATACTGACTTCGAGATCACTTTTTGTAAGTAGTTTAAACAAAATTCAAACAGAAAACAAGATTCTCCCCACTGTGCTTAGTTTTGGCGCAGTGGGGATTTTATTTTGCAATGCTTAAAAAAGTTTTTGGGAAATCTTTGAATAATTGCTACCTTTACGCAGAATTTTAAAGACAGAATATGAATTAACATATTAAACAATAAGGCTTTACGCTCTTATTCCCGAAAACTGAAAATCGCCAAATCTTTTAGGAACATCGGAATAAGTGGCGGAAGGTTCACGCTGTATAAGCGTGAGCCGTTTCGTGCTTATAGATGTTCAAAGGCGTTTGGCGATGCCCCAGTTTTCGTGTAGGCACTTTATGAAACGGTTTCACGCTTTTTTTGTGCTTAACAATAAGAAATCGGAAGTCAATAAAAACAAAAACTTTATGAATCAAGACTTCCACCTCGGACACATCATCCGCGACGAACTCAACCGTCAGCAACGCACGGTAACATGGTTTGCAGACAACATCAACTGCGACCGCACCACTTGTTACGACATCTTTGCCCGCATGTTCGTCAACCACGAACAGTTGGAGAAGATTTCAATCGTTCTGCGCCGCAATTTCTTCCGCGACTTGGCGGAATATGAGGAAAGCGTGGTGAAAAACCTTGCAAACGTCGATTATTGATTAATCTGATAATATATCAAAAAATTAGCACAAATCTTTTCCAAATTTTGACATTAATCTTTATATTTGTACCGCAAACCTCGAAAAGGTGTGTAAATGGGGGGACGCGAAACCTCGAAAAGGTGTAAAAACAATAGGTGTAAAAACCTCAAAAAGGTGCAAGTAATTGATTATGAAGAGGAAAATTTATCAGGAAATGCTCGATTGGAAAAATAGTTCCAACGGCAAAATGGCTTTGTTGATAGAGGGAGCAAGGCGTATTGGCAAAAGTTATATTGTCGAAAAATTTGCTCACAACGAATACAAGTCCGCTATCATAGTGGATTTCAATGATATGCAGACTGATTTGAGAGGAATATTCGATGAATACCTCAGTCAGCGCGACGAGTTTTTTATGCGCCTATCGCTGTATTTTGGAGTGAAACTCTACGAACGGGAATCCATAATTGTTTTTGACGAAGTGCAGCAATACCCCAAAGCGCGTGCCGCAATCAAATACCTTGTCAAGGACGGCAGGTACGACTACATCGAGACGGGTTCGCTAATTTCAATCAAAAAAAATGTCAAGGACATCGTAATCCCTTCCGAAGAAGAACATTTGGAGATGTACCCGATGGACTTTGAAGAATTTCTTTGGGCACTGGGCGACGAGATGTACGTGGATTTTATGCGCGACTGCTACAAAAAGCAAAAGCCTTTGGGCGGATTCCTGCGTCGCGGAATGGATTATCTGCGTCTTTATATGGTGGTGGGAGGAATGCCACAGGCGGTCAAACAGTATGTTGACACTAAGGATTTTGAACAGACAGACCGTATCAAGCGCAATATATTGCGCCTGTATCGTGAGGACATCGCTAAATACGCTTTTGAGGCAGAAACCAAGGTTACAAGGATCTTTGACGAGATTCCATCGCAACTTCAAAAACATGAAAAGAAATTTAGACTCTCAGCCCTCGGCTCCAACATCAAAATGCGCGACTACGCGGACGCTTTCTTTTGGCTCGACGACGCCAAGATTGTCAACACATGTTACAATAGCACAGAGCCTAACATCGGACTCCGGCTCAACACTGACCGCACCACCCTCAAGTGTTACCTGTGCGACACAGGACTGCTGATTTCGATGGCATTCGACAAGGAGACCATAGAGCGTGAACAACTGTACAAAAAGCTCATTTTGGACAAACTCGAATTTAACCAAGGTATGCTGGTGGAAAATCTTGTGGCGCAGATGCTCAGAGCCAACGGACACAACTTGTTTTTTTTCTCGTCGTCAGACAAGGTGGCAGAAAACAGGATGGAAATAGATTTCTTGCTTGCAAAAAAGTCTCTCACAAGCCGGCACAACATTATCCCCGTGGAGGTAAAATCGTCGTCGCGGTACACGCACATCTCCATCGACAAGTTTCGCCGCAAATATTCCGAATACATTGACATGCCGATTGTGTTCCATCCTGGAGATCTGAAGATAGAAGACAAAATTTTGTATCTGCCTCTTTGTATGGCGGCAGTTGTATAAAGAAATGTTCTCCATCGCAACTTCTTCCGCGACTTGGCGGAGTACGAGGACGGTATGGTGAAAAAAATTGCAAAAAGTTACTAAATTTCTCTTGTAAACCTTGCAAAAAGTTACTAAATTTGCTCCGAAAACCTTGCAAAAAGTTACTACGATGATATTTAAACGTAAGATATACAACAAGATAGAATATTGGTACAAAAATAACCACAATGAGGCATTGTTAATCAAAGGCGCAAGACAGGTTGGAAAGACCACAATCGTGCGCGAATTTGCCCGTGACAACTACAATAATTTCGTAGAAATTAATTTCGAGCAAACACCAGATGCAAAACAGGCTTTTGCAGGCAGCCGTGACGCAAATACAGTGATACAACGTCTCAGCCTGATGGGGTATGGACCATTTGTGCCGGGCAAAACTCTTGTCTTTTTTGACGAAATACAAAGTTGTCCAAACGCCCGCACTGCGATTAAATTTTTGGCAGAGGATGGGCGTTTCGACTATATTGAATCGGGTTCCCTCTTGGGCATCAATTATAAGGATGTAAGTAGTTATCCTGTTGGTTTTGAAAGCCAGATAGAGATGTACCCTCTTGATTTTGAGGAATTTTTGTGGGCAAAAGGCGTAGACGAAAATACCATTGACTATGTAAAGCGTGCATTGTCGGCACAAGAGAGCGTGGACGATTTTACACACGCAATAATGATGAAGTATTACAGGGAGTTCCTTGTGGTTGGCGGTATGCCGAAAGTAGTGTCCACTTTCTTATCAAACAGCGACTTTAACGAAACAATACGCCAACAAAAAATAATTACGGACAGTTATCGCCTTGATATTTCCAAATACGCCGATACACAGAAGACCAAGGCAAAACGTTTTTTCGACGCAATTCCATCTCAACTTGCAAAGGAGCGAAAACGTTTCATTCTATCTGACTTAGAGGCAAGCGGTAGTATGCAAAAATACGAAGATTCGGCACAGTGGCTGTCTGATGCTGGTGTTGCATATTTTAGTTTCAACACCCATTCCTTGCAGATGCCATTTGAGCAATATGAGAACCGCAATTTATTCAAAGTCTATCTGTTGGATACGGGTTTGTTGTGTTCGCTTTGGAGTGGCGCGATACAATGGGAGGTCATGCAGGGCGACATTTCTGTCAACGAGGGGGCACTGACAGAGAATTTTGTAGCAGCCGAACTTGTAAGACACGGGTACACCTTGCATTATTACGACCACAAGAGCCGCAACGAACTCGACTTTCTGATTCGCGAAAAGAAGTTTGTTACCATTATTGAAGTAAAATCGGGCAGCGATTACAGAAAACACGCTTCTCTCTCAAACATTTTAGAAAATTCATCCGACTCTATCGAGCGTAGCATTGTCCTCTGTCGAGGTAACGTGGAAAAAGCTGGTGAAATTCTTTATCTGCCGCTGTATGCTGTGGCGTTTTTGTAAGCGTCATATTTTAAATCCTCCGCCAGCACCCCGCTGTCCTATTCTGCCAATTATCTTATCCATAATTTACCTTGTTTTGTTTGTCAGCAAAGATAATGATAACCGTCCAAATCTGCATTTTTTTGCGGATTTGTACGGTTAATCCTAAAAAAAATACCCCAAAAAGCAACTCAATATCGATAAAAAACATTAACTTTGCCTTATAAAAAATCAGTCTATGGCGAAAAACCTTTTTGCAAGATACATCTGGGAAGTAACAACCATTTACAATGCCAGGACCATCACGCTCCGTGGCATCAACGACAAATGGGCTGACAGCTATCTATTTGATGGCAAGGAGATTCCGCGCAAAACTTTCGACAATCACCGCAAAGAAATCGAGACCCTTTTCGACATCAATATCAACTGCAACAAAAGCGACAACACATATTACATCGAAGATTCCGACGATTTTCAAAACGGCAAAATACGCCGTTGGTTGCTCGCCAATTTTGCCGTCAACAATATGCTTACCGAAGCCAAATATTTGAAAGACAGGATTTTGTTTGAAGACATTCCGTCGGGGCATCGCTTTTTGGTAACAGTGATTCAAGCCATGAGGGAAAACAAACGCGTGAAAATCACACACCGGACCTTCTACCGCGATTACGACAAGACCTTGACCATCATACCGTTGGCACTGAAAATTTCGCATCAACGCTGGTACATCACAACGAGGCTTGACGACGGTCAAATGCGCGTCTATGCCCTCGACAGGATTTCGGCACTCGAAATCACCGACGAAAAATTTGAATACCCCGCAGATTTTTCGGCAATTGCTACGGCATCATCGCCGGAGCGGAGAAAGTGGATGTCGTAAAACTGAAGGTAAGCGACAACCAGCAAAAATTTTTCCGCTCGTTGCCGCTCCATCACTCCCAAAAAGAGATTGAGACCAAAGACGACTATTCGGTTTTTGAATATTACATACAGCCGACATTCGACTTCAGGCAAACAATACTTTCGTTTGCGGACAGCGTTGAAGTCCTTGAACCTCAATGGCTACGCAACGAAATCGCCGAAAAAGTCAAGAAGATGGCAGCGATGTATCCATAACAATAAAATTTCGGGCTCTAATTCGCATTTTCAAATCCAAAATCTTTTATAATTCTGTGAAAACTTTTATTATTAAAGCATCAATTACTTTTCGTATTGAATATGGCATCACAAAAGCATTACCATTCCCTTATATTTATATCATAGACTTGGACAATTCCTTAGAGGTAGTGGTATCGTATATTTCTAATTAAAAATCAAAAATAACTCCTTGAAAAATCTTAACAAGTATTAACAGAAAACATTTGGCAAGGGATTGGAGTAGAAGTATATTTGCGAGTGATAACACGATGTTGAACCATTAAAAATAAAAGGAAATGGAAGAATTGAAAAGATTGCTATCTATTTTAGATGCTCAATCTTCAACAGACGACATAAAAACAACATTTTCTGAAATTGCCAAAATATTATTATCACGGTGTTATATCCATACGGCGAATGGTGATTACAGACTATTAGAAATAGAGTTCTATTTTTATAATAACACCCACAGAGATGACACTACTATCGAACGCACGGAAAAAGCGGGTATGTGGTGGCTACACGATTGGGGCGTGGACATATCTTTTGAAAGCAAGAGTGAATGCAAAGAAAAAAAGTATTATGGCGGCATTCTAATAAGAAGTATTGCAAATTTGAATACTAACGAGGTTATATGCGGTCCAAAAAATTGTTGTTGGACGTTATTTTATTCGTCTGCATTAGAACAAAATATGTCCCCACAAATTGTAAACCACAGTGGAGATTGCAATTTTGGAGGCTCTATCTGCCAAAAAACAAGATATATTCCCGGAAAGAATAAGGGAATCGATAACGCGTATAGGTTCTATATCAAAGATATAAAGCTGAACATTGACAAGAATTACAAAGCATCACCTTGGAAAGAATAATAATATGATTACAGACATCAACACCGACACCGTTTACTTCTCGAATTATCTCCCGAAGGAGTGTCCGAGTCTATATAAAAATCTCAAACAGATTTTGACGGACAATGGTGTGAATTTCAGAATGTTGAAATACACAGAAGATATTTGGTGCAGGGATTATATGCCGATTCAGACAGGCGACAATCGTTTTGTTGCGTACAAATATTTGCCTAATTATCTTAACGATGCCGAAAACAGAAAATTCATCACCGATGTCAAAAAGGTTGGCAACATCGATTTCCTGAAATGGGGCGACAATGTCGTAGATTTGGATTTGATAATCGACGGCGGCAATATCGTTAAATGCGGCAACAAAATCGTTATGACCGAAAAAGTGTTCGTAGAAAACAAAGACAAATCTCGCGACGATGTACAAAAGATGCTCACAGATGCTTTCGAGTGCGAAATCGTTTTTATACCGTGGGACAGAGAAGAAATATATGGACATAGCGATGGCGTGGTTCATTATTTAGGCGGTAATCGTGTTTTGATGACCAATTATGAGCAATTTGACGCAGATATGGCAAAGAGGTTTCGGCAGGTTTTGGACGAGCATTTTGATGTTGTAAGCCTGAAATACGATGTCGAACACCTTGATAAAAATAGTTGGGCGTACATCAATTATTTGCAAATTGG
>CAJOGF010000067.1 GCA_905233995.1 uncultured Bacteroidales bacterium | reverse complement strand
ATTTGGAGTAGCATTTGGCAAAAGCGATTGATATGTTTGGCATAATTGCGGCACTTGCCTCGGCTGCATCGTGGGCATTTGCTACCGTGGTGTTTGAGCGGTTGGGTAAACATATTCCATACGCAGGTATTACCTTTCTCAAAGGTTCTTTCAGCATTGTGCTGATGTGTTTGTTGGCGTTGGCAATGGGCGATTGGAGTCAAATATCTGCACGTGATGCGGTAATACTTGCTGCGAGCGGTGTAATTGGTATTTCTGTTGGCGACACTCTTTTTTTCAGGTCTCTGCAAGATTTGGGCGCAAAAACGCAGGTGTTGTATTTCCTTTTAGGACAAGTGATTACAATGTTGCTGTCGTTTATGTTGTTGGGCGAAGTACTTGGAATAATGCAATATGTAGGCTCAATGGTGCTCTTGTGCGGAATCGTGGTGGTAACGTGGGGACGGCAAGAAGACCATCCAAACAAGTTGCGAGGCATAGTGGGTGGATTTGTAAGCATCATTTGCTTTTCGGTTTCCTCAATTATGATTAAATACACAGCACCCGAAATCAGCATTGTGTCTTCTACATTGTGCCGTATGGTGTTTGGCACTTTGATTATCACTCTGATGGGTGTTACTACTGGCAAAATCAGAGAATGGATTAAGCCATTGAAAAACAGAAGTATACTTAGATGGTTTATCATAAATGTGGTAGTGATAACAATCGGTGGCTTTATGCTGTCGATGTACTCAATAAAGACAATCAGCGTTTCGCTTGCATCGGTGCTGAGTGTTACAGAGCCAGTGTTTGTGTTGGTGCTTGCGTACGTCATCAACCGAGACAAGGCTTCGTGGCGCGAAATCGTTGGTGCTTTTATAAGTGTTTTAGGGCTTTTAGTAATAATACTTTGCAATGAATAAAGTGTTTAAATATATAACTCTGCTTGTAATGCTATGTGTGGCGGTGTACCCATCTGTCGCACAAGACTTTGTGGTGTCAGGGCAAATTACCGATTCGCAGACCGGAGAGCCGTTGTCGGGTGCGAATATATACAGTACCGACAAGTCTTTCAATGCTGTTTCCGATGTCAATGGCAATTATACGATTTATCTTCCGCAAAACAAGAACATAGAGTTGAGAGTGTCGTATGTAGGGTACAAAACAATTTCAAGAACCATCAACTCTCGCATTGCATCAAAGACGCAGAATTTTGCGCTCGTTCAAGATGTTGCGACTATTGGCGATGTTACCGTAACGGGGCATACCAATATTGCCACAAGCAGAGGCGACACCACTGTTTACCGCATCAGCAAGGTAAATTCCGATGCCACACTCGGCGACGCAATCAGCAAAATTCCCGGTTTCAGATATGAAAATGGACAGTTGGAAATCAACGGCGAACAAGTAACACATCTAATGCTTGATGGTGTTGATTTTTTCCGTGGCGATGTTGGCATGGCGTTGAAAAACCTTAATGCCGACATCATAGACCGTGTGGAGGTTTTCGACAAAAAATCCGACTATGCCGAACTAACAGGTTTCGATGACGGTAACAGTCACAAAGCGGTCAACATCCGCACAAAAAAAGAAACACGCACAAGCAAGGTTACGGTTCTGACAGCCGCTACAAGTCATACGGTATGTTCAATACATTCGACAACGATTTCAGATGGTCGGTATTTGCGCAAGCCAACAACACCAACGAACAGAATTTTTCGATGATAGACCTCCTGAGCGCAACAGGCACGGCATCGAGCAGTGCGCCGTCGCAGTCGCCATACAGCAAAAACTCCGTTGACAACACTTTCCATCCAACAGCGTCCGACGATGTGTCGTCTATGTTGGTGAACGTGAGCGAGAGCGGCATTACAGATTCAAGGGCTGTGGGTACCAATTATTCCGATTCTTGGGGCAAAAACAATAATCAGAAAGTGCAGGGACACTACCTATTCAACTCGTCATCCAACGACACCGACTATGACATTGAGGACGAATATTATGGCAAAAACACTTCCGACAATGTTCAGAAGCAAATCGTCAACACTGACAATATAAACCACAGATTCAATGCCAAGTACGAATACAACATTGGCAACAAAGACTATCTGATGGTTCGTCCGAGCATTATTTACCAGCGCAAAAATGAGGATTTGGACCTCACGGCGTGGACTCGCGACAGCACGGTTCAAGATTTACTTCTTAATCAAAACTCGAAAACATCGCAAAACGTATTCAGCAACTCCGACGAAGTTATGTACCTGCATCGCCTTAGTGACAAGGGACACTCTGTGTCTTTCGATGGACGATTCTCATATATCAAAACCACCGAGGATATAGATATGGTTTTTGAGAACGTACAAGCCAACCAGAATGCCGTCCAGCAGACATATTCTTACAACATTCAGAAAACTTTTACTGGTATGATGTCGTACATACATCCCTTTGGCAGGTATTCGGGCATTAAGGCCGATGCGGGATGGAATGTTACATACGGCGTTATCAAACGCAAATCCGAAATTATGGCTGATGAGGCGGAGGATTTTTCTGTAGATTCGCTTCTTTGCGGCTCCACTTTTTCTGATTTTGGCGGTTTACTTGCCAACCTTGCGTATATGTTCAGTAAATCAGGTGTCAACATCGTTGCTGGAACGGAATATCAGGCATACAATTTCAGAACCAAAAACGACATCACCCATTCTTTCCATCGATACAATTCTATTTTGCCTTATTTTGTAATGCGATGTCAATTCGGAGGCAACCAGTTGCACCTACAATACCGCACATTGCAGAAATACCCCGGTCTGATGCAGGTGCAGGACGCCATCAATAATGCAAACGCCACAATGGCGGTAAGGGGCAACAACAGGCTCGAATCTGCCCGACATCAAAACATTATGATGCGCCTTGTGATGCCCGGCATAGGTAGCGACGGCTCTGTCGGTGTAGTATTTGTCAATATGGAATACGCTGACAATTTCATAGCCTCGCGGCGGTCGCTATCGGCAGCGACATTCACAGGAGATGGCAACAAGCGCAACAGCGAGATGTATTCTTATCAGAACGCCGACGGATATTTTTCTACAAGCGGTCTTGTCGCATACGGTTTTCCCGCCAATTTCATCAAATCCAACATCAACCTCTCCTCTATGCTCCAATACGCCAAGACACCCGGCTTTTGGGACGAGGAAAAATCATTCACACGCACTCAATGCTGGAACAATTCCGCCACAATAGCAAGCAACATAAGCGAGGCTGTGGATTTTATTTTGGATTTCAACTGCAAATACACCCAAAGTCGCAACCTGACATACAGCGATTATGATGTTTCCTATTGGACTGTTTCTTACGGAGGACAAATCAATTGGCAGATTATTCCTGCCATCAAACTCTTATTCGAATGTGGTAGGACATCATATTCGGGTTCGGGTACATCACAATTCAACGCCGTAATAAGCAACGCCGCCGTAGCATACAAGTTTGCCAAAGAACGGCGGGCGGAGTTGCGTCTGTCTGTCAACGATATTTTCAATAATGACAACAACTTTGTGGAAACCACAAACGAGATATATCGGCGCAAGGTAACATCCAATGTGCTAAAACGATACATAATGCTGACATTTACATACAATTTCAATAAAACCCAGTCAAAATGAAAAAAATAATAACATTATCAATGATTGTGTGCATAGCGTTAGCCTCGGTGAAACTATCCTATGCTCAATCCGACGACCAAACGCCGCCGCCAGATGACAGCACCGCAACTGCCGACCCGCTCGAAAAGTTTTTGGACGACAACCCCAAGGCTGTGGAAGTGAGAATCTTGTCGGAAGGCACTAATGCCTACCTCTGTGCCAACGACACCGCCCTGTTTGTAAGGCTGTCGGTTGGCAATCCTATGATTTTTATGCGTATGCTGATGCAAGGTATGAAAATCAACATCGACCCCACAGGTTACAACAAGAAGAAGTACGCCGTGCTATTCCCGTCGGCACACGACGTGGAAGAATATGTGGGGGACAAAAGCAATTCAAACGGTCGGCCCGATATAGGTCCGCTTGTGATGGCGATGAATAGTGTCGGAGCCTCATACGATGTCAACACCAAAGACGGAAGACGGTACAAGATTCCATCGCTAATAGAATTGGATACCGAAAACGAGTGTCTGCATTTCTATGCGCTCGTACCCAAAAAAGAGTTGCTCGAAGATAAAAAACTTGCCACCGATTGGTCTCTCGGCATTTACATTGAAAGCCCAATCGGTGTACTTGAAGGCCCTGTTGGTGGAGGTCAAATGGAACCTCAACGTCCTCCTATGCCTATGCAAGGCGGTAGAGCCGACACCTCAGCACATCAAGAGAGTTTCAACGTTGAAAAATTTATGAGGAAGAAAATCGATTCTTGGGCAAAATTCTCAATCGACGAAGTAAATAGCATCAACTTTTAAATAAAAAAACAATATGAAAAAATCTATCCTATTTTTGGGGATGGTAATGCTTCTTGCCATCGCCACCAACGCACAGCCACCGCACCAACAGCAGCAACAGCAGCCCTCACGCCAGCAGCAGTCGCAGCCCGGAACAATCAATTATCCTACCAAAGCCAATATTTTGGGTATGGTGGGAGGATTGTTCCTCACAAGCAATCCCGATGCTACCGACTACTACAAAAGCACCTACGACCTTGAAAGCAACTATGTGGACTATGGTGGCGGCATCGTGTACAGTTTCCGCAAAGACAAGAGCAAAAACTTCACCACCGAGTTGATTTTCTCTCCCATGGTGATGTCGTGCAACACAATGTACAAAGAGGACGACGAACTGAAAATGAAATTCATTTTTCCACTCGAAATGCGCTGGTATCTCGGCACATACTATTTCAAAATCTTCATTGGAACAGGCTTGCAATACAATTTCATCTACACCTATCAGAGCGAAGATGTTTACAACTATTACAATGGAACCACAACAGAAGTAAACGATGAGGCAAAAGCGCACCAAATGAGCGGAAATGTCGCGCTGGGATTCAGTATCAATTTCGGTCAGCATGTGCATCTATTGCTCGGCACCAAGTATCACTTCCCGATAATCAACAATGCAGAGGGCATCGAATACTCCAAGGGGGCAAAAATCGACTTTTCCAAAGACAAGACTTCTATGACTGCTACCATCGGTCCGTCGTTCAGTTTGGGCAAACGTAATGGTTTCATAATGATGTTCAACTACGACCTTCCTCTGGGCAGCACCAAGGAAACAAGTATCCTTGTGGACGACAAGTTGAATTTCTTCCAGACACATTCCCAAAACCTTACAATGAGCCTTATGTGGGTACTTTGACAAATGAAAATGAAAAAAGTTGTTACTAATTTTATCATAATGTTGTTTCTTGTCCTTGCTCCAACTACTTTACTGGGGCAGGGCAAGATTACAACGTTGTCCGACAGCCTTACCATTGAGGCTATGTCGGAAAATGACACGTTATCTATAAGAATGACGACCAACTATCCAAAGGTGCAGATGTCTTTCCTGATGCAGGGATTCAATGTGTATTTTTGTAATGAAGGTTCCATCTCATGTTGCTATGCAGTAATGCCAAACGCCGGAATGGTTCGCAACTTATTGTCCCGCCACCCAAACGAAGTGAAGGCATCGCTTGCACAAGGCGGACAGAGGGAAATACGTCCTAATTTGGAACCTCTTATCACAGCCCTTAATACTGTACCGGCTACGCTTATAGTTAATGACTGTGCGAAAATTGATTGCAAGCACTATATATCGCTGTTCAAAGACAAGGGCTTAATCAGTTTTTTAGTTTCTATTCCTTGCCAATACATGGATTGCAAAAACGATTCTGTTGTAATCCGTATTGTATCTCAACCGTCGGAAGCGGGAATATGTTGGTACACGCCTGAGCAGAGAAAACCAAATGCCTTCCAATGGATTGGGAAATGCTCCGAAGTCGCCAACCGATAATAATCGTATTATTTCAATCAAACGAAGGATAGCGATAAACAAAAACACTCATTAATTTTTCTCCACCTCTTTTATTTCGCACACGTGGGTTTTGGTGTCTTTGTCGTAATTGATGCCGACGAAGAGGATTTTGCCGTTGTAGAAGTCAAATGCGTGGAAATATTCTTTGCTTTCGATTTGAGTCAAGGCGTTTGAGGGTGTGGAATTTTGTTTCAATTCGATAATCATCGGCGGAAATTCGCCGTCGGGATGGATTGGTGCAAAAACTAAATCTGCAAACCCTTTGCCTGTGGTGAGTTCTTTGTAAACATTATAATGGTTAAGTGCGTGAATATAAGCCAAATAAATCGCAGCGGCAAGGGCGTTTTCGTTGTTGTAATTACGGTTTGAGGTTACGTGGATGTGGCTGTTGTTCAATGCATTTGCAACGGCTTCTGAATTTTTGAGGATTGTCTGTTCCAAAAGTTCTTCCGAGGCTTTGATGATTTGGTCGGTAGCCGAATAATCATCGAGACTTTCTATGGCGTTAAACCACTCTTGGCGGACTTCGTTGTTGGGGATACGGCAGGTCTTATTTGGCTCATTATAAACCAAATAGCCGAGGTGAATTAGATAAGTGAACACGTCGTCTTTGGTGATAAAATCTGTCATCGTGTTCATATATCGAGTAACATTCACCTTGATATTTTCACCAGCCAAAAGCCTGATTATGTCGTCTTTAATGCCTTGATAATTGTGGTTGAGGCGGTCAGTAATCACTTTGTAGGTGGATGTTCTGCCCCAAAAGTTCCCCAACTTTTTGGTTTTCATCGATTTAACAACCGATTCTGGATTATAAATCTCAAAACCGTTTTGTGCATAACCGTCGTATTCGCGTTTACATTCGAGGAAATCCATACCGTATTTTTCGCAAAGCGGTTTTACTTCTTCCTCTGTAAATCCAACATATTCAGCAAGTTGCAAGGCATCAAGCATTGTGTATTCGTCAAAATTATTGAGTTTGCTCTGCACCCTGTCGCGCACAACTGGCAGAATGCCCGTAATGTAGGCGAGCGAAATAGCGTTGCTGAGTGTGTCGCTTTTAAACAGTCCGTTCAAAAATTCCAAATATTCGGCGAATAAATCCGTGCCGAATTGGTTGCGCACAAGGCTGTCGTATTCGTCAAGAATTATTACAAATGTCTCTTTGGTTTTAGCATAAACTGTCAAAATGCAATTTGCAAGTGTTTCATTGTCACGGAATTGCAGCATAGGAAACTGTTCTTGAAATTCACTGCGAATCCTACTGTACAAATCAACGAGCATATCTTTTTTCACGGGTGCATTCTGATATTCACTTGCAACATCTATTGAAATAAAATTCAGTTTGTTGAGATATTTTTCGTAACTATCAGCCTTTGAAATTTTCAAATTCTTGAACATTTCTCTCGAATCGCAACCTTTGGAATAGTAGGCGCACATCATTTTGGTTGCGAAGGTCTTGCCAAAACGGCGCGGACGAGAAACGCAAACATAATGACTATTGGTGTCGATTAACTTGTTTAATTCATTGATTAACATAGTTTTATCGACATATATTTCTTCGGCTAACACTCTTTTGAAGCCGACATTGTCAGGATTCAGATAGATGCCCATAATGCTCTAAGTTTTCAACTTTTTGGCAAAGATAATAAATACTTTTTACTCTGCAAAGATTATTTACCATTCAATTCATTTTTTCTATCACTCCGCCATCCACTTTCCATTCGCAGTGAATTTTTCCCAAATTTCAATCACTTTTCAGCAAAATTCTCCAATTCACACCCTTTTTCTTGCCAAATATTTCTCCTGTCTCTACCTTTACCATCGTAAAATCATTACAAATATGACACACTTAACTACATATAATTTCAACTATTGCGTCGCGGCAACCTTCGGGGATACAGAATGTTCCGAGGGTGGTTTTGGCGTGTATGGACGATGTAGCGGTGTCTGTTGCCTTTTCTAATCGGGGAGTCGTTTCTCTGTCCCCCTGCAATTGAATAATTGCAAAATTTCCATCTAAAATTATTGTGTTTTTTTAACTAACATTGCATCATTATGTCAGTGTATAACAACATTTTGGACACTATCGGCAATACGCCGGTTGTTCAACTTTCGCGATTGGATACGGGCGTTAGTAGCCTGTTCCTCAAATTGGAAAATCAAAATCCGGGAGGCAGCATCAAGGATCGCACAGGTTTGAATATGATTGTGCAGGCCGAAAAACGCGGCTCAATCCATCCCGGCGACCTTATTGTGGAGGCTACGGCGGGAAACACAGGGCTTGGTCTTGCGCTTGCAAGTCGTTTGAAGGGTTACAAGTTGCTCCTTGTGATTCCCGACAAGATGAGCACCGAAAAAATCAACCATCTCAAAGCCCTTGGCGTAGAGGTAGTTATCACTCGCAGCGACGTGGGCAAGGGTCATCCCGAATATTACCACGACCTTGCGGCAAAGATTGCCAACGAGCGCGGCGGCTACTACATCAATCAGTTTGAAAACCCCGACAATCCAAAAACTCACGAACTAACCACCGCACCCGAAATTTGGGAACAACTTGATCATCAGGTAGATGCAGTGGTTGTTGGCGTTGGTTCGTCGGGAACGTTGAGCGGACTTTCGGCGTTTTTTAAGCGTGTGAGTCCCAAAACTGAGTTCATCCTTGCCGACCCAAAAGGCTCTGTGTTAGCCGATTACATTAATCTCCACAAACTCCGCAACGATGCCGGTTCGTGGTACGTGGAGGGTATTGGCGAAGATTACATTCCCAAACTCGCTGATTTTTCACTTGTTAAAAAGGCGTACACAGTGAGCGACGAGGAGAGTTTTTCGGCGGCGAGATTGTTGCTCCGTGAGGAAGGAATTTTGGCAGGTTCATCTACAGGAACGCTCCTTGCCGCCGCCCTCAAATACTGCCGCCAACAGACTGAGCCTAAGCGAGTTGTAACCCTCGCCTGCGACAGCGGAAACAAGTATCTCTCCAAAATGTTCAACGACGAATGGCTCAAAGAGAAAAACTTGAAAATTGAATAATTGACAATTCATAATTCAAAATTCATAATTCAAAATTCATAATTCGTAATTCATAATTCGTAATTCATAATTCGTAATTCATAATTCGTAATTAATATGACAGCATTTTCTACAAGGGCAATTCACAATGGTGAAGAGCCGGATTTCAGAGACGGGGCAAGTGGCGATGTGGCCGTTCCGATTCATTTATCAACAACTTTTGCAAGGCTCAGAGCCGACTCACCCACAGCGGGTTACGAGTACACACGCAGCCTCAATCCAACCCGCAAGGCGTTGGAGGAAAAACTTGCAGCCTTAGACGGCGCAAAGTATGGTTTGGCGTTTTCGTCCGGCTTGGCGGCGGCGTCCACAGTGATAATTTCGCTCCTGAAAGCGGGCGACAATGTGATTGGTTTCGACGACCTTTATGGCGGCACTCGGAGGCTTTTGAGCAATGTTTTTGTTAATTTTGACATCTCCGCCACCTACGTGGACGCCACCAAACCCGAAAACATCGAAAACGCAATCACGCCAAAATCCAAACTTATTTGGATTGAGTCGCCCACCAATCCGCTGATGAAATTGGCTGACATCAAGGCAATTGCGCAAATCGCTCACAAACACGGACTTATACTCGTGGTTGACAACACATTTTTGTCGCCATATTTTCAGAGACCTTTGGATTTGGGCGCGGACATCGTGGTTTACAGCACAACCAAATACATCGGCGGACACAGCGACGTGCTTGGCGGCTCGGTGGTGCTCAACAATGATGATTATTACAAGAAACTCGCTTATAATCAGAACGCTGTGGGCGCGGTGCTTTCGCCGTTTGATAGTTATCTGACACTCCGTGGTGCCAAAACTCTCGCCGTGCGTATGCAACAGCATCAGAAAAATGCCTTGGCTTTGGCTGAGTTTTTGGAGAGTTCGCCCAAGGTGAAACGTGTGAATTTTCCGCTGTTGAAATCGCATCCGCAGCACGCTCTTGCAGAGGCTCAGTCGTCGGGTTCGAGTGGAATTTTCTCGTTTGAACTCGTTGGTACATTGGACGATGCGCAGAATTTTCTCTCAAAACTCAAACTCTTTGCCACGGCAGAAAGTCTCGGCGGAGTTGAGAGTCTCATCGAGATTCCGGCGATAATGACACACGCCTCCGTGCCCAAGGAAGTCCGCGAACAAAACGGCATTTCCGACACCCTAATCCGCGTTTCGGCAGGCATCGAGGACACCGAAGATTTGATTGAGGATTTCAGGCAGGCGTTGGAGTAATAATTTGTTTATTTCGTGCAAAATCATTATATTTGCCGAAACAATTAAAACAGATTATGCCTCAAAAAGATAACATATCAATAGCAAATGTGCCGACAAACAGCGGTGAGATAGTGCTGTATCAGCCTGATGACCAACTTTCTTTGGAAGTCAAGTTGGAAAATGAAACCGTGTGGCTCACGCAGCAACAAATGACAGTTTTGTTTGACACAACCAAACAGAATGTAAGTCTTCATATCAACAATATCTTCAAAGAAGGCGAGTTAGATAAATTTTCAGTTGTCAAGGAATCCTTGACAACTGCGGCTGACGGAAAGAAATATCGTACATCTTTTTACAATCTTGATGTGATTATATCTGTTGGTTACAGGGTAAAATCACTGAGGGGTACACAATTCCGTCAATGGGCAACCGCTGTTCTAAAAGATTATCTTATAAAGGGTTATAACATCAACCAACGTCTAATCTATGTAGAAGAACGCATCGACCGCAGACTCAACACCATAGAAAAAGAACTTGCCGACCACCGCGAAAAAATCGACTTCTTTGTCCGTACCAATGTGCCACCGGTGGAACAGGTGTTTTTCAATGGTCAGTTTTTTGAGGCGCGGTCGCTATTGGAACGGATGGTGAAAACCGCCCAAAAACGTGTCGTAATCATTGACCCTTACGTTGATGCCGCCACATTTGAAATTCTTGATGTCCGTCAAAAAGGTGTTACCGCCGACATTTATTCTGTTAGCGAACATACCACATTGCGGAATGCTCACAACTCAAACGCAGGAATTGAACCTATCAACACCCACCAATGGACTAACCCCTCACACGACCGTTGGTTGATAATTGACGATAATCTTTTTCTCTGCGGTCATTCGTTCAAGGATATGGGCAAGAAACTCACGGCTATAATTCTGATGGAACCCAAGCCGGATGTGGTGATTGGTGCGGTAAAGTGAGGTAAAATCGCATCGTCAATCAGAAGATTTCGTTGTAAGTATGACAGTCTTTATGACCGATGGTAGTTCCCATTCAAATATTGCGTATATACTTTCGCAACGATGCAAATGTATATACGCAATATTTTCTCTTATCTGTATATTTTGCTTAAAATATATTCTTTCAAGGAATTGCAAGGAGAATACGAAACACGGTATATCCTTGATACTACTTGATTGACTTGTCCTGTTACCATATCAACAATTACCATTGGCAGAAACCCGGCATTGCTTGAATATGATTGCAGCAAATCTATTGTGTAGTCGGCAACGATGTCTTTTTGCGCTTTTCCCGAATACTGTGATGTCATCAGTTGCGGAAGAAGTTCTTGTGCAAACACATGTGAAATGTCAGGAATTATATGTCCACAAGAAAGATTTGGATCTTCTGTTATGTTCAAAGGGTTGTAAGATACTTTTCTCGGTGTAACATTCCTTGGGTCTTTTGGTTCTCTGCATTTTTTACCTGACATTTTTTCAAAGGCGGAAGTTACCTTGTCTATGTCGGTTTTCATTTGCTTGAAAACATTGCCCTCTCTGTTAGATTCCAACTGCATGTTGAATATCACTTGCAGAATGTCAGACCAATTGTCGGACAATTCTTTTACGGTGGTATTGCGGTGGTCAGAATCGCCCATAACCATTTTGACCAATACAAAATGCGATGCGATTTTGCTATCCACAATATCCGACAGTCTGCCGTAATGATATTCTTCTTCATAGTAGTAGCCGAGAATGCCGATATATGAGTGAACTTTATTCATCATACTTTCATTCCGTCCGCCGCCCGTTGATTTCAGCAACTGAGAATCACGGAATAGGTAACTGATTTTTGACAGGATGCCAATAATATTTTCTATTTCGGCTTTGGAAAACATATTAGCACTGTCAGACGGTTTGCCGTTACTTTTGCTACCGTCATCGTTGTTCTTTAAAAAACTCAACAATCCCATTTCTTGTCAATTTTAGTTATTACATGTCATTCAATATGCTTTCAATAATCTGTGCAATGAATTTTGCCTTGTTGAAAATTGAAAATGGATTCAACTGCATAAATTCACGCCTTGATACAGATTGTTTGAAGAAATTCTCAAAATCAGTAAATCTTTCTGTGTAATAATCCAAGGTTTCAGGATTACCAACAATCAAAGGCCGAGCACCATAAACAGCCATAAATGCGAATTGATTAAGTAAATACTCGGCGTTATGATTGTAATCATCAAGCGTAAAAATTGGTTCCAAACGACGTCGCGCAGTAGCCAAAATATTGTTAACTTTTGGCATCAAAGATTTGCGACCCAAGTACAGATGGGCAAATAGTCCGAGCATAAGAACAGCCTGACTTTCTGCCGTAGCGTTTTCTTGTTCTCTAATTGCCTTTATGAAGCAATAGAATCCATTTTCCGCCCACACTTCCCGAATATCAGAATCGTGAACCCAATCATACTCCAACATCATAGAAAAACTTTCACCCAACTCTTGTTTGTAAGGATATGATGTTATCAGTTTTCCACCACCGGGCTTATTGAATAGGTTGTACAAACGGTTCAAACTTTCTTGTGTCTTTCGGAAGTTGCCGTCTTGGGCGAATTTAACACTCTCATTGATGAGTGGTGTTATTATTTGTTCTGAATAATTCATAATACTTATGGTAAATATTCAATATCAACATTCTTGTTAAACATATGGAATACGCACTTGACAATTTTTCCATTGGAAAAATAAACAGAGAGACCACTGTCAGAAAGATCTTCCATCTGCCATCCAAAAGGAGTCATTGCCTGTGCAGCATATCCCTGCAATTTGACAACCGTGTCATCTTCTGCAATCACATCCATAGGTTTGGGAACTCCGGGACCACCAAAGAAAGGCGTGTCGTTAGGTTTGTCAATGTAGAGGATATAACCCTTGCCACTCGGAATGTTCCAACCCTTGCAGCCATTGACATTCTTCTCTAATCGGATTACACGGTTAAAAGTTTGTAATCCCATTACCGGAACTCCGTTTTCATAACGTTGATGATGTTCCGAATTGAAAACAAAACTGTCCAACATAGTTTCAATGATTTTACCTCCTCTTGCGGCTCGGAAAGGAATTTGTTTAACTTATCGCATACCGAAAGCGCGAACCGCATATACTATAATTGTTCTGTTGCTGAGGTTGTGAGAATTACCTGTGGACGAGGATACAATTACAACGGTTCACGCCTATACGATAGGCGAAAACCGTTATGCCAACTCTCGTCCTTTTTGAAACTTCTCACATTTCAGCAACAAGAAAAAGCATAACGCTTTCGTACAAATATTTTACTCGGTTTAGGTGCTTACAAATGCCCTAAATACCACTCGCAAATATCGCAAAACATCACGAAAAATGCAAATCTTTACACAAAATTTTTTTAAATATTTTGTATTGTCTTGGTTTTTAGACATATAGAGGCGTACTTCGCATACGCCTCCATTGCCAAGGTTGTCCACAATAGCGTGTAATCCCCTTTATTTCTTTTTGCAACATCCGCTGTCCTCGTGGCAATGCTCCACTGCCTCGCCTTCTGAGACTTTGCGAGCGGTGTAGTTGATTTTTGCAAACGCTTGGATGATAGCGTCTTCGGTGGTCTTATCCGCATCATAGACGATGGTCACAGTTTGGGCGGCAATGTCGGTTTCAATCGACTTGACGCCCTTTTCGAAGCGGATGTTGTTTTTGATTTTGTTTTCGCAACTCTCGCAGTGCATCTGCGGATTGGTGGTGAGCACAAGGGTCTTGATGTCCTTGCCCGCTACCGTCAACGCCATAATCATAATGGCGAAAAACATTACTAACTTTTTCATAATGCAAGTTTTTGATTGTTAAACGTTTATTGCTTAAAAATTACTTTTCTCTAAACAAATTGCACCTCAGTCCCACATAAAACATCGCGCCGCTTACTGGTGCATAAACCAACGTCGGCTCAAAGGTTTCAGACCAAGGATTTGCAGCCGAAATTATTGGATTTTTCTGTTTGTAACCTGTCAAATTTTCGCCGCCTACATAAATCGAAAACTTTCTGAACCATTTGGTAATCTGAATATTGAGTTGCGGGTAAGCGTCAAATTCCGCATCGCTTACCAACTCTCCGTTTTCATTGAAATAATCGGGCAGACGGCCGCCGCCATTGAGTTGGAGGTTTGCATCAAACTGCCAAATAGCCAATGGCGTTTTGTACGAGGCTGTAAAGAGTGCTTTATACTTGTTGGTCAATGGTTTAACCCGCAATTTGCCGCCCGAATGAGCCTTCACGTCGTTCAACCTGTAAGCCGCCGAAAGTTCAAATCCCTTGAACATATCATACGCCGCATCTGCCTGAAATGTATGCGAATACGAGCGTTCGTCAGAAGATTTGATGACTATTTTGCTGGGCGAAATGTCGTAATCTGCCAAAGCCTGCGATTGGAATGTGGTGTAATAGTATTCTGTGTTGATTTTCAGATGTTTACCGGCAATTGGAATCTTCCACGAAAGGCTCGAACCAATGTTCCACGCGCTCTCTTGTGAGAGGTTTTCGATGATAATTTCACGACCCGACGATAGCAAAAAGTGATTCTCTGCCAATGCGTGGGGCGACCTGTAACCCTTGCCTGCCGAAAAACGCATTGAAAACGCATCCAACGGTTTGATTTTCAGATGGAAACGCGGAGTAAAAAATGTACCGAAATCATCGCTGTTGTCTATCCTCAAACCTGCCATCAAAATCCAAATATCGTCGTAATTAAACGTGTATTGAGCATAGCCGCCAATTACGGTTTCGTTTTCATCGAGATTTTTGGTTTGGAGATAATCTTGCGACATACGGTCGGCGTTGACGCTCAAACCCGCTGATATATTGTGCATTTCGCCCAAATCAGTTTCAAAAATGAGTTGTGCGTAGAGGTTGCGCTCGTCGTTGTTATAAACCTTGCTGCCAAACTGCGATTCCAAGTTATGCATTGTGGCAGAGGTGATTAGCGCAACGCTCGAATTGCGTGCGGGGTCGATTACAAAAGCGTTTTTCAAATATGCATTGTAACGGCGGGTGTCCATCGATATCTTGTAAAGTGGCACATTTTCAATGGATTTCAACTGTCCGCCATCGCGTTTTTCGTCCAAAATCGAATATCCGCCGTGAAAAATATACCGTCCCTTGTGGTAATGCCAACGGTTGTGAAAATTCACTTGATTGACATCGGGCTTGTCGAAAAAATTGTCGCCGTTCTCGTCCATATCTGCCAAAGAATTTTCGTAATGCACTAATACTTCGGTGCTTAGGTGATGCGTAATGTGCTTGTTGGCATCTGCGTTCACCTCCATTCTGCCCTCAGAATTGCCATAAATGTTGAGACCGATTCCTTGTTCGTCGTCTGGTTTGAGATATTCCACATCTATCTGACCTGTAATGCTTTCGTAGCCGTTTTTCACCGACGACGCACCCTTCGAGACCTGAATCCCTTTGAGCCACGCGCCCGGTACGTATCCGAGTGCGTATGGCGAGGCTGTAAGGCGAAAATCGGGAATGTTTTCTGCCAACATCTGCACATACAATAGATTCTTCCGGTAGTATTTCTCCAATATACCTAATCAACTTATTAGGATTAATTCCACAAACTTTCGCCAAGGTTGCAGCAAGCCGCCTTGAAAAGTTCTGCCTGATTGATTTTCAGACCGTTGAGCGCGCCGCCCATTTCAGACGTGCCACGGCGACGCTCCGAAACTACAACCTCGGCAACGTCCTTTGAATTGTCCTTTAATGTTACTTTAATTGCTTGGTTGTCAGATATTTTGCCAATATCCACAGTGTCGGTTTCAAAACCTAAAAACGAGATTGCAAGGAGTTTTTTGCCTGCAATTCTTTCGATTGAGAATTTTCCGTCAACATTGGTTGTAACGCCCGTGGAAGTGCCTATCCAATAGACATTTGCGCCTGTGAGCGATTCGCCTTTTACGTCCGTTACCGTTCCCGAAATTACATTCTGAGCCGATACGCCCAATGAGGCGAGCATACACAATGCTGCCATTAAAAATTTTTTCATAATTTATTGATATTCAGAATTTTAATTGAGTAATAGATATACAATTCCTCCGCAGAACGAACGTACATATAAGCATCCTGCGAATTTGCAGTTACGCAAAATCACAAAAATCAAATTCGGAACACTTTAATTATAGAAAGCAAATCCTTTGGAGGCGGATTTATCTTTGTGTTGATTGTATAATGTTGGGTTTCAAGTGAATAGTCGTTAATATCATAAAAAATATCCTTAATGATAGTAGGTATCTCAAAATGAAAGTCAAACGCCTGATAATCAGGATTGACGCACGGAACATACTGCACAAATTCGGTTTCCATACATCCGTGCGACGTATTGCAAGAAAAATTGTTGCCCAGTGAGAAAGCCGCCGACGTTATTTTGTATTTGCCTGAATGATTGCATTTTACAATATTAACCCCCGCCCCGATTAACAGAATGAAAATCGAGAACACCACCGAGAATAATATTTTTGCAATCTTTTTCATACCGCAAAGTTAGAAATTATTTTTGAGATTTGATGACGAAATTCAATCATTATTTTTAGGTATTTTATTCTGTTTGTGTCAAAATTTTGATAATAATTCAATCAAAAATTCTTTGAAGTTTTGCAGTTTGGTCATTCTTCCTGATTTCTCAATTATTCTTGTTAAAAACCTCTATCAATCATATTTTTGCATAGTTGACATTAACAATATGCAGTATAATTAATTAAAAGATGAAAAAAATCAGACCTGAGTTTCAAGAAGATGTTTCTGAAACTCTGTTGATTCCGCTCTGTATGAGAGCCAAAGAATCAAAGAAAAAAATCCAATAATTAAAGATTCAATTTCTGAACAAATCCTTTCAAAATTGGATTACGATTTCAACAAATTTGCTTTAGATGAGCGATGTCAACTCTGTATCTCTGTCAGGGCCAAATAAAATCTTAAAAAAAAAACGGAAAATGAAAAAAATCATTCTCCGTTTTTTTAGTCGAGTTGTTGTAAAAAACAATTTTAAAGTTTTAATTTTTGGGCTTTAGAATAGCCTTTATCGAACTCATCGTGTCAAAATGCTTCGTTTCAATAATGTTAACGTCGGAGTTTGAAACTTCCTGAGCCCAATGTTTCATAATTTTAACCCTGTCTGGGGCTTTTACACTTTTGTCGAATGCGAGTTTCATCTTTAAGATGCCTTTTGAAATTATACCCGCCCAAGATAAATTTGCCATTTTTTTTTGTTTATGTTTAAGTTTGTACTTAAAGAATAGCAATATCTGTGCCAAAGTGTTTCATTATCTTTATTCCCATGTATTTAGACTATGTTAGTTGAAGTATTTTTATAAAGTCTAAACTAACTTTTTATCCCTATTCGCATATCTTGAAAACCATAAAACTTACCTCTGGTATGCTTAATTTAAGGTTGCCTGAATTATCTGTTGAAAAAATATCGTCTGAAAATACGTTTTTAAAGGTTGTTTTTTTGCTGAATTTAATGTTTATTGTTTCTAAGTTATTTTCTCTGTTAAAAGCAAAAAAAAGTTCGTTTTTTCGGTATTTTCGGCTGTAAAAGTATAGTCTTTTGTCTTTGTCAGCATAATGCGTTAAAAATTCTCCTTTGCTGAAAACTTCAGAATTTTCTTTCCTAATGGCAATTATCTTCTTGTAAAACAAGAACATATCATTTGAAAAACAAACTTTATCATATTTTTTTGTATGACGGTTTGAAACAAGTATTTCTTCGTCTTGAAAATTCATTTCTTGCCATAACATTGGTTTGCGACAATCGGGGTCGTTTGCGCCCCACATTCCCGCTTCATCGCCGTAATAAATCATTGGCGAGCCAACAAACGAAAACTCAAAGACTATTGCCATTTTTTGAACCCTTTTCTCTAATTCATTTGGACAACGAGAAGTGTACTTTTTGTCGTTAATGTGTGAATTTTCAAAAAAAGTGGTAATAGTGGAAAAGTTTTTCAAGTCAGAATTTACAATTAGCGATGAAAATCTTTCCGTATCGTGAGTCCCTAAATGGTTGAACATCAGAAAATTATTTTCTGTCTTGAAAAGTGTTAATTCTCTTCTTATTTTTTTGTCAAATTGTAAAGCAGACAAGATATTCTTTTGTGGCGCAAAAAATTCACAAATGCTGAAATAAAGTGAATAATTCATTACCGAATCAAAACATTTTTCGTCCAAATATGGCTTTATAATGTGGTCTTCTTCAATTAGTTCGCCCAAAAACAATGCATCGCTTTTTATTGTTTTTACAAACTTGAAAGCTTGTTTCCAAAAATTCATCGGGACACCTATCGCATGGTCTATTCTCCAACCGTCAATGCCTTCATACTCAATGCCATTAACAATTGGTTTCAACCAACGCTTTAGGACTTGAAAAACGTATTCTTTTACTTCGGCAGAGGAATAATTTAGTTTGGGCATTTCTTTTACAATGCCCCAAAATTTTTCATACACCAAATTGCTTTTTGTTGACAAAGAAAAATCCACAAAAAACCATGAAGCATATTTCGATTTTTCTCTGTTTTTTAGCACGTCCTGAAATGGAACACTATTATAACCGATATGATTGAAAACGCCGTCAAAAACGACTTTCATGCCCAATTTATGGGCTTGTTTTATCATTTCAAGGGCTTGTAAATCAGCCTTTGTCCATTTTGCGTTTTCAAAATCATCGAAATTTTCGTTTTCGATTGTTTTTTTGTCGTTTAGAGCATCAGGTCCTAAAAACGGATCGATGTGCATAAAATTTGTGCCGTCGTATTTATGCAGAGATGGCGAAAACTGCATAGGCGTAAAATACAAAGCCGTTATTCCCAAATCTTTCAGATATTGAAGTTTGGAAATAATACCTTGTAAATCACCGCCGTATCTTCGGCGCAAAATATTCATTTTTAGACTTTTGGAGTTTTGTTTTTCGTGATTTTGCCTCTGATACCAAGCGGTAGTCCAATCGGAGATTTCCCACGGCAAATCGTCAAAACCCCAAGGCGTTGTGCCTAAAATATCCTTTTTGGAAATAGGATTAGAAACGTTACCTTTGCAAAACCTGTCAGGAAAAATCTCGTACCATACGACTGAAGCCGCCCAAAAAGGATAATTTGTCATGCTAATTTAATTTTGAAAGTATGTTTTTTATTTTTTCTTTTACTTTTGGTGAAACTTCTACAAGCGGAAGTCTTAACTTTTCTTGCATAATGCCCAAAATGCTCAAAGCCGCTTTCGCACCCGAAGGTGAGCCGTCTTCAAAAAGAGCGTTCATCAAATCCAATAATTCAAAATGCGTTTTCTGTGCTGATAGAAAATCGCCTTTGAGAGCAGCATTTATCATACCCGAAAATTTCTTAGGAACAACATTTGCCGCAACCGAAATTACACCTATGCAACCCAAAGAAATCATCGGAACTGCCAAGGAATCATCACCAGAGATAACAGCAAGATTTTTTGGCTTTTTTTGCAAAATAGTCATTATTTGTTGCATATTTCCGCTTGCTTCTTTTACTGCGACAATATTTTTGAAATCTTCTGCAAGTTTTATAATTGTATCGGGTTCGATATTTCTTGAAGTTCTGCCCGGAACGTTGTACAAAACTATTTTTTTATCTGTTGACAAGGCAATAGCCTTGAAATGCTCGTAAATTCCTCTTTGTGAAGGTTTTGTATAGAACGGACAAATACTTAAAAGAGCGTCAATTCCGTTTAAGTCGGTTGATTTGATTTCTTCGACTACCGAAAAAGTGTCGTTGCCGCCTATGCCGAGGATTATTGGCACTTTGCCGTTTACTTTTTCTTTTACAAAGCGGATAATTTCTTTTTTCTCCTCTTTTGACATTGTTGGGGGTTCACCAGTTGTGCCCAGTAAGGTGATGTAGTCAATCCCGCCTTCGATAATGTAGTTGAGATGTTTTTCAAGGCTTTTATAATCTATGCCTTGATTGTCAAACGGCGTTACAAGGGCTACGCCCGTGCCGTAAAAATTAAAATTACTCATCATTTTATGCTTTGGTCAATGCTGACAAATATTCTTTTATTTTTGTTATAATTTCTTTTGTCTGCGGATTTTTGCCCTGACTAAAATCAAGGATAAAATCCACAAAGTCATCGCTTCTTAGTCGTTTTGACACTTTAAAAACCGCTTTTGAATTTGCCATTATATAATCTATTGCAATTGGTTCGATTGTTGACAAATTAATTAAAATGTCAAATGGTTGAGCAATAAATTGTTCTACGTTTACTGATTTTGGATAACAGCAAATATTTGTTTTTTCGGTAGCGAAATATTTTATGTTGTCAATTACTTCGTAAAAACTTATTTGTTTTTCCAAGTGCACAACACCTAAGGCAGAAACCTCTTTACCTAAATCTTTTAGTTCTTGTATAAAAAGGTTTGTCTGCAACAAATCGTCTTGTTTTGATGCGTTGAAAAGTATACCAATAGTTTTAGCGGTGTCAAAATTATTGAACGCTTTTTTTCTGAAAGTTTGTTTAACTTTTCTTTTTAAAAGTTGTAAACCTATGTTTTCGCGAAATTTTTGTAAAAAGACCATACTGAATGTTTAGTATCCGTAATAATATCCATAATAAGGGTTAACATTTTTTGAAGTGCTAACCTGAAAACCTACCGAAAGACTTGGCGTTATTTGATAATTTAGTCCAAATGTTGTTAAATATCCGTCCAAATTACCTCTAAAATAATCTTTTTGACTTTTATAATCTTC
>CAJOGF010000066.1 GCA_905233995.1 uncultured Bacteroidales bacterium | reverse complement strand
ACGTTCTGCCTATTCAGACGGCGACCTTTACGCTTACGAAGATTATTTGCTTGAAGTAATGTCGCAAAGAAATGCGATGACGAATGAACGAGCCGAAGGACGAGCCGAAGGTATTGTTGAAGGTCGTGTAGAAGGCGAAAAAATCGGTATGGAAAAAGGTCGTATTGCTCAACTTGAGGAAAGTGTTAAAAACTTAATTGCTAACGGTTTTGAATTTGATAAGGCAGTAGAAATATTAAAAGTTTCAACAGAACAAATTGAAAATCTTCGTCGATTGATTTTAAATTGATTTTTTGTGTTCAGATTTGAAAAATTGTTTTTTTGAAATCTTAACTCAAAATTAATTTTTTATTTGTACGAAAATCTTTAATTTTGCGGCGTGAATTTTAGTTCTTTTTTTTCAAATGATAAGCAGAAGAATTTTGAGAATAAAAGTTTTGCAGACTATTTATTCTTTTTATCAGGGAGGAGACTCTGATGTTTCAAAATCCGAGAAAGAACTTTTGTATAGCATACAAAAGTCGTATGAATTGTATTTTTACCTTTTTCTGCTCGGAGAGGAGGTCTGCAAGTACGCAAGTAGTGTCATAAATTCAAAAAAACAGAAGTTCTTGGCTGACGAAAACGACAAAAATCCTAATTTTAAGTTTGTTAACAACAAGTTTTTAGCCCAATTCAGAGAAAACGAAGATTATCTTAGGTATGTTAACGCCAAAAAATTGTCTTGGGAAAAATATCCTGAGGTTGCAAAACGTATTTTTTCTACTCTTGAAGAAACTGAAGAATACAAAGCATATATGAGCAAACTCGATTCAACATACGAAGATGACAAAAAAATTCTTTCGTTTATGTATGAAAACGTGGTTTATGATTGTGATTTGTTGTATCAAAGCCTTGAAAGACAATCGGTTTATTGGATAGATACCGTAGAATTTATTTTAGGAATGGTTTTGAAAACCATAGAGCGTTATAAACAAAGTTACAAACCAGACCATGCGCTTCCCAAAATGTTTAAAAACGATGATGACAGAGAGTTCGTTTTGAAACTTTTTAGAAAAGCCATCGCTAAAGATGAATATTACAGAGGTCTTGTTGCTGAAAATTCTCAAAATTGGGACATCGAAAGAATTGCGTTTCTTGATACTTTGATTTTGCAAATTGCACTATCAGAGGTGGAAGCATTTCCTGAAATACCTTTGAAAGTTACTTTCAACGAATATATTGAATTGGCAAAAAATTATTCTACCAACAAAAGTAGCATTTTTATCAACGGAGTGTTGGATAAAATAGTGTCAAAATTGTTGAAAGAAAACAAAATTAAAAAAATAGCCGAAATGCCAGAAATGGAGGAAAAAAATGAAGAATAATTTAAGTTGTTTTGTTTTTTTGTTTTCGCTTTTGCTGACAATTTTTTCTTGTGGGTCAGGAAAAAATACAAATAATAATTCAGCGGAAAATGCTTTGAATCAAGAAGATACTTTAAAATTTCCACAAATAGAATTTGATACTGCTGTATTCAATTTCGGAAAAATTCTTCAAGGCGAGCAGGTAAGTTATGTGTTTAAGTTTCAAAATACAGGTCAGGCTGACTTAATGATTCAAAAAGTTGAAACTTCGTGCGGTTGCACCGTGCCTGAATTTAGCAAAACTCCTGTAAAGCCAGGCGAAAAAGGTGAAATAAGAGTTCGTTTTGATTCTCACGGTAAGGACGGAACTCAATACAAAACGGTGAAAGTGATTTCTAATTGCAAAGATAATATCTTCGACCTTGTAGTAACGGGTGTGGTAGAGAATTAGAAATTGAAAATTGAAAATTGAAAATTGGAAATTGGAAAACAAATAAAAAAAAATAATTTAAAATGTATTTATTGGATATTTTACAAGACCCTGCGGCTCAACCTCAGGGAGGTGGAATGAGCATGATTGTAATGCTTGTTTTGATGTTTGTTATTTTCTACTTTTTTATGATTCGTCCGCAACAGAAAAAGCAGAAAGAACTTAACAAATTTCGTGATGAATTAAAAGCGGGAGACAAAGTTTTGACCGTAGGCGGTATTCATGGCACTGTTGTTTCGATTTTGGAAAATACAATAATTATTGCGATTGCTCAAGATGTTCATATCAGTGTTGAAAAATCGTGTATAGTTGCAGACAATTCTGATGTTGCGAATAATGCGAAGTAAAAACTTTTGCTGAAAAGTTAAAAAAATAAGAGAGAGATTTTTTTATAGGGAATGTCAATAAAAAAGACATTCCCTAATTTTTTTAGTCTGATAAGATTTCGTAAATAGGTTCTCCCGTTGAGCGGTCGGGGGGAAGAATTTGTAGAATTGTGGTTAGGGTAGGAGTGATGTCAGTAATGCTGACCTTCCTATTTACTTTTATGTTTTTGATATTTTTGCCGTAGAAAATCAGCGGCACATGTATATCGTAGTTGTAAGACGAGTTTTGTGCCGAATTAGAAAAGTTGGCTTGCGTGTTGTCTTCGTTTGTTTCTATGCAGTGAGGCTCAAGATTTATGATTATATCGCCAGAGCGTTTGCGGTAAAAGTTGTTAGAGGCTTGTTTCCAAATGCCTGACGAGGCATTTTGATTTAGCAGCACTGACGAAGGAATAGCGTTAGCAATGCCTTGTATTTCCAACAAAAATTGTGATGCCATATCTTGAACTTCTTTAATCGAAAGTTTGTGTCTTTCAATTGCCAAATGATTGAGATAGATTTGACGACCATAATATTTATCAACCCATTTTTCATCGCCGTACAATGCTCTAAGATAAGCGTTTAGAAGCGTCATGTAATGCTTGATGTCTGCTGTTGTACATTTTAACCCCATATCTTGAAGAAACGACGGTGTGTCGCTGCTGCCTCTGTCTGAGGTCAGAAAGACAAGGTAATTTTTTGCGCCGAGCGTTTGATCAAGTTTGTCAAGTATTTGTGAAATTGCTCTATCAAGTCTTAAATACACGTCTTCAAGTTCCACTGACCTTATTCCGAAAATATCGCTAACATAACCAGTTGCCGCAAAATTTATCATCAAAAGGTCGGTATATCTATCTTTGCCAAGAGACTCTTTTTCAATTAGTTCCAAAGCAAATTCTTTTACTATTTCGTTGGCGTATGGAGTATATTTCAAGATTTTATAATCTTCCGAAGTGTTGAGTTTTCGTAAATCGTAAGGAAAAATACTTTGACCGTTGATTCCGTTTTCGTAGATACTATTGTCGGGAAGGGCGGCTTTGTATTCGTACATACTTTTTAGCGTAAACCAGCCTTTGTCTAAGTATGAATTTGGAAGATTTTGATAGTTGAAATCCAAAACCCAAACTGGTAAGGCTTTCATATAGTACGAATTAGAAATCATTTGACCATTTTTCTCATCAAACCAATAGGCAGCATCAGCAAGTCTTCCTGCCGGTAGTACCGCCCCGTGATTGTTGTAGGAAATGCTGAAAATTTTGCTACGTTTGTAATTCGATAGTTTTAGTTGATCGCCAAGTGTTGTGCCTGATAATTGTAGTGGTGAAACTTTTCCCGTTTCGGAGGTTGACCCGATTGTATAATATTTGTTGTCATTAACGGCTGAAACAAATTTATTGGAAGTTCTATCGTACCAAGAATCGGCTATAATGCCATGACTGCACGGATTTGCTCCCGTGTATATTGTTGCAAAACCCGGAGATGATTCTGTTAACATGTAGTCGTAGGTTGCGTTGTTGCAGATTGCACCTTGACGGAAAATTTTAAGTAATCCACCGCTACCCATTGCTTCGGCATATCTTGCGATTGCGTCATAACGCATTTCTTGAACTACAATGCCTACAATAAGTGGCGGTACGTTTTCTTGCGATTTTACTTGTAAAAAACTCAAAAAGCAGATAAAACTTAATAATAATTTTTTCATTTTATTTTTCTAACCTTGATTTCTGAAGTTCTGAAACTATCTTTTAAAGTATTGTTTTTTGTTATTTGTTCTGCTGACAAATTTGCGTCGGAATTTCCTTGCCAACGTCGGCAAAGATAAATGCAGTCAAAAATTCTTGCAACTTTGTATTGACGGCTTAATCTTAGACATATATCGTAGTCTTCTCCGTAACTGAAATTTTTGAATTGCTCTTTTCTAACAAGTGGCGTTAAAAAACATCTTGGTGCTCCAAAACCGTTGACTCTTAATGCGTTGTTAGCACCGTTTTCTTTTGTATATTCTTTATGATTGATGATAAAATCGTTTAATGGGTTCAATTCAAAATCTGTTAAGCGGTAACTTCCGATTACAACTCCGCATTTTTCATTTATAAAGGTGTCGTTGATTTTTTGCAAAACGTTTTGATTAGAATATACATCGTCGCTGTCGAGTTGAACGGCAAAGGCTCCGCAATTTAGATTGTTAATCCCTAAATTCCAGCAGCCGCCTATTTGAAGTGTTGTTTCGTTTGGTATCACATGGATTATTCTTGAATCTTTTATCGACTCGATTTCTTTTGTTGTGCCATCGGTTGAAAAATTGTCAACAACTATGACATTAAATTTGAAATCAGTTTTTTGACTCAAAACCGAATTTATAGCATCTTTTATTGTTTTTTTTCGGTTTTTGACAGGAATTATAACCGAAATCCTTGTTTCAAAGGAGTTTACGATATTGTCAAAATCCTTTATTGAATCGTTAATCGGGCTGATATAAGCATTTGTTTGTTTTAAAAATTTGGTAAAAACTTTTTCTGCCTCTTTTTGATAGTTTTGATTCAAAGGGTCGCAATATGCAAAATGAGAAGTTTCAAAATCTTTTTCATCACCTTTATATAAGGTGTAAAATTCTGACACTTTTTTTATTTGTCCAATTAGCGACATTTGAAGCCTGAAATCATAAAGTCCAGCGTGTGAAATATCCTTAGAAAGATTTTTAATGGCTTGTTTTGCTTTTTGATTGTTTACAATCATACATTTTCCAAAGTCAAAATCGTCTCTTACCGACCCTAAAGTGTAATCACAAAGCGGAAAGAATTTTTTAACGTTATCATAATATTCACTGTAAAGAATCGAAAAATCATGTTCTGAACTCAAAATTTTGCTTAAAACTAACTCGTTAATCAAAATATTTTCAAAAATTAGCAGTGAAAAGTCCTTATTTGACTCCTCAAAAAACGTAATTATGTCTTTTGTGGAAGAAAAATTTATTTTTTTTGCTTCTAATTCGTCATATTTTAAATCATTGCAACTGTTTGATATTGCGATGTTTAAATTTGAAATATCCATTGCACTCATTTGTTTTGATTTTTTTTTGTAAAATTATTGTAAAAAATTTGGTGAATGTAAAAATAATGTATAATTTAACGCAGATTTAATAAGCAGTTTTTTTGCTGCACTAAAGTAAATAATTTTTAACAAAAACAGAGTAGTTTTATGGCTATGATTACAGTACCGCCCAAAACTCGAATAGAATGGACTAAACTTATAAGTGGAGAAATCGACTATAAGTTTAAAAATTACGTGTTGCAGATTCAGATTTATCAAATGCGTAAGGACATCAGTATGGGCAGATTAACATTGTCGGCAGCGGTTGATAGATTGTATGCGTTATGTCAAAAATATTCATTGGCAGTTCAAGAGGATTGTAAAGCAATTTTTGGCAAGTGGTAAACAAATTTAAATTTTTTAGAATAATATGGAAAGTAAATTATATACAAAAGAGGAAGTAATTGATTTTATCAACGCGGGTCGTATAATGCTTTTGTCAGGTAGCGAAAAGGCATTGACAGGACTTCCTAAAGGCAATTGGATTGCAGGTACTACGCTTTATGTTGTTGATTACGAAGGTAAATGCGAAGAAGAAAAAATTTTTGTTGACGACTTTACGTTGATTGCTAAAAATTGTAAGGTGGCTGTCTATGACAAAAATAATATAAAAGATATTGCTATAAATGGTTTTGACAACGGTTTTGCCGTTATTACATTGCCTATTGATAGTGAAGTTTATTATGAGTTTTCAATCAACGCTCTTTCGTTTGATTCTATGTTTAAAAATCCTGTTGTAGGATATGTGGCTGCAACAAAGTTTGAGGATTATGGCAAAAAGTCTCCTAAAACTTCAAGCGGTTTGGACGGAAACCTTACTTCAGACTTAGCGGTTGTTTTATATGTTGAACTTCCTGATTATTTGACCGCAAGGGCTGAAATCGAAAATTTTGATACTATAGACGAAAATACATCTGAAATTGTATTCCCTAAAGATGGTTTTACTCAGTCGGAATGTACTATTGATGGCAAACCGGGTAATATTGCCGATTATTTTGAAAATGTTGTAAAACCGAAATTAGGCGGTTATACTCAGATGATTACCTCTCAAAATGGTGCGCTTATCAATCGTGATGTTAAGATTGTTGATCCTCAAAAAGGTGAAGTAACGTTTTTCTCTCCAACGTACGCAGGCGACAAATATCATTTGGTGAAAAACGGTGCTGATTATTTAAAAATGTTCAATGATAAATTAGGCTCTAAACGTTCTGATATTGCAACATGTTTTTCATGTGTTTCGTATTTCTTCGGTGGAAATTTTGACGGAAGACATGTGGTTAAAAACGGAGTTTACGCTTTTGGTGAAATTGCATATCAACTTCTTAACAAAACAATTGTTACACTCGAAATCGACCGTGTGGCAATGTAGTTTTTGTTTTGAATAAAAAAAAAGTATTCATTCTCTCTTTTATTCATATTCGTTATGTCAGACTGCTGAAATGATTTTTGGCAGTCTTTTTTTCTTTTATTTGCAATGATTGGAAAAATTCATTCTATTGAAACTTTTGGAACTGTTGACGGTCCGGGAATAAGATTTGTTGTTTTTCTTCAGGGTTGTCCTTTAAGGTGTTTGTTTTGTCATAATCCTGATACTTGGAATGTTAATGCGCCAGTAAAATACGAAATGTCAGAAGATGAGTTATTTAAGGAAATGAAACGTTACAAAAGTTTCATTAAATCTGGTGGCGTTACTTTTTCTGGTGGTGAACCTCTGATGCAAGCAGATTTTGTTGAGAATTTTTTTAGAATTTGTAAAGAAAATTCGTTTCATACAGCTCTTGACACTTCAGGTTATATTTTTTCGGAAAAAGTTGTTAATGTATTGAATTATACTGATTTGGTACTTCTTGATATTAAAACTCTTGATGCTAATCTTCACGAAAAATATACTTCAAAACCTCTTGACAATACTCTCAAATTTTTGGATTATCTTGAAAAAAATTCAAAACCAGTTTGGATTCGGCATGTTGTTGTTCCAACTTATACTGACGATGACGAAAAACTTTCGCTACTTGCATATTTTTTAAAAAAATATTCTGTTGTGCAAAAAGTTGAACTTTTGCCTTTTCATACTTTAGGCTTTTTTAAGTACGAAAATCTTGGTATCAAAAATCCATTGAAACATCTTGAAGGACTTTCTGACGATAGAATTAAGAATGCAAGGAATATTTTCAAAACTATTTTGGAGAAGGTAGAAGTCTGCTAAAAAAAATTTTTTAATTAATAAAAAATCGCTAAATTGCGGTGTTTTTTTAAATCATAAAACATATTATTAAAAATCACAATGAAGAAAGGATTTAAAATTATCGTATTGGCAAAACAAGTGCCTGACACACATAATGTCGGCAAAGATGCCATGAAGGAGGACGGTACAATGAACCGTGCAGCCTTACCAGCAATCATAAATCCGGAGGATCTTAACGCCTTAGAACAGGCTCTTAGAATCAAAGATCAATATCCTGATACACAAATTACAGTTTTAACAATGGGTCTGCCAAAAGCCGCAGAAGTCTTAAAAGAAGGCCTTTATAGAGGTGCTGACAAAGGTATCCTCTTAACTGACAGAAAGTTAGGCGGCTCTGACACCTTGGCAACAAGTTATGCTATTGCTCAAGCAATAAAAAACGTCGGCGATTATGACATGGTTCTTTGTGGTCGTCAGGCTATTGACGGCGACACTGCTCAGGTAGGACCTCAGGCTGCTGAAAAACTTGGAATCCCACAAATTACATACGCTGAGGAAGTTGAAAACTTGACAGAGTCTTCAATCACAGTTCGTCGTCGTTTGGAATCGGGAGTTGAAACTGTAAAATGTCCATTTCCTGTATTGATAACAGTTCATGGTTCAGCCGCAGCGTGCAGGACTCGCAACGCTAAATTCTACATGAAAAACAAAAACGACGAAAGCAAAATCATAACTTGGGGTGCTGACGATATTAAAGTCGAAGACGACAAAGTCGGAAAGGCCGGTTCGCCGACCACCGTTAAAAAAATCGATTCAGTTGTCCTTCAAGCAAAAGAATCAAAAAAACTCACTGATTCTGATGGCGACATCGACGTTTTAATTAAAGATTTATTGTCTAACCACATTTTGGGATAATATTGAAAATGAATAATTTATTTGTATTTTGCGAAACAGAAAACGGCGTTGTGGCAGATGTCAGCCTCGAACTCCTCTCAAAAGGCAAAAAACTTGCCCAAACCCTTGGTTGCAAACTCGAAGCCGTTGCCGTTGACTACAATTTATATAATATCGGAAGACAAATTTATAAATACGGCGTTGATGTCATTCACGTTGCAGACGACAGAAAACTCGCTCCGTATCAGACACTTCCAACTCAGAAAATTATTTGCGACCTTGTTAAACAAGAGCAACCGCAAATTATGCTTTTCGGCGCAACAAGTATCGGACGAGACCTGGCTCCAAGAGTTGCTTCGGCGTTAAGATGCGGACTTACAGCCGATTGTACATCTTTGGAAATCGGCGACCATGAAGAAAAGAAAACTGTCAAAGATCCTCAAACGGGCGAGATTTCTCAAACCGTTACACCTTATAAAGATTTGTTGTATCAAATTCGTCCGGCTTTCGGCGGAAATATTATTGCAACAATCTTGAACCTTCATACACGTCCGCAAATGGCAACCGTCAGAGAAGGCGTTATGAAAAAAGAGGTTTTCGACGAAAATTATAAAGGCGAAATCAAAAAAATCGACTGGCAAAAATCCGTTACCGACCTTGATTTTGCGGTTGAAATCATTTCACGTCATATCGAAAAATCAAAAATCAACCTTAAAGCCGCTCCTGTTATTGTTGCCGGTGGTTACGGCGTGGGCTCAAAAGAGAATTTCCAACTTCTTCATGAATTGGCTGACGTTCTCGGCGGACAAGTCGGGGCTTCAAGAGCAGCCGTTGACGCAGGTTTCTGTGAGCATGAAAGGCAAATTGGGCAAACGGGTGTTACTGTAAGACCGAAATTATATATTGCGTGCGGAATTTCAGGACAAGTTCAGCACAGAGCCGGAATGCAGGAATCGTCAATTATCGTGTCAATCAACACGGACGAAAATGCTCCTATTAATTCAATTGCTGACTACGTTGTAACGGGCGACGTTGCAACCGTTTTGCCCAAAATGATTAAATATTACAAAGCAAATTCTAAATAACGGAAGAAAATGGCAAATTTTTATACTGACAACGAAGATTTGAAATTTCATCTCGGACATCCGTTGATGAAACGCATCATAGACCTTAGAGAAAACGAAGACTATTCCGACAAGGACAAATACGATTACGCCCCAAAAGATTTTGAAGACGCTTTGGACAATTACGACAAAGTGATGGAAATCTGCGGTGAAGTCTGCGCTGACGTTATCGCTCCTAATGCTGAAGCAAACGATTTGGAAGGTCATTCTATTGAAAACGACCACCTTAAATACAACAAATACGCTACGGAAGATTACGAAGCGTTGAAAAAAGCGGGCGTTTGGGGAATCACCATGCCGAGACAGTACGACGGTTTGAATATGTCAAACATTCCTTACATGATGGTTGGCGAAATGGTTTCCCGTGCTGACGGCGGTTTCTGTAACTTTTGGGGCTTGCAAGATTGTGCTGAAACGATTTTGGAGTTTGCCTCTGACGAAATCAAAGCAGAATACTTACCGAAAGTGGCTCAGGGTGCAACCTTGTCAATGGTTTTGACCGAGCCGGATGCGGGCTCTGACTTGCAGTCGGTTCAACTGAAAGCAAAATACGATGAA
>CAJOGF010000065.1 GCA_905233995.1 uncultured Bacteroidales bacterium | reverse complement strand
ACTAATTTAGGTGAAATATTTGTAACGGCAAAATATTATAACTGTTTTGTTTTCAATATTTTGCCGTTTTTAACATTTTTTAATTTCGGAATTAAGGTTCTGGTTGGATTTTTAGAAAACGAACGTCAATGAATTTTGCGATTTTACGCAGATTTAGCAAAAAAAATTTTACGATTTTCGATAAAAATTTTCTTAATATGCTGGAAAATAACAAATTACATTATTTTTTCTTTCAAAATAAACTTTATACGCAGATATTGGTCGATTTACTACACTTTAACTGCCAAAACAACAGTGTCTGCCGATGTTGTTCGCGGGGCTGATTTAATCAACATTTTGCGATTTTACGCAGAAAAATATCATTGATGTATTGATTTACAGTATTATACACAACAAATAGTTAAACAAAAGCCTCCTCTCCGCCGCCAACCCATCAAAAATATTCCTTTACTGCAAACTCAAACTGTTGTATAAAGATTTGCTTGAAGGCGTACAGATTGTTCTGTTCGTAAAAAATGAGCATTGCTTTTTTGTAGTCGATGCTGTCAACGCTGCGGAAACTCAGCGGACAATATCCGTTGGCTATCAGGATTGCATTGCTCGCAATGCGGGCGGTGCGCTTGTTGCCGTCGCTGAACGCTTGAATGTAAGACAACAAAACAAGGGTCAGCAACGCTTTTTCAAATACATCGACCTTGCCGTTAACCAATGTGCAAGTATCTCGCAGTGCCTCGCGTATTTGAAACTCGTTGTCAAGTGGATGATAGTTGGTTCCCGTAATGCCTACGCGTCGGTGTCTGATGCCTCTGTCAACCGACAAATCCTTGGTGAGCAATGTGTGAATATCTTCAATATTGCTGACTGTCAAAACTTATAGTCAGAATTGTCCAATATAAAACATAGCGTGTCCTTGTGGTTGAGCAACATCACCGCCTCTTCCTTGGTCTTGCCGCTTGCAGTTTTGCTTTCGCGGAGTAGCCGCTCGGTTTCAAGCAAGGAATAAGTGTTGCCCTCTATCTGCGAAGATTTCCAACTGAGGTCTATCCCAAGGCGTTCCATCTCTTTTTTGTATTCATTTTCAGACATTTCAGCAAGATGCTGACGGAATATTTTTTGTAAATCTTTGAGATGTGCACTCTCGTCAGAGGTAAAAATCGTAACTTTAGGCAGTTGTTCCTTGATAAGTTCAAAATTAAAAGAGGTCTGTACCTGACGTTCATCAACATCTTTTTCAAAATACGTATCAAGGTTTAGCGGCATAAGCAAATGTGCCTGAGGGGAAAGTTCATAACGTGTTGCACGCGCTTTCTGGCTGCTGATCCGAGAGCGGCAATCATCTCAGGGGAAAGTTCATAACGTGTTGCACGCGCTTTGCCATTCACAACGACATCACCGCTTTGCACCAATGACGCTATGATACGTTTGAGAGTGGTATCGCTGCCGTCAAACTTAATTCCGTTTGCTATTTCCTCACGCGAAGACTGCGGATTATAATGCAAAAATTGTAATATTTCTCTTGAAGTGTCCATTGTTATTTTCTTAAATCGGTGCAAATATACCCATTTTTCTTGGATTATCGGACCAAAATGTGACTTATAACGACAAAATTATGGAAAATTTGAGCCGATTTGAATCTTTTTATAACTCCAGCCCTTCCACCAATTTGTTAATGCCTGAACCTTTCATTTCTTCTTCAAGTTTTTGGAAATCAGCGCGCTGAATTGTTTCAGCAATGATGCCGTTGCGGAGTACGAGGATTTCGTCGCAGGTATCGCTGAGGGTCGAAAATATGTGCGACGATATAATCACGGTCTTGTTTAAGTCTTTGAGTTTCAGTAATATCTCTGTTCGATTGAGGAGTTTGAATTGGAGTATGAGGTAGTGCGTTAGCGTAGTTTCTTGACCATTTTTGGTCTGTGCAAAAGTACAAACTATTTAGTTTCAAATAACTTTTTTCAGAAATTTTTTCATATATTTGCCGAAAATATAAAAATCAAGCAACCATGGGAATCTACCTCAATCCAAGCAACATCGGCTTCACGAAGATTTTGTCAGCCGATATTTACGTTGATAAAACAATGTTAATCAGCGAATTGAACAAGTTTATCGACAAGGGCAACCAATATATCTGCGTATCACGTCCGCGACGGTTTGGAAAGACAATCGCCGCCAACATGCTGTGCGCTTACTATTCCAAGGGGTGCGATTCGAGAGAAATGTTCAAGGATTTGAAGATTTCCAAAGCCGACAATTATGAAAAATACCTCAACAAACTCAATTTCATAAAGATAGACGTTGCAGGCGAGTATCAGAATGCAAACGAAAAGGACAAGATGCTTGTTGAACTTACAGATTTTGTTAGGTCTGAATTTGTAGAACAGTTTCCAGAAATAAAATTCGACGCGAAAGACACAATTGCAAAATGTATGTTGAGAGTCTATTCCGCCACCGGCGAAACTTTCGTAATCATCCTCGACGAGTATGATTCGCTGGTGCGGATGGAGATTCAAAAAAGTCTTTTTGACGAGTACCTGATGTTTCTCAATGGACTTTTCAAGAGCGATACGCTGCGCCCCGCCATTTCGCTCGCCTACATCACAGGAATCCTGCCTGTTGTAAGGGACAAGGTTCAGAGCAAACTCAACAATTTTAAGGAATATACAATTCTTGATTCCAAGGAACTCTCTGAATTTGTGGGATTTACCGATGAGGAGGTCGTCAAACTCTGCGAAAAATACCAAATCAGCCATACGGAATGTAAAAATTGGTATCAAGGCTATAAGTTGGACGAATTTGATGTTTACAATCCCGAATCGGTAGTCATGTGCATCGAAGACCGCCGTTTTGAAGGCCATTGGAACAAAACATCGTCATATTCAGTAATTTCAGACCGTTTGCAGAGCAATTTTGACGGCATGAGGGACGACGTTGTCAAGATGATTTCGGGCGAAAATGTCAAAGTAAACGTTACACGCTACATGAATACGATGACCGATTTTCGCAACAAGGACGATGCTTTTACGTATCTTATACACGTTGGCTATCTTGCTTACGATGCTAATACCAAGACCTGCCGCATACCAAACAAAGAAGTTCGTCTGGAATGGTTCAACGCTTTAGAGGACGACAAGAATTACAAGGTTACAGACAAAATCATCAAAGCCTCGGAAGAACTCCTCGAACAGACGCTCCAACTCAACAGCGCGGAAGTTGCCAAGGCATTGAACCGTAGCCACATACACGTTGCCTCGCACCGCAATTACAACAACGAACAGGCACTCGCCTCGGCGGTATATTTGGCTTTCATCGACGCGCTCAATTATTACACGGTATTCAAAGAGACTTCCGCCGGAAATGGAATTGCAGACTTGATTTACACCCCGTTGCACGCCGACAGCAAGTATCCGCCGATGATTATCGAACTCAAATCCAACCAGACCGCCAGCCGCGCCGTCGCACAAATCCAAAGCAAGGAATATTTCCACGCTTTCGACAATTTCAGCGGCAAAATGCTTTTCGTCGGCATCAATTACGACGAAAAGAAAAAGCACACGTGCGAGATTGTGGAGGTGGAGAAGTAAGGTTGCTGTTTTTACAAAAACTCAATATAATGCACCACTTTCCGCGCAAAATCCTCGTAATCGTTGTAAATGACGGCAGAAGAAAATTTACCGAAAGGAGTTTCCGATTCGTGAAAACTCATATTGTTGCAATGTGAATAATACTCCACATAGTCTTTTTTATCTCTCACAACACCTTGTATTTCTGGAAGATGAATTACAAAGAGTAACGTTTTTGTCGGGGTGTGGACAGAAGTTTCAACATTGTCGCGCGACAAGGTGAGGTATTTTTGCGAATTGTGGACTGTAAATTCCTCCCATTTTTGAAAAGTGCCATCGTTCTTGTAATATGGCAGACGGTCTGGGATGATGAAAATCTGGAAGTATGGAATATTAGCACAGCGAATGTTGGCGGTTTCGCCAAGCATATTCTCAAAATAGTTGTTGGAATTTTGAGAATAGTTTTGCATTACAAACTTTACACCGATTCCTGCAATCGGCTCGTTGTTTTTCATGATTGTGATGTCAACTGCCTTATCAATGTAACGTCCATCGATTTTTATCTCCTTGCCGTTGCCAACGCCAAGAGATTGAACATGATAATCGCTACCAAGGCGCGATTGAAGATCCTTAGAAATAGCTCCGTGCAGGATTTTCAGTTTTTCGTTGCTGCGAGAGCCAGTTTCGAGAAACTTTTTAAAAGAGTCTCGCACTACCAGAAGAAATTCTCGATTGTCCATATTTTTTTGTTAGTTTATAGTTTAAATAACGTTCTAAATCCTTGGAGGCGAAGGTGTAATATCCGCCACTCTTGTAATTTTTGAGGAGTTTGATGTAATTTACAAATTCGGTGCTGCACACTAACTCCTTAATTGTTTCAAAGTCAATATCAGTCATTATATACAGACCGCTGTAAACACCTTTACCTTTGCCGACTTCCTCTATCCTTATGCTTCCGACATCTCGGATAATTGTATTGATGGCATACTTTGTTTTGCAAACATCTTTCAATGCTTGTGTTCTCCCAAACAGATACCAATAGTCGTCTCCTGCAAAATCTCGCCCTTTGGCAAGTTGTTCCTTGTGTAACAATAAATAATTGAAAACCTCATGTTTTTCCCTGAACTCATTAGGCGACAATGGTTTGCCATCATAAGAATAGGGAAATATACATTTGCTCCATTTGCCAGTTGAGGCTTTTAATATATCGATTGTTCCTTCTGTGAAATCGAAATCACCTATAAAAACCTTATCGGCAAGTGTGGCAAAACCATTTTTTACACTGACATATTGACAAATTGTTTCGGTTTTTATGGATTTCAACAAATCAAGGTCGCTTTTTGGGGCAAAATACAAGTTTCCTCCAATAAAGACATCTTTATAGTTTAAAGTTTCGATATATCTTTTGTTCAAGTTGCCTGAATCAAAGATGAAATAATCGATACTATCAGATTTTTTTGTTTTCTCAAACTTAGATATCAAAGTGTAAGTTGTGGCTTCAAACGGTTGAAAATGTTCTAAATCTATAACCGCCGACATATTTTGATACGTTGCAATGTAATTCCGCAAATGTTTGCCAGCCAAACTACTAAGCCACGAACTTGGAGTAATAAGGCACATTGTACCATTTGAAGCAAGCATATTGAAACCGATTTCAAAGAAAACTATATACAAATCGGTCATACCTTGTTCGGCAAAATGATATTTTTTTACTGCATCGTAGTTTTCTTCAAGATTATGCACCCTTACATAAGGGGGATTGCCAAAAACGAAATCCATTTTGCCATTATATTGGTCGATGGTGAGAGTGTCCCCATTAACAATATCCCAATTTAAATTTTTTAACCCGTGTTTTTCCGCGATTTTATTCAGATTGTCAATGCACTTTGCATATTCGTCTTTGTCTATCTCAATTCCATGTATGAATGTTTCCAATTCGGTGGACAGCACTTGCAAATTATCACTTTCGGCAAGGAAAAAGGTGCAATAACGGTTGACTATTTCGACCAAAAACGCACCGTCGCCGCAACTATTGTCAATTACATGATGACGCAACAGCCCGTTGTCGTTGTAACCGCCAAAATCAAGAATAAGATTTACAATATAGTCAGGGGTGTAAACCCTGCCGTGCTTTTTTGTGGTGTTTGCCATTTCGATTGATAGTTGTTTGCATCACTATCAATCTTGATTACCGGGCAAAAGAAAGGTGCGAGCCTTTCTATCTTGTCCACGAGGAGCCTGCATGAACCCCGCACTACTATTAGAATAAGCCCACACCTTACGCGGTGCGAGCATTAACTCTATATAGTAGTTCGGCAAGTGCAAAACTTCCCGTGGATTAGCGTTTATCCGATAATTCTAAATCATCAGTTTGCAGGCTTTTGATTTGGACAAGAATAATAGCTAATGCTTTGTATGTTAATATTTTACGTTATTTCTGTTTCGTATTTTAAAGTTTTTACGTTAACGGTTGCAAATGTAAGAATTATTTTGAGATTAACCAAAAAAAACATAACTTTGCAAAAACATAAAAGACAACCAACCATGGGAATATACGTCAATCCTGCCAACGTCGGCTTCAAAGAAATTTTGTCAACCGATATTTACGTTGATAAAACAATGTTAATCAATAAATTAAACAAGTTTATCGATAAGGATAAAACTTCTTTTCGTTGGCATCAACTATGACGAGAAGAAAAAGCACACATGCGAGATTGTGGAGGTGGAAAAGTGATTGAAAATTAGAAATTTATAATTGAAAATCGGAATTATGCAATCAATCAACAATAATGACATCAGATGACAGCAACGTTTTGCCAATTATCAGAAAGCCTTAAAAAAACTGATAGAAGGTGTTGAACTTTTGGAAGACGAATCGTTTGACAATGATTTGAAAGATATTGTAAACGAGGGGGCTTATTCAAAGGTTTGAGTTTACCCACGAATTAGCGTGGAATGTTATGAAAGACTATGCGGCTTATTAATTATTTCGCAAATGTAATTGTTACGTTTTAATTATGCAAAAAATTCTAATTTTTCGTAGTGTGCAGACTTAACACTCTATCACGCAGCACCTTCCGTATTTTCTTAACAAGTCGGCGGAGGATTTTTCGCAATTTTTGTCGGGGAAAATCCAAAGAACTTTGGGCTTGCGACCGATGATTTCAGGTTCGGGTGCGCAGCCGTCGGTGAAGATTATAATGCCGTCGTAATGCGATTTGCTCTCACGGAAAAAGTCGAAGACCGGCTGAAAATTTGTGCCGCCACGTCCAATTACTTTAATATCGGTTTGTGCTTTTTTTAGTGGAATGATTTCTCCTAACTCGGTATCAAACTGCACAGTATCAATACTTTCGATACCGTATTTAAAGAAACGGTTGATGACAGAATAAAACTTCTGCAACATCTTGGTTGATATTGAGCCGCTTACGTCAACTGCCACCAAAAGGTTGGTGCGCATTTTGTAAACGCTGCCGAGGTTTTGAAAATCGGTGCGGCGGTTTGGACGCATACGGGTGAGGTTGCGTCGGCTGCTTATCACGCTCGCCCTGAATCCTGAAAGCACTTTTCGGTAGTCGATTTGCGCTTTTAATGTAGCCTTGATTTTTTCCACCAAATCGCCCGGCAAAGTACCCCACGAGGTTGTGTTTTCGATGATTTCGTTTATGCGGCTACATTCAAACTCGTTTTCCTCCCAAAGTTCGCTGAGCGAGGATTTGGCGGATTGATTGTCTGATGTTTCCGATTGATTGTCAGATTGTTGTCCATTGGAAGATGACGACGGGTCTCCCGATGGTTTGTTGTCGTTTTCAGATCCATTGCCGCTACTTGATTTGTTATTGCTATCTTGTTGGTTATCTGATTGTTGCGACTGTGAATCGCTTGTATCGGTGTTGGTCATCAATTTGGCACAATACCATTCAAAATATTCAGTGTCAGGCAGTTGAAAATCGGCTGCCTTGTCAATCACGATATACTTGAAATCGTAATTGCAAGAAAGCACAATGTTGCTTGCCGTAGTTCTTACTTCGGCTGGACATTCGGGTTGCCGTTGGTAAGGGTGTTTGAGCATAATGCGTATTGCCTCTGCCCTAAAACTTTCCTCTAAATTGTTGTTGTTGAGGGTTTTAACAATTTTGGGATTGTACTCTATTTTGCCGCGTCCGCAGCGCACGGCAACTGGCATTTTGAGGTTTTTTAGTAATTCGTGACCGCACAAAACAGAGTGCAAAGCCGGTTCCGTGAGAAACCAGTTGTCGTAAATTATTTTGCTAATACGCTCTGATACAACATCTTCCATTTTACAACTTGCTTACAAAATCTATCAGTTTTTGGTAAACTTCCACAGCATTTGACACCATAAACGCCACCGCTTTGGGGTAAAGTCCTTGCGAGAATACCGATGCAAAATGTGCCAACGCCTCTTTGTTTTTGCCCGATTCGAGCAAGGCGATGTATTTTTTAAGATTGTCGGCGGCGGTTGCGAGGTCGGCGGGGGTAAGGTCTGCGGTTTCGAGGAAACGGTAAACACCGTCGTTCAACGCCGAAAACTGGTGAACTTTGTATTTGGTGATTTTGGATTTTACCTTGTCGAACTCCAAAAGCACCTCTTTGCCACCGATAATTTTTGCCGCCGATGCCGAAGCGTAGAATTTTTGAGCCGCCTGTACGCCCACAACGCCCGCAATGATTTTTTGGTCAATCTCTTTCAACTCCTTGATTGGCAGCACGATGTCGGAAACTTTTTTCCAAGCGCGACGGTCGGGATATTTTTCGAGTCCTGTGTCTATCTGCGGACGGTCGGCTGCAATGCCGTCGAGCCAATCGGGATTGGAGGCTATAAAATCGGTAACACGAGTGTCAACTTTCTGTTTTTCAGCCCAAAGTAGCCACTCTTTGTAAGTGGGACGGAAGCCATATATATTGAACCTCGATACAAGAGCCGGGTCGAGGTCGGTGAGTTGGTATTCTTCGCCATCGTTGACAGCGGAAATCAGACGGCTGCCATTAGGAAGTTGTCGTCCGGCAAGTTTACGGTTAAGAGCCAAGTCCATAATGGTTTGCAACACTTCTGGACGTGCGCGGTTGAGTTCGTCGAGAAACAATACAACTGGCTGACTGTCAAGCGGAAACCAATATGGCGGAAGGAAATCCGTGCGTTGGTTTTTGTCGTTTTTTATGGGCAGACCGATAAGGTCGCCGGGGTCGCTCATCTGCCCCAAAAAGAGTGCTACCACCTTGTAGCCTTTTTGAGTGTAATATTGTGTCAAAATCTCCGACTTGCCTATGCCGTGCTTGCCTACAAGCATAATATTCTGATTATCAGGTGTCTTGTCGAGAATTTCAATGAGTTCTGTGGTGTTGATGTTAATCATTTTTTTTATGATTTATGCACGGCTCTTTCATTTAACACCGAATTTAACAAATGAAACAAATTTTCAATCACTACTAATAAATTAAAATCCAACAAGTTGAATTCTAATTTACGAATTAAACGAATTTTGCGTATTCGTTAATTTTGCCGCTGCTTGCAGCATTTGTTTAATTAAAACAATTTGTTTTATCCGTTTTATTCGGTGATAATTTTTTATGAAAGAGCCTTGTGGTTTATATTATTCTTCGTTAACAAAATGGTCGTAGTAGCCAATTTTTTTGATTTGCAGTTGCAAGCCAGTTTCTTTTATTAGAATTGTTATCTGTTTGGCGGCGGTAATTATCTTGTCAATCGCCGTGTCAAAATTCTTGTGCGAAAGGTAAAACTGTGCCATTTCCTTTTCGGAAATCTTGAAAAACACTTTGTCGCGCATTTTGCCTTGCTCCAAACGGTACGGCAGACCGCAAGCATCGAGTTTCTGCGTGGCAAACGACTTTATGGCGGTGGCTTTTATCTCGCTGATTTTCTGTTTTTTGCGATAATCACGGATACATTCCAACGCCAACGGCTGCCACGTGGAGATGTTGGCGCGGACAAAGTCGATGAGGCTCTCGATATTGTCGAGGTCGCCGTAGTCGACATCGACGCCGTAGATGTAGTCGGCACGCACGCCAACTTCCATGCAGCCTTGATATATTTGCCAGCGCAGCGACATTTTCGCACCCATGCCGAGCGACACCCAGATGTATTTTTGGCTGTAACCTTTGCCTTTGGTGTCATACGAGACATCGTTGCCATAGCGTTCTTGGAGCCGCTGGAGAATTTCCTGTTCTTTGGAGCTTGTCTGCTGCGATTCTTTGTCGTAAGGACGGCGGTATTGCGCCACCAAATCGTGTACAATGGATTCGTAGCATACAATCTCTGCGCCGCTGTCGGTGTGGTCTTTGTGATAGTCGTCGTTAAGGTACGACGACACGCAAAGCCGCGCTTGGTTAGCGATTTTCTTTGTGATTCTTTCGGGTAGTTCGATGTCCATGGCTGGTTGATTTTTTTACAAATTACTTGCAAATTTAATAGTTTCATTTCGATTCTGCAAAAAAAATCTTGGCTATAACTCGATTCTTTCGGAGTTATAGCCAAATGATTACTTACTCAACTTTCGCAAGTGATAATTTTTAACACAGAAAACACTAAACATCAATAACATAAAAAAAGTCTTCTGTGTTATTCTGTGTGTTACGTGTTAAAATACAACATTTGCGAAACTCGAGTTACTTATTAAACTCTCCCAATACATCCTCAAACTCCTGCGGTATCATCGACAAAATCTTATCGACAATCCACTGCGGAATCTCCTTGTAAAACGCCTCCGCGATGCCGCCGGTAATGCAAGTGAGGGTGTCGGTGTCACCGCCGAGCGAAACTGCAAGTCGGATGGCAGATTCAAAATCCTTGCTTTCCAAAAATGCAATCATCGCTTCGGGAACTGTGCCTTGACACGAACCGTCAAAACGATATTTTGGACGGATTTCGTCGCAAGTGCGGCTGAGGTCGTAGCCGAAATTTTTGGTGATGTAGTCCTTGATTTCTGGTTTTGTTTTTCCATTGCGGGCGAGGAAAATCGCCGCCGCCGTTGCTTGTGCGCCCTTGATGCCTTCGGGATGGTTGTGGGTGATTTCGGCGGAACGTTTTGCAATTTCCAACGTCTCTTCCAATGTGTCAAACGCCCAACCTACGGCAGATACTCGCATTGCCGAGCCGTTGCCCCAAGAGTTGTAAGGCTTGCGGTTTTGAGAGTTTGCCCAAACCAAATATCCCGTGCCGTATGCACCCATAGGATTGGGATAGCGTTTGGTGAAGTCAACAAGACATTCGTCCAACTTCTCCAAAGAGTGTTTTTTGTCGATGACGAGCCATTTTGCGATGGCAACTGTCAAAATAGAATCGTCGGTAAACTCGCAGTAAGGGTCAAACAGCGGAAAATCCACCGACTTGTGGTTGTTAAATTCATAAATAGAGCCAACCGTATCTCCAATTATTGCTCCTAAAATCATAGTGATTAGTTTTTTTCCTTAATTCCGAAATTAAAAAATGTTAAAAACGGCAAAATATTGAAAACAAAACAGTTATAATATTTTGCCGTTACAAATATTTCACCTAAATTA
>CAJOGF010000064.1 GCA_905233995.1 uncultured Bacteroidales bacterium | reverse complement strand
TTTCGAAATTTGTTTTTTTAAGACCGTCAACACAATTCCACTCATAGTAAATGTAATCCTTTTGCAGTTCTTTGGCAATACCTTTGATTTTATCTTTGGTGCGATCGTATTCAAACGTGGTAAGATACAAGACAGGATAAAATGCTTTGAGCATATTCTGTATTTGTTCAAACACGTTGTTCTCTTTGTGAAGTATCATAGTTATTTACGGTTTAAGGTTTGTGTCTGTTGCAGTTTGCTTTTGTTGATTCTGTTGCGATATTTTAGCGGAATTTCCTTTTTGGTCATCACTCGTTTTGAACTGAAATGCAAGTCCACTTCGTCCATTGCTGCATGAGCGCGTTTGTTTACGTCGTCGGACAGATAGTTGGAATCGCTTATCACAGTTCCGTCGTCAAGTATTGTGAATTTTATTTGTCCGACAGGTTCTGTTTCAGTCTTGTCGTTGCTGCGCCCCACCATGTAGAACGATACTTTTTCTGCGGCAGTTTCAACGAATTTGTCGTTGCTTTTGTAGGTGAATCCTTTCGCTTTGAACTGATTTATGATCATATTTTTGGAATACTCTACATCGAGTTTGTTGTAAACGCTTTGTAGTTGTTCTACAAATTCACGAGCGTTTCCCAAGTAATATGTGTTGTATGTAACGTCAGAGCCTTTTACACGTAAGGCATACTCGCCGTAGAACTGTTGGTTGACACCAATTCCAGTGACCAACAGTTCGTCTGTGCCGTGTGTTACATATTTCCAACCAAGTTGTTCGCAGGCTTGAATCAGACATTCGCGATTCATTACAGCATTGTTGCGAACAAACTTTGATGTTTCAAATCTTGACATGATTATCTCCTTTTCTGCTTTTTGTTCCGATTGTTCTTTTTGCTATAATTTGAGGTGTTGAATACTTTCAAGCTGTCAAGCATTGCTTTTGTCTTTGAAAATTCTTCTGATTGTACAACGTCAGGATACTCGTTAGCAATAATATTCAACTGACTCTGCCAACTCTTTTTCTTTTCAACTGGTACGTTTTTGTCCTTAGCCGCTATTAATTCATTTTGCAATTGACTCAACAAATTTGCATAATAAATCTGCTTGAAATAGTTGAGATTTTCATCTTTAACACGCTCTATTTCAGCAAACTTATTATCAAAAAACATCGTAACCTTTGTTGAGAAAAACTTTTAGTTTGCCATAATTAGCACCTTTGATTTTTTGAAGTAAGTTTTTATCTACAGTTCCGCCAGACTGGCACAGTTTATTCAATTCGTCAACTGTTTCGTTCAGATATTTTTCACCGAATGTCAAAAATATTTTCTCATATTCTTCGTCATTCTCGGTGTTCCAATCCAATCGTGTCATTTCCTCTTGCCTATAATTCTGTAGACCTTGCTTTACAAAAAACGAAAGGATATTGTAACTTCCTGTGTAATATAAGTCCGTATCGTTTTTCGTTTTCAACCAAACACGTTTATAGTGGAAAGCAGGGAGCTGGTGTATATAAAAATTGTGATATTTCTTTTCCAATTCATAAAGTTTTTCCAATGCCTCTTCGTCTGCCATATTGTCTGTATCATTTTCGGGCAATGAATAGGCAACGAAAATGCGGCCTCCTTTTCGCAAGTAATTCTCAAAAAACGGTATCCTTCTGAAAGTGGCGTATTTTTTTATCCATGGGCTTATTATCCACAGTTCGTCAGAGGTTTCATCGAACAACCGTTTCAATTCGACTTCAAATTCCAAAGAATTGAAATGCCGTTTTGTTTCCACCACATTCTTTTTGATGGAGGCGATTGTTTCTGTATCGTTATTTGCCACGGCTGTATCGAACTCATTTTGCTTTTCGATGAGTTCTTTTTCTGCCAAGGTTTGACTATCTTGTTTTATCTCATTAGTACTTTCGATAGTAAAATCATCTTCATCCGACTCGTTAAGAAGTTTTTCAAGGAGTGCGTTTTTCTCATCTTCTAATGAATCGAATGATTCGGACAGAGAATCGATAATAGCATCATGTTCCTCGTCATATACGAGCGACCTGATTGTGTTATCTCTGAAATTTTCCAAAAGTACAACCCAAACTTTTGCCACATAGCCTTCAACACCAATAGGCTGGCAAGATTGAAGAATGAAATTTTTTGCAGGAAAATGAATTTCAGGTGCTTGAATTTCGGCTAAAGGTTTCACATCCTCAATGTTTTGAGGCAGATTTGTCCGTTGAAAAGTGTTTTGCTTCTCGCTTCTGAGTTGGCTAAATACAACTTTGGCGTTTTCTTTGAGATTCCCCACTGCATCAATGTACAGTTCAAAATTTCTTTCAAAGGTGGAAAACTTTACTCCATTTTTCGCATATTCACGTCCTGTATCGGTGAGCCAATAAACGCTTTCGTCCCCATCAACCATTTCGTCTTTTTTCAAGTTGTTGATGGCTGATAAAAGGATTTGTCGTTCAGCGGGGTCGGTGTCTATGTCAAAACCTAAAATACTGCCAATTGATTTTGCTGATGTTTCTCCTTTTAGCAATATGGCACAAATTGCCTCGTCAAAAAGGTTGAAATCCACGGGTTGCGAACAAGTACCCTTGAATTTTGCCACTGTATAATGCCATTCGAAATCAGAAAAACCGATAATGCGTTCTATCAGTTTCTTTTGTTTGCTTGCAGCATCTACAATTTTCAATTCTAAGGGAATTGGAACGTCATCAACAGTTATTTCAGTTTTGTTTTGTTTGGGCGGTTCGTCTGTGTAGCTAAGTTGATAATCAGATATATAATTTTTGATATTTGCATAAATGAACTCTACCACTTCTTCGCCGAGTTCTAATTTTGGGTTCTCGTCGCACTCGTAGCCGTTCTTGATTAAAAAATCAGCAATTGTCGATATGCCTATTTTCAGATCTCTTGATAGTCTTGACAGTCTTTTGCTCATAATCAATTACAGGTTTTTTAATTGTTTGACATCAATTCTGTGCATTTTTGATATGGCCTCAGCATATTCGGGTTTGTAGGCAAAGTGCTTTTCGTTTCCGACAACTATAAGCAATCTCTTTGCACGCGAAAAGCCAACATTAACACGTTGCAGTTCACGGGCAAAGCCCAATGCAAATGGATAGTGGTCGTTTTTGTGTTCTTTTCCTTTTTCATCAATCTGCTTGTTGCTTCGCACCGTCGATATGATTATGATGTTTCTTTCCATACCTTGGAATCGGTCAACAGTGTTGATTCTAAATGGTATTTGAAATTCGTTTTCGTACTTGTGCTGCTCAAAGTTGCGCCATTTATCCTTTGTGAATCCTTGATAAAGGGCATTTCGGATTTTGTTCATTTGAGGCATGTAATATGTTATTACGCCAATCTCTTTATCTTCTTCTTTTTTTAAGGAATCCATATACTCCTTAAATCCGCCCGCTTTAGTCAGTGCCGAGAGAACCATTTTAATAGCTTCAATTTCTCCCTGATTTTCATAAGATGTACCGACTTTTCTTTCTGCCGTATCTACATTAACCCAAATAGCATGAAACTGAGGTGCAATGAATGGTTGCAGAGCTAATCCATGCCAACGGCTTGCCTTGTCAGAAAAATCGGGAATGTCCATGTGCTGCTTTATACCGCACAACAATCCGTTTTCCAATTCTTCTTGGTCTTTATAGAATTGTGAGATGCAATTCATAATCTGCTCATGCATACGGAATTGTGTATCCAAACTTGCGACAATGCTTTTGGGTGCATTGACGAATAGTTTTTCAAACTGCGATGTTTTATAATCCTGCTTTGTCCAGTTGTCAATCAATTCTTTTGCTCCAATGGCGTCCAAAGCCTCGCCAAACTCTTTTTCATCGAGCATCGGGGGCAGCTGCTTATGGTCGCCGATTATGATGACCTTTTTGCCTAATGTCAGAGGCAATACAAGTTCTGGTGGCGTGGCTTTGCTCGCCTCGTCCATTATCACCACATCGAAAACAGGCTCGCCTTGAACCTCTTGATTCTTTTGGAACATTGATTGGTATGTGTTGGCAAAATTTCTGCTTCCACATTCGCTACAAGTGGCGGCAAACACATTCACATTCTTGAAATACTCCGCTGAAAAAATGGGTTTTACTACTGATAGTTGCTCGGTCAATCCTTTTTTCCATTTCTCTACAATATCAGAATATTCATTGTCGCTGCTGCATCTTTGTTTGACATTGTTTATCCAATCGTTTATAGCATTATCCTTGTTGTTTTCTTCTTCTTTTGACTTTGGTTTTGCCGACAGCCATTGCTGCATTCTTTCGTTTGAATACATCTTGCCTTCGTCTTCAAACTTTTCGATATTGCCAATGCGTATTGGTCGCACCATTTTCTTTCCCCTGAGCCGTTCCAGTGCGTTGTCAACAGCGAGGTTCGTCTGCGAGGTTACAAGTATTTTAGATTCGGGATTTCGTAACAATGTTTGCCAAATTATTTCGGCAATAACGGTTGTCTTGCCTGTGCCGGGAGGTCCTTGTATCAAAGCCATATCTGTAGCCACTAACGCTTTTGCAACAGCTTCTAATTGTTTGGGCTGGTTGGCTAACAAAGGCTCGTTCAAGTTTGATAGGATACGTTTTTTCTCTTCCTCTAAATCTTGAGATGAAATACGGGCATAATTCGGGTCGAACAAAAAGTTCGGCAAGTTTTTATTGGCAGGGTAATCAATTTTGCCCAGTCCTTTTCTAAACTCGCCTGGCGTGGTTACTTTTGCCATAGCCTTTATCATTCTGCTTATGTTGGTGAGTTCGCCAGGGAATATAGGTTTGATAAATCCTTTTTTGAGATTCTCTACATTTTCTTTGGAATCAATCATATAGTATTCAAAACTGTCCTTAATTCTGAATTTCAGTTTGTTTCTTTCCTTGCGAACCAGTGTTCCAATTTGTACGCCTTCTCGAAATATGGCATCATCACCAAAATCTTCAATACTTTTGATGAGTTTCTGACATTGCTCTTCGGTCAGGAACACAAATGAGGCTTTGCTTACGTTTCTTGTTGTTTCTTTCTCTTTTTCAAGTACTAACGATTCGTTTTTGTGAAATTCGTAGGTTGTGTTTCCTAATTCATTATCAAAGGATAGGCTCAGAAGTTGTTTGTACTTCTGACACTCGGCTTTGAATATCTCCTTGAAGTTGTCGCGTTCATCCTCCGAATTGAATTTGTACGAAAACGAAACCCTTGAATACTTTTTGTACGGGTCGTAATCAATATTCAGGTTTTGTTTTCGAATATTGTTTTGAATATCAGTAACAACAGATTTGCGGTAATTCTCTAAATCGGTGTTCAGTCTGACAAAAAACGACGGACAGTAGGGTTTGACCTCCAATTCAATATTTGTTGCCAGCTTTTTTATCCGTTGCAGTTGTTGGTTGTAATCTTCAGAAGACTCAGCCGTTATCGTTATCGTAGATTTTCGTATATCCACGATTGATTTGCCTTGCAAGTCTGTTGTGGTTTTTATCTCACGCAACAATTGTTTTTGTTTCTCGGCATCTTGCGAGAATGCAAAAATGTATCTTGTTGGTAATTGCCGTATTGTCAAGTCCTCGTTTTTATCTTGAATCTCTGTTAATTTTGCATTGAAATCATCAAATCGTTGGCTTGTTTGATATTCGCCGTCAACAATTTCAAGACCATCAATCTCAACAAAATGGTTATTGTTGTGCTTATTTCCAAAACGGTAAACACTTTTTTGCAGTTGAAGTCCAAAATCCGAAAACAAATCGAATTTTACTGGTGCTCGCACTTCAATTGCTAATTGAGAGGAATCGTTAGATATGTAGGATTGTGCTTTGTTGAGTCTATTTTCGTCCAACTTTTTCCGAATTTCATTCTTTGATGGCAATGATTTTGGCTCTGCTTTTATGTTGATGTTTAACACTATGTCATTTTTTCTTTCGGCAAAGGCAATGCCATAGAAATTATCCTCAATGCACTTCTTCACATGTTGAAAATCATCCCCTGAAATATTAATCTCACCATCAGGTGTTATTTGCAAGTTATCATAATCATAGTCGTCTGATAGCTTTTGTCGGATTTGGTTGTATATCTCCTCTTTTGAGTCATCATCAGTGTATTTAAAAGAAAGTTCGCCCAATATCGCGTTAGTTGGAGTTTCTGGTGATAGTTCAAAAAAGTACTCTGATGCTATTGTGTTTAGTTGCGACAATTCAGTGCTACTCAATATCCTATACGTGTCAAACTTAATAAATGCCGTATCTTTATTCACCGCATAGTCGTTCAATTCGTTTGAAGGAAACAATTTTACTATCTCCTCTTCAAATTGCTTATTTAAATCTTCCTCGCTAATTGTGATGTCAACGTATGAATATCGTTCTCCGTTACCGCTATTATCAGTATATGGTTGACTGACTTTTTGTATTTTCCATACAGTTTCCTTTTGCTTAACAAGTTTTTTTAAGGCTTTAACATAATTATCCCAAATCTGTTTATCTCTCTCTTTATTTATATCAACGGTAGGAATGTTTAGAGCATCAACATGTTTGTATAGCTGGGTAAAGTTATCGCTGTTTGTGCCGTCTTTATAATTTACGGAAACAACACGAAATAGACATTCACGTTGATAAACATCCTTTAGAGGTGGTATGAAAACTATTTCTTTTGCTTTTCCTGCAAAATAAGAATTCAATGTAGTAAAATCATCAATTTTATCTTGCCACAAAACTACACTCATTTCAATAGCCTTCTCATTTTCAATAGGAACAAATATTTTGTGTCGAGAACGATTTTTCTTTTCGTCTGGTTGCTGTTTCTGAAAATAACACGTCCGAGGTTGAGATAGAAACATTTTCATCTCACGAAAACGCAATGTGTTATTTTCGTTGCGTTCCCAAGTGCCTTCAAAATCGTCCTTGAATTTTAATACAATTTCTATCGGCGAATCATCTGACTCGCTGAAATCTATTGGCGTATATGTTCTTTCAAAGTCTGACATGATTAAGTGTAAGTGTGGTTGGTCGTATAAAGCATAACGTTTTCGTTAATAACTTTTATGTTGGACATCGGGTTTGTAGTGCCGAATATCCAACGGCAAATATAGCAAAGATTTTTCAGATGTAGGCTATAATTGTGAAATTATTTTGCTAATTTTGCGACAAATAAAACATTGCGGCATTATGAAAAAACTTCCAATCGGCATACAGTCGTTTAGTTCGCTTATCGAGGAAGGCTTTGTCTATCTCGACAAGACTGACATGATATACCAACTTGCAAACAACAAGGCTTGCTATTTCCTCTCGCGTCCAAGACGGTTTGGCAAAAGTCTGACGCTGAGCACTTTGCACGCATATTTCGACGGACGCAAAGATTTGTTTGTCGGCACCATGATGGAACAGTTAGAGAGCAAGTGGGAGAAATATCCCGTGCTGCATTTCGACTTCAATAATGCCACGTACAATAGCGTTGATAATTTTAGAGATTATGTTGGAACAATGTTAGAAGATTTCGAACCAGAATATAATCTCCAATCAAAAGAAGAATTGGCGGTAAGGTTTAAAAAACTTATTAATGCCGCCGCCGCCAAAACTGGCAAAAAAGTCGTAATCCTCGTTGACGAATATGACAAGCCACTATTGAACAACATCTTGAACGATGATCTGAAAGACGAAATTCGCAAGGAGATGAAGGCATTTTATGGTGTTCTGATAACCTGCGACGATAATATAAAGCAAGGTGAGCCTTTTTAGCGATGTCAACAATCCGAAAGACATTACATCCAACCAAGAGTTTTCCACGCTCTGCGGCATAACGGAAAGAGAGATTCATGACCATCTGGACTACTATGTGCAGCGCATGGCCGATTTCAACAACATTTCCAAGGACGACTGTTACAAGGAACTCAAAAAATGGTACGAGGGCTATCATTTCCATCAAAACTCGGAAGATATATATAATCCATTCGGCCTTTTGATGGCATTGGACTGCAAGGAATTCAAGGAGTTCTGGTTTGAGACAGGTACGCCGACGTTCCTTGCAAAAGTAATCAAGAATCACGGAATGGAACTCAGCGAACTCGACAATGTGGAATGTGATGCCGCCGAACTGTCAAAAATAGACAATTTTGCCACCAACCCGATACCGTTGCTCTACCAAAGCGGCTACTTGACGATAAAAGGTTACGACAGCGAGTTGGACACATACATTCTCGGACTGCCCAACCGCGAGGTGGCAAAAGCGTTTGTAAAATTCATACTCAACTTCAACTTCCCCAAAACCGAAACAAGCGCATTCTCTATCATCAGTTTTGTCCGCGATGTCCGCTCCGGCAACATCGACAGTTTTATGAAACGCCTTTCCGCGCTCCTTGCCGACAGCAGTTACGAAATTGTGGGTGATGCGGAGAAATATTTTCAGAATGTCTTTTATTTGATTTTCAAACTGTTGGGATTCTACGCCGAGGTGGAGCGCAATACTTCGGACGGACGTATGGATGCCGTTGTAAAAACTCCGCAATATATCTACGTCTTTGAGTTTAAGCTCGACAAGTCCGCACAAGAGGCGTTAGACCAAATCAACAGCAAGGATTATCCGCTGCCGTTTTCTGTCGATGGGCGGACGTTGTGCAAGGTTGGCGTAAGTTTTTCGTCAGAGACGAGGAAAGTGGCGGAGTGGGTGAAGGAGTGATTCAAATTGTGCAGTTGGAAAAATTTCAGTGGCAAATATAATTCAATCATGATAATCGCTATCTTTCCATTCAAACTTAATGGTTTCGGGCACAAGGTAATTGCCGATTTTGTAGTCGATGTTGGCTTTGTGGGCTTGGCTTAGTTGGAAGCAACGGCGGATGCGGTACATTTTGCCGTCTTTGATAAAACGCGCTCCCGTCTGATGAAAACGGAAGGCAACATCACGAGCCACGCATTGCTTTCGCACATCAAGAATCCAATCATAATTGCAGGGACGAGCATCCACACCCGATTCGCCACTTACGGCAACTTCTTCAATTTCAGACGTTAGATAAGGCGTAAGGTCAACGGCAGAGAGCATCGGCGCCACCATTATGCTCTTGTGTTTGATGGGCATAGAGAGAAATATCGGCAGACGGTAATCCGCCATTTGTTGGTTTTCAACGGTGCAACCCACCATTACATTGTCGTAACCGTCGCCCCAATCGCTTGGTATGCAATCTATAAAACGGTCGATGCGTTTGGTGAAAAAATAAAACCAAAGGTCGCTCCGTTGCTTAATCATCTGCCAACATTCGCCACGCCACGGGTCGGCATCTTTCAGGAGAAAATCTGACGTAAAACACGTGAAAACAATCCGTCCGCTTGGAATTTTCCAACTTTTGTCGCGTTTGCGTTTGATTGGGAGGTTGAAATTGCCGGTTTTTCTACATTCTTGGCTCGAAATTTCGCTGCCGTACATCTCGTCTTGACGATAGACGTAACAGTATTTGCATCCGGGGCTGATTTTGGTGCAACCGTGCCACGGATTCCAATCGGCGTATATTTCCCAATGCTCGGACATGAGTCTTATAATGTTATCGGTACAAAAATACGTCAAAATATTCAATTACACAATATTCTTTTTTGAGAACCTCTGTGATTTTCAAATGGCACCCTGTCAAATTCTTATTGTTAAATTTAAATTTTCTTTGTTTATCATTGAATCAGAAGCAACGCTTTTGCCCTGATATTTATGTAGTTTGGGGACAAAAGCATGTTCGCTTGTGTCCCTAACCTTTCCTTGTATTATAAAGTCTGTGTGTTTGATTGACATGATTGATTGTATTTTAGGTTATTTATAATCCCTTACCTAAAAAAGTCCTAAAACCAAAAAGTGTTCCTCTGCCTGCGTATGAGTTTTTACTTATCCATTTAGTTGCTTCTTCAAAATCAGTAATGGAATCTATTAAATTTTTATTTTATACAAAATTACATCGTTTTGTTGGGGTGTTCAATATATGATATAAGTGCTTTACTATATAAAAAAAAACAAAATATTCGTTGAAACACTTTGCAAATGTATTTGATTTTTGCAGCATTGTCAAGAGTATATAATAAAACTTTTTTATATTTTTATATAAATCTAACATCCGTTCAAACAAGAAATGAGGTAGTTTTTGGTATTTTTTTATTATACAAATACAAGATAATAAGTTTGTTTAATTCAGTATTAATTGAAAAATAACAAAAAAATTAAAAAAAAATTTCGTTGTAAAAAAAAAAGTATCTAATTTTGCACACCCGATTATTATCAAAATTTATAATTAGTTATTAAAGTTTTAAAAATTTAAAAACGTGGATTCATTAAGTTACAAAACCGTATCAATCAACAAGGCAGGTGTTCAGAAAGAATGGCTGTTGGTTGATGCTACGGATCAAACCCTCGGACGTTTTGCGTCGAAGGTTGCCATGCTTTTAAGAGGTAAATACAAAGCCTCTTTTACACCGCATGTTGATTGTGGTGACAATGTTATTGTCATCAATGCAGAAAAAATTAGATTGACCGGTAAAAAATGGGCTCAGAAAGAGTATGTTCACCATTCTGGTTATCCGGGAGGTCAGAAAATTGAAATTGCGAAGGATTTCGTAAAAAAAGTTAACGGTCCTGAAAGAATTATTGAAAAGGCCGTTCGCGGAATGTTGCCGAAAAACAAACTCGCAGACGCAATTCTGAGCAACAATCTCAAAGTTTATCAGGGAGAAAAGCACAATCATGAGGCTCAGAAACCCAGACTTATTAACGTTAACGAACTCAGATAATTATGGCAGAGGTTACAAACACAGTAGGCAGAAGAAAAGCCGCAGTTGCAAGAGTTTTTTTAACTCCGGGAAGCGGTTCAATTAAAATCAACGGAAGAGATTACAAAGAATATTTTTCTGTTCCGCAGTTTCAAAAAGTAGCAATTCAGGCTCTTGAAAAACTCGGCGTATTGGCTAATTTTGATATTAATGCCAATGTTCAAGGAGGTGGTTTCAAAGGTCAGGCAGAGGCTGTTAGACTCGGTATTGCAAGGGCTTTGATAAAAGTTAATCCTGAAGATAGAAGCGCGTTGAAAAAAGAAGGATTCTTAAGACGTGATTCAAGAGTTGTTGAAAGGAAGAAACCGGGTCGTCCGGGCGCAAGAAAACGCTTCCAATTCAGCAAACGTTAAAAAATTTAAGTTTAGTATCCAAACTTTTCGGGACCGGCATCTCATGGGATTTGACATGTTGCTACCCGAAGGTTGATTTAAAGTAGAATGTAAACAAAAAAATTCAAATGGTAAGTTTTGAAGAATTATTAGAGGCAGGTGTTCATTTCGGACACTTGAAAAGGAAATGGAATCCTGCAATGGCTCCTTACATTTTTATGGAAAAGGGCGGAATCCACATTATAGATTTAAATAAAACGGCGCGTAAACTCGAAGAGGCTGCCGCTGCCGCAAAACAAATAGCAAAATCGGGTCGCAAGATTCTCTTTGTGGCTACAAAAAAACAAGCAAAAGAAATCGTTGCAGAAAAAGTTCAGGCTGTTGGTATGCCTTACGTTACAGAGCGTTGGTCAGGTGGTATGCTCACTAACTTCCCTACTATCAGAAAGGCTGTTAAAAAAATGACTTCGATAGAGAAGATGATGACTGACGGTACGTTTGATCAACTTTCAAAACGTGAAAAACTTCAAATCACTCGTCAGAAAGAAAAACTTGTGAAAAATCTCGGCTCTATTGCTGACATGATTAAAACTCCGGCTGCTTTGTTCGTAGTTGACGTTTTGAAAGAAAAAATCGCAGTAAAAGAGGCTCACAGATTGAATATCCCTGTTTTCGGTATGGTGGATACAAATTCTGACCCGAACTCAGTTGATTTTGTAATTCCTGCTAACGACGATGCAGCACAGTCTATTTCTATCGTTCTTGATGTTATTACAAAGGCTATCGCTGAAGGTGTTGCTGAAAGAAAAACCGACAAAGATTCGTCTGACAATCAGAAAGGCGGTAATTCAAACAAAAATCGTGGCAACAAAACTCGCGCACGTAAAGGCTCTAACCAAGGCGGTAACGATAAAAACGCTACTGAAAACAATTCAGCAGAGCAACCTGCACAAGTAGAAAACAAACAAGAAAACTAATTTAAGAAAAATGGCTGAAATTAAAGCAAGCGATGTCAAAAAACTTAGAGATTTGACAGGCGCAGGAATGATGGACTGCAAAAAAGCATTGACGGAAAGTAATGGCGATTTTGATGCGGCTATTGATAATTTGAGAAAAAAAGGTCAGAAAGTAGCAAGCAAACGTGCTGACAGAGAGGCTAAAGAAGGTTATGTTTTGGGTAAAGTTGCTCAAGACGGTAAAACTGCATACGTTGTATCTCTTAATTGTGAGACCGATTTTGTTGCTAAAAATGCTGACTTTATAAAATTCACTCAAGATATTCTTGAGGCTGCAATTAGCGCAAATGCTTCTGATATTGAAGCAGTAAAAGCACTTCCATACGGAAAAGGTACTATCAACGACGAGATTATCAATCAGACCGGCGTTATCGGTGAAAAAATCGAACTCGGCTATTACGGAAAAGTTAGCGGTGAGTCTGTATATTGTTACAATCACATGGGCAACCGTCTTACTGCAATAGTTGCTTTCAATAAGGCTCTTGATACAACAGTTGCTAAAAACGTTGCAATGCAAATTGCTGCTATGGCTCCTATCGCTGTCGATAAAGACGGTATTTCTCAAGAGGTTATCAACAAAGAGTTGGAAGTTGCAAAAGAAAAAACCGTTCAAGAGCAAATTCAAAAGAAGGTTGAAGCCGCTTTGAAAAAAGAAGGTATCAATCCCGCTCATGTTGACTCTGACGACCATATCGCTTCTAACATTACTAAAGGTTGGATTACCGAAGAACAAGGCAAACTTGCAAAAGAAATCAAAGAAAAGGTTGCAGCAGAAACAGTTGTACCCGCTCAGATGATTGAAAATATTGCTAAAGGTCGTATTAACAAATTCTATGAGGAGGTAACTCTTCTTAATCAGAAATTTGAACAAGACAACAAAATTACCATTAGAGAATATCTCAAACAATCCGATAAGGATTTGACGGTAAAAGAGTTTGTTCGTTACGGTTTGGGCAATTAGTATTGATTTCCATAGTGATTGTAAGGCTGTCCGTAAAAAAACAGGCAGCCTTACTTTTATTAAAATAAAATAACTGTTTTGGCGTATGTCTTCTTTTGACAACAATTCTCCTAAAGACGAATTTGAAATTGGCAAAGTCTTATTTTTTGATAAACCTTTGCAATGGACTTCGTTTGATATTGTCAACAAGGTAAGAAATTTACTAAAGAATTATCGTGGTTTAAAAAAACTAAAAGTTGGTCACGCAGGGACGTTAGACCCATTAGCGACTGGTTTGTTGATAGTATGTACGGGGAAAAAAACCAAAGAAATCACTTCTTATCAAGATTACAACAAAGAATATTTGGCAACTGTAAAACTTGGTGCAGTTACACCGAGTTTTGATCTTGAAACCGAAATAATCGCTCAAGGTGATGCTTCGTATATAACTGAAAATGACGTAATTGAGTGTCTTAAAACTTTTATAGGCGAACAATTACAATATCCACCTGTCTATTCAGCGAAGAAAATTGACGGAAAACCGGCTTTTTTGCTTGCCCACAAGGGGAGGGGAGATGAGTTGACAATGAGAGCGCATTTAATTAATATTTTTGAAATCGAATTGCTAAGGTTTGATAATCAAAATAAGGAATTTGACATGCGTGTCGCTTGTTCTAAAGGCACTTACATTCGTTCTCTTGCCAATGATATAGGTAAAAAACTCGGTGTAGGGGCTTATCTTGCCGGTTTAAGACGCACAAAAATAGGTGATTCAAGTCTTGAAAACGCTTTAACGATAGAAAATTTCGAGAATATTTTGAAAGAATCTGTGAAACAATTATAAAAACATTCAAATAAATGAAGTTATCAAAATTTAAGTACGACTTACCTGATAAATTAATAGCCCAAACACCGTCGCAAAACAGAGACGAATGTAAATTGATGGTTCTTAATAGGGCAAAACATACTATAGAACACAAAAAGTTCTGTGATATTGTCAAATATTTTGACGATGGCGATGTTATGGTCTTCAACAATACTAAAGTTATCCCTGCTCGTTTGTATGGAAACAAAGAAAAAACGGGTGCAAAAATAGAAGTCTTTTTGCTTAGAGAACTCAATAAAGAACAAAGACTTTGGGACGTTCTTGTTGACCCTGCCCGTAAAATTCGTATCGGGAACAAATTGTATTTCGGTGAAAACGATTCGCTTGTAGCCGAGGTTATCGACAATACCACTTCAAGAGGTAGAACTTTGAAATTTTTGTTTGACGGAAAGTATGATGACTTCAAAAAAATGCTTTACGGCATGGGCGAGACGCCTCTTCCAAAATATATTCATCGCCCCGTTGAAGAGGAAGATTCTGAGCGTTATCAAACTATTTATGCAAGATTTGAAGGTGCTGTTGCTGGCCCTGCTGCAGGTTTCCATTTTAGTAAAAATCTTTTGAAAAGGCTTGAAATTGTTGGAGTTAATTTTGCTGAAATCACTCTTCACATGGGACTTGGACATCTTAGAAGTGTTGATGTAGAAGACCTTACAAAGCATAAAATGGATTCAGAGCAAATTTTAATTGACGAAAGTTGTGCTGATATTGTTAATACTGCCAAAGAAAAAGAAAAGAAAATTTGCGCTGTTGGTATCACAACTTTGAAAACGCTTGAATCTTCGGTTTCTACAAACGGCTTTTTGAAACCTTACGAAGGTTGGACTAATAAATTTATTTTTCCACCTTACGATTTCAGCGTTCCTAACGCATTAGTAACTAATTTTCATCAACCTTATTCAACAATGTTGATGTCAGCGTGTGCATTTGCCGGTTTTGACTTTTTGATGCAGGCTTATCAGGAGGCTGTCAAGAAAAAATATGCTTTCGGCGACTACGGAGATGCAATGTTGATTTTATAAAGAAATAAGTTAGAAAACGAACTGAAAATCAATTTTTCAGTTCGTTTTCTTTATAAATCTTGATTGCAGCAAGAAATGATTTCTGGCCGTTGTGATATTCAGGAAATAAATCGTAGGTTAAGTTTATGATTTCTTGAATTTGTGTTCCAAAGTCAAAAACTGCATTTTTGAAGTCGTTAACGTTGATGTCCATTCGTTTTACAAGGTCAAATTGTAGGTCAGAATATCCCATAACATCGGGTGCTGAAGGTGAAAACTCAAAGTCGGAGCCGTATAGTTTCAAAGAAGAAATATCTTTCAAGTTTTCCTTTTTGACTTCTTGCTTAACTTTCTGTTCTGCAATTATATAGGATTCAAGCGGTAAATCTTCCAAAAACAATTCTTTTTTGATTGTTTCCAAAATTTCGTCTTCAGGAAACTCAAAGTTGTAAGTCTTTTTGTATTCTGTCAAAACCTCGGAAAACGATGAAATGTAAAAATCGTTGCAACGATGAAAAAGATAATTTCCATTTCCAGTGTAAAGCGTTTTTGAGTCAAGTGGAGAATACTTTTTGTTGAGTTTTCTTATCGAATAATTGTAGTTCGCCTTTGTAGATAGTGTGCTTACAAACTTTTTTGATTGAGGTTTTGATGTTATGATAAAATCAGAGCCTAATTTTTTTAAAGTTTTCAAAAGCGCGATTTTCAGTCTTGACAAATTGCAACGGTAAGCGGGAGCGGTTTTTAACACGTGCCCTTTGTTTAAAGCGTATTCTTTGTCGGAAAAAATATTTGTGTCAACCTCGTGAATTTGTCTAAATCCTTTTGATTTAAAATTATTTGCTAAATCTTTGAGGTATTTTTTTTCTTCAATATAGTAAATATTTTCGTTGTAGACAAGGTTAGGACATAGAGAATTTAGTGTTTTGAAAGATGTTTCTAAGGCGGAAAACGAAAAAATATTTTTTGGGGATTTGATAGTGTCAAAAACACTTTCTTCAAAAAACTTAACAAGTATTATATCGTTGAAAGATTGTATTTTATCTTCTGTTACTTCTAACAATACTTTTTGGTTGTTGAATGACAAAATTACTGAAGCAAAGATGTCTGCAAGCGTGTTATATTTTATTTTTAGCATTTTTTTTTTGCAAAATAAACTGTTTTTGGTCAATTTCACAAATAAAATTTAATGAGGATTTTCACTTTAAGAATTAAAATTTGAATTTGAGCATTTTAATTAGTAATTTTGCCGAAAATATCAAATGAAAAGATGACTTCAAAGAAGATAGCAAACTTTTTAATTTTGTGCTTTGTAGCACTTTTTTTTACGGCGTTGTTTTATTCATGCGCTCAAGTTGGTACAATAACTGGTGGTGAAAAAGATACTGCGGCTCCTGTACTCAAAAAAAGCAAGCCTGAGATATATTCATCGAATTTTGACGGAAAAAAAGTTAAAATTCGGTTCGATGAATTTTATTCTTTGGATAATATAGAACAAAAATTCTTGATGTCGCCGTCGCAAGATAGTTTGAAACCAAAGATTAAAGTAAAGGGTAAATGGCTTAAAGTAAAGTTTAAGGAGAAATTAAAGGACGATACCACATATACGTTGCAATTTTTTGATGCGGTAAAAGATTTTAACGAAGGCAACAAAATTGATAATTTCTCTTTTGTGTTTTCAACTGGAAATGTTACGGATTCGTGTGCGGTTTCTGGTCAGATTTTTGATGCTCAAACTCTTGAAAAACAAAAAGATATGCTTGTTGGTTTGTATGGCGAGCAAACTAACTTTTTGGATTCGGTGCCGTTGAAAATAAAACCAGATTATATCACGAGAACTGATACTGCTGGAAAATTCAAAATAGATAATGTTAAAAGTGGAAGATACAAAATTTTTGCACTTTGCGATATTAACGAGACTCAAAAATTTGACCTTGAAAACGAAAAAATCGCTTTTCTAAAATCAATATTTGTTACAAAAGCCGAAAGAGTTAAGAAAATAGATTCGTTGATTGCAGGTACAATTTTGCATTTGGGCGAAAAAGGTCATAGAATTTTGGATACTCTTTTGAGTGATACTGTAATTATTCAGGATTTGCTTTATACAACGCCTAATAATCTTAAACTTTATAGTTTTGAAGAAGTTCATCTTGTGCAATATATTACTGAAAGAACAAGAGATATGCGTTGTAGAGTAAAGTTGAACTTTAATAAAACTGTTGGAGAAGATTCTGTAATTATAACATACGTTGACGATACTTTAAAAAGTCCGAAAATGATTTACGATTACAATAAAAATCGTGATTCATTGATTTTGTGGTTTACCGATACTACTGATATTAAGAACGATACGCTTGAATTAAGAGTAACGTTTTCAACGCTTGATAGTTTGAAAAGACCAACAACCGAAACGGATACAATTAGCGTTAAATACAAGGTAAAAAAGCCGTCAAACGACCAAAAAAATAGTTCTAAAACCGTTGATACTGGTATTGATAGTCTTAATTTTAAAATAAAAACTAATTTTAATGGCGATTTTGACATTTCAGGAAATATAAAATTGGATATTCCTATTGTTTTTAATAAAATTGACACTTCACTTTTGAAACTTTACGAAATTAAGGATAGTAGTTTTGTGGAAGATAGAAACAATAAGATTGTCAAGGCTTTAAGACTTGATTCTGCGAATTATAGAGTTATTTTTAAGCGTCCGATTTTGGGAGATATTGTGTTTTATCCAACCGATTCTATTGTGAGAAAAGATTGGTATAGTGCTGTTTATTCTCAAAATCGTGATACGGTGGATATTCTTGTTACGGATTCAGTAATGAAACATCGTTCAAAATTTCCAAATATTCTAAAATATCGTAGTGAGTATTATTTGGGACAAGTTCAAAAAATCAGAGATTCAGTTCCGACGAATGTTGCTGACCAAAAAATCATCAAATATTCGCGTCCTTGTAGAGATTCAGTGAAAATTCTTTTCGAGAAAACTCCCGCACGAGGTTTGGAAATTTCAGCGAAAGAGGCTTTTGAAATTATTTCAGAAAAGGAGAATATTGTTGTTCTTCTAAAAGATACGGCTCTGTTAAAGAAAGATACTTTAGCCTTGAGAATCAATAGTTTTGACCGTCAAGTTTTCAACAAGAATAAGAAACTTGTTGATAAATTTTTCCGTGATACATTATTCCTTATCTACAAAATTCCGTTTCAGAAGTTGATTTCAAATGATTTGATTGGCGAAGATACTTTACAATTTGTGTTTTCTAAGCCGTTGACCTTAATGCCAGAGGTAAGACTTATTGATTATCCTGACAAAAATATTGCGTGGTATAGCGGTATGTTGACTCAAAAGAAAGATACTTTTGTTGTCGTAAGTAACGACTTAGTTTTTAGAAATTTAGATACGATTAAGTATAGTATTGCTTATAATTCTATTAATAAACAAGAAATGGATACTCTAATTGTTGATACTTTAAAAATGGTTCGTAAAAAAGTAGAATTAGAAAAAGATTCAGACAAAGGTAATCGTCGTCGTAAGAGTGAGGCAGGAAGAGCGCAACGTCAGCAAAATGAAGAGCAAAAGAAAAATATGGTGTCCGCTTCTTTAAAATTTGAACAACCATACGTTATGGAAGTCGATTCTATGAACTCGAAAAATAGAATTATAAAATCAGAATTTGAGCCGGGCAAGCAGTATGTTTTAGAAATTGACGACTCAACATTTATTTCTGTTTATGGGACACCGAATCTTTTCCTTTCTGGAAAAGCAAAAATCAGAGAATTAGATTATTACGGTACAATTAAGATTAATTTATCGAATGTGGGGAATGTTGAACATTTCCCTGATATTGACGAAGATTTGCCACCTTTTGAGGAAATTGATACGGCAAGAATGTTAAGACGGAAAATTAATCCAAAGGATACAATGCCGGTTAGTTTTCCTTCTATCAATCAGGGGCAACTTATGGTTTGTCTTTGCAACGATAAGGGGGAAATTAAATATTCTAAGTTTTTAAAGGAGGACGGTCAAGTGCTTTTTGATTTTATTCTTCCTGCTGAATATAAAGTTAAAATAATTTGGGACAAAAATTCCAATGGCAAGTGGGATACAGGAAAATATCTTGATGGTTTGTATCCTGAAAAAGTGTTGGAATTTCCCAAAAAACAAACTGTTAAATCCAAATGGGAAACTATTTTAGACTGGAAATTATAAAGTTTTTTGTTATTGGGATTTTGATTTTTTCGTTTCAAATTCCCTTATCTTTTGCTCAGACAAAGTGCATTGCCAAAATGTTGTCGCCAGATAAAAAATACAGAGTAGAGTTCTTTTTTCAGGATTCTGCTCTTTGTTATTTTCTGAAGGACAACAAAACTGATACTTTGGTGATTAAAACTTCAAAAATCGGTTTTGTGGTTGATACTTTGTATTCTTGTGTTACCCTTTCTGACACATTGGAACAAATTTCTAAGCACAAATATTCGTCAATAATTGAGAATCCTATTGGTGAAAAACGATTTCAAGAAGATGAATATTCTTCTGTAAGTTTTTCTTTCAAGAATTATGGCTTGTCGTTTCAGGTAGTTACAAGACTTTATAATCGAGCGTTTGCTGTGCGTTATATTCTTAAAAGTAAAAATAAGCATACTATTACCTCGGAAAATACTGCAATTAATTTGTCAGGACTTAATCTTGTCTCGTATTGTGAATATAGGGTTGAGGACGGTTATAGAGCAAATAAAGGAGATATTTTTAATAATTTAACACCTTTGTTTATAACGGATTGTAATCGTAATTTTTCTGCAACAATCAACGAGGCTGCAAATTATGCAAATGCGTCAAAAATGCGTGTTTATATGAAAAAAAATGTTTATACTTTTAACCAAGATTATTATAAGGATACATTGATTTCAACGCCTTGGAGATATATTGTTTTTGGAAATAATCCAATTGAAATGCTTGAAAATAAATATGTTATTTATTCGTTGAATAATTGTGATTCTATTAATAAATATGATTTTTCATGGGTTGAACCCGGTACGGTTTATCGTTATATGCCAAATAGTTATCAAAAAGAAACAATTAGGGCTGCCATTGATTTTTGTAAAGAAAATTCAATAAAGTATTTGCTTTTTGATGCCGGTTGGTATGGTGATGAAAATAGTCAGAAGTCCAATCCTATTATAAAACCGAATAATTTTGATATTTCTAAGACGGTTGAATATGCGAGAGAAAAAAATGTTAGAATTATGTTGTATGTCAATCAATTGGCATGGAATACTTACGGTAGAAAACGAATTCTTGATACTATGAAATCTTGGGGAATTGCTGGTGTAAAACTTGGTTTTATGACTTCAAGAAGTCAGTTTGGATTGCGTGGAGTTTATGCAATTGTTAGGGAAGCAGCAAAGCGTGAGATGGTTTTAAATATTCATGATATATTTCGACCTACGGGTACGGAATTTTTTTATAGAAATTTGTTGACATCAGAGGGCATTAGAGGCAACGAATACACCGATAATGGTGCGTATCATACTATGTTATTGCCTTTTACGAGGTTTATGACTGGAGCCGCTGATTATACGATTTGTTTTCCGGGCTATCCCGAAAATATGAATGGAAAAGTTAGCAAAATGGTTAATTCAAAATGTCATCAAATGGCATTGTCAGTTATTTATTTTTCGGCGTTGCAGCATATTTTTTGGTACGGTTTGCCTCAACTATATACAAAAAAAGAAGAAATTGAATTTTTTAATAATTTGCCCACTGTTTGGGACGATTTTAAAATTATTGACGGCTATCCGGGGCATTATTTCACTATTGTTAGAAAAAGCGAAAATAAATGGTATCTCGCCTCG
>CAJOGF010000063.1 GCA_905233995.1 uncultured Bacteroidales bacterium | reverse complement strand
TGTTAATAATCTTAGATTCTCTAACAACTCAATGACCGTTCCTTTCGTTTTGCGGGTGCAAAGGTAAAGACTTTTTCAATCACAATCCAAATTTTTTTGCATCTTTTTTCTAAGTTTTTTACTATATACTGATGTTGAAGATGTTACAAGAAGAAAAAATACAAAAAAATAGTCCCGGAATTCGGCTTTTTACAGCAGAATATCAACGGGACCCTGACTAGCATTATTTATTATTAACTATTACTCGGTTTTTTCTTTCTTGGAAACATTAGGAAAAATCCTAATCAACGCTTGATTAACTTGCGAAATAAACGTTGAAAAATCATTTTCACCGTTAATCTCGGCTAAGGCTTCTACTTTGTCGCGCAAAATAAAATAATCCTGCAACGCCTTGACACGAGCAACTTTGCGCTTTCCTTTTAGAGAGGTTACATAATCTTCTCTGCTAACAACCGCATTTCTATATTGCGTAATATACTGCAAGAGAAGCGTAAGTTTATCGTCAAGTTTCAACAGTTTGGAACCATTAGCAATGCCCTTTAACTTAAGCACTAAGTCCTCGTAGTCAGCAAATTTCTTGGTGATTCCAGCAAAAGTAATGTTTCCATAAGATAAAATAATCTCTTGAAACTTCAAAGCCATCGCCTGCTCCTGACCCGTCTGACACATAGCCGAACAGTCAACCAAAACTTTTAATTTACGATAAACATCGTCCGCCTGATTTCCTATCTCACGAATCTTAGTTGTATAACTTCTCGTTGAGACGTTAACTCGCAAAACCTGAAATTCTTTTAGAGATTTGCTCAAATCAGATACATACTTACTCAAAGTGTTATTCTTTAACGAGTCTGACACTTTAACAACTCGAAGTAAAAATTCCTCCAACTCTTTGTTGGTACATCTCTGAATTTTCTTTCTTAAAATAATTTTTCTCATTTTTTTTTAAAATTTAATGTTGTTGTTAAAAATTTAGTTGCAAAGATATATGTTTTATTTTAATTATGCAAATTATTCTTGATATTTTTTCATTTTTTATTATATTTTTATTACAGAACAAATACATTTAGTATACATTTTTATAACAAAATCGTTAATACAAGATAATGTAAAGTGGATTTTAAGTAAATGTTAAATAAAGTTAAAGGAATAACATTTTCTTTGGGACAAAGTCGTTAAAAATTTTTTTTTAACCACTTTGCCCAAAGGACAATGTCATTAAAAATTTTTTTTTAGCCACTTTGCCCAAAGGACAATGTTATTAAAAATTTTTTTTTAGCCACTTTGCCCAAAGGACAATGTCATTAAAAATTTTTTTTTAGCCACTTTGCCCAAAGGACAAAGTCATTAAAAATTTTTTTTTAGCCACTTTGCCCAAAGGACAATGTCATTAAAAAATTATTTTTAACCACTTTGTCCAAAATAAAAAGTTATCTAAAATTGACATAAAACGACTTTGTCAACACTAACGACTAAACTCCACTAAATCATGAATATATTTCTCTATTTGCGTAGAATCCGCCATGATATTTTGAATGTCATAATTCTTAATATCAACCAACATCTTGTCGGCAAGAGCAACCGCTTTCTCCATATTGCCATTTACAGACTGCTCCCTAAAACGTACCGCAAAATCATACAATTCCTTAAAAGAAATATCCGTTTTTAACAATTTAAACTCTGGAATAACAGCATATTTCAGCACCGAAATATAATCCCTTAAAGAATCCTTTCTTAACGGCAAAACGCCGCTATCTGACACCATTTCGCGCTCAACTCCCGCTACAACAAGTCCGGGTATTGTCAAAGTAAACTCACTTCCCTGACCATTAGAAGATTTAACATCTATTGATGCCTTCATAGTGTCAGACATTTTCTTGGAAATAACAAGTCCTCGACGACCTTGTGAAACGTCAAACACTTTTTGTAACTCGTCAGCACTCAAACCTTTACCTGTATCTTTTACCGAAAACAAAAGATTAATAACACCGTCAGAAACCGCTTGCGTTGATACTTTCAAGACAACTCCTCCCTCAGAGGTGTACTTTATAGCGTTAGAAATCAAATTGAAAAGTATTTGACGAACCCTCATCTCATCGATTTCCAACTCTTTAGGCACATTAGGAGAACACTCAAACTTATATTCAAGATTCTTTTCTCTCGCCCTTTGTGAGAAAATATCAAACATATCACTCGCAATAGCCGACGGATTCGCCTTTCCAGTTGTATTTAACCCCTGACCTGCTGAAGAAAACTTGATTAAATCCGACAAAGTTTCAGCAACATACGAAGCATGATTAATAACCTCTTTGAGCGTGTCAGAATACTCACTATCAGTATTTTTGGCTGCAATAGTTTCACAACTACGCAAAATAAACTGCAAGGGCTCTTTTATTTCGGAAGATATGCCGCTGATAAACTCACTCTGAATACCCGTTTCAATGTTTTTTCCTTCCGTTATAACCTTTTGCGAAGTAAGATTAGTGTTTTCATCATTAACATCACGAATAGTAAGCAAAACTGTACTGTCGCTACAAAGCGAAAATCTTGCCTCTTTTGTTTTTTCGGAATTTTCACTCTTGAAACTAACATACTGTGTTTGACCACTTTTCTTAACATTATTGAAAGCAACAAGAAATTTTATAAGCAACTCTCCTGCAACAATTGCACGCATATTTTTGCCCAAATAAGCCTGCTGCTTATCAACAGGAAGTCCCGGTATTTTCGCGAAAATATAATTGGCTTTTTCATCAAGACGAAAAACCGTATCAGGAAGCATTTCAAAAGTATTTCTTACCGTAGCAACCCTACCCTCTTGATTTTTTTCTTCCATTTTCCTTTCCGTAATATCCTGAATCATAACTATTCCAGCACGTCCAACGTCAAGACCAGAATTATAATAATACGATTTTATAATAACCTCAACTGAAATATCAGAATCAGGAGTTTTAAGGTCAAGTTCGTATTTTAAAACATTGTCCTCATCTTTTGAATTTTCGTTAACAGTCTTTAAATCTTCAAAAATTTTAGGCGGCAAAACGGTTGTAACATTAATGCCAATAAGATTTTTGTTTTTAATTCCTAAAATCTGCATACAAGCATCATTAACAGAGGTAATTACAAATTGCTCGTTGAACTGAATAATTCCCGCAGGAACTTTTCTGAAAACAAACCTATATTTATCTTCCGATGTTTTCAACTCTGACTCCGAAGCCTTTCTGTCAACAATTTCTTTCTCTAAAGCAAGAGTATTTTTGGTTAAAGTTTTATTTTCACTAACAACGCCCCTGTACCAATGCATAAACAACAGAAAAAACGCAACTATCACAGCAATAACACCTAACAGAATGTAATAAATTCGCTTATAGTCAGTTTTTGCCTCATTAAACTTTGCCCTGTCATGACTAAAACGTGCTTCCATAAGTTCGTCTTCTTGTTTGTGTCCTTCAGCACTTAAAAAGAAGTCAACCGCACGTTCTTCGTTTTTAATAATGAAAATACTATCACCACTATTGGCATAAAGCATACAATATTTAAGTGCAGAATCATTATTTCCTATTTTCAAATACGAGGAATAAAGGACGTTGAAAATGCTATGTTTAAGATTATATTCCTTAACTTTATGAGTAATTTCGTATGCTTTAATCTCCGAACACAATTTGTCAGCCTCCGTAATAGCGTGAGTATAATTGCCGATATCAAAACTAATCTTAGCAATACGGTTACGAACCGACATAACACTATATTTAAAACCACATTCTTCAAACATTTCCAAAGCAGTTCTATAATATTGCAACGCCCTTGTATAATCCTGCTTACCAGCATAAACATCGCCACAAGCATTATATGTTACGGCAATTTTACCTTTATAATCGTCTTGCCAATATCTTTCAAAATTTTTGTTGAGATACTTAACTGCTGAGTCATAAGACTTGCCCTGAATATAAGCCCTTGCTAAAAAGACATTTACGTCAAACTTTTTGTCTGACAAATTAAGCGAATCATAAATAAAACTTGCATATTTGATATTATAAACAGCCTCGTTATAACCGCTTCCTGACATTCCGGCAACCCTTCCTAAAACGCAATAAGCATCGGCCTTTGTTTCAGGATAATTGTTGGTATTACAAATTTCGATAGCGTTAAGACAATATTGTTGAGCCAAATCATACAATTCTCTCATGTAGTAGACTTTGGAAATTTCCACCAAACAAGAAGCGATTTCGTTTTCGATATTTTTGTCAAGATAAATTCTATAAGCACGAAACAAAAATTGAAGTGCCATAGGATAATTTCTGACAATATATCTTGACATTCCACAATACTTGTAAGCCTTAGCACAACTCACACTATCCAAGTCGGCAGACTCGGCAAATCGTCTTGCACTATCAGCATACGATAATGCGATATAAGGTCGTGTATTAAAGTTACTTTTGAAATTTTCGATATAATCGTTGAAAACCAAGGATACCGAATCGGCATCTGACATACTAAATTCTGTTGTCTTCGCATTACCATACTGCGAAAACAAACAAAATACAGAAACCAAAATCAATAACCTTAACCCAAAATTTTTCATAACCTAAAATTTATATAAAACAATCATTTACATTCCCGCTTTTTTGTAGGGAATGGAAAAACTGAAAACAGAACCTTTTGCAACGGTACTTTCAACATTAAGTTCACCGCCCATACGTTTTACAAGTTCGTTTGCAATTGCAAGTCCGAGACCATTTCCGCCATACTGACGAGCCATACCTTCGTCAGCCTGTCGAAAACGCTCGAAAATTATGTTAATCTTTTCTTTAGGAATACCAATACCAGTATCCTCAACGTAGAAGACAAGTTTTTGGTCTTCAAACCTTGCACCTAACTCAATATACCCCTTTTGCGTAAAGGTAACGGCATTAGTCAAAAGTTTTTTCAAGACTTGACTAATATATTGATTGTCAGCATAAATCAAAGATTCGTATTCGTTGAACTGTTCACAACGTTTGAGTTCAAGTTTTTTGCCAGCCTCCTCGTGAATATCACAAAGATAAGCATACGCATCTTCAATAATTGAGTTGATACTGCATATTTCATGCCTTAACTTTATTTGTCCTGACTCTATTTTTGAAAGTTCAACAATATCATCAATAATATCCAATAGTTTGCCAGTATTTTTATAAATTGCCGCCAAATAAGAATCAAGTTTTTCCGGATGCAGACCCGATTGAATCATTTGTACATGTCCGCTGATAATATTAGCCGGCGTTCTTGTTTCATGGGCAATGTTAGCCAAGAAAATAGTTTTCAAGTTAGAAGAATCCTCCGCATGAACTTTTTGTTTTAGGATTTCACCTTGATACCGTTTCAATTCTGTGATGTCGTCAGAAATAATCTGAACAACTTTTTCTCCAAAAGAATCGCTCAAAGGCTGTAGTCTTGACAAAAACCACCGCTGCTCACCTTGAAGAATAAGAGGAACTCTTCGTGTCATAGTCTCACCCGTTTCTATTACGCTACGAATCAGGTTTTTATCTGCTAAAAATTCGGCAGGTACTTGTTTGATTCCTGTTTTCGGGTCGTATTCTTCTTCAAACAGTTCTATTGCCTTAGAATTACACATTATAATATTACCGTCAATATCGGCAACAATTATAGGCTCCAAAAGCGAATTGAAAAGAGTTTTGTAACGGCTCTCACTTTCAGCAAGTTCCCTTCTTGTCTTAATCATCTCGTCAATATTTTGCATAACGCCCAAAATACCGACCGCCTTTCCTGTGGTATCTTTTACAAGAGTTTTGCTAACAATAAACACTCTTATTTTACCGTCAGCACATTTTAGTGGACCTTCATAAACTTGAATACCTTTTTCTTTTAGAAGTTCAAGGTCTTTGTTTTGATAAAAATCAGCATATTCTTTTGGAATATAATCGGAAAGTTCTTTTGCTGTCTTACCGCTAATATCCTCGATACCACCTCCTGTGATTGTTTTGGCATAACTATCGTTGCAAAGCACATAATATCCGTCAAGATTTTTATAAAACATCGGAATAGGAATGGCGTTGACAATCTTTTGAGTGAAAGTTAAATTTTCCTTCAACTTTCTTTCCGACAAAGCGTTAGAATTATTAGGCTTGAACTGTAAATAAAATATATCGTGTTTTAAAGCATTGATTTTAACATCAAAAACCTCTTCGCCCTCTCTTACTTTCAGGCTTATAGGTTCAAGAATTTTAGCCGCCTTGAAAATGCCGTCAATCCAAATCGGTGATTTTAACTTCTTTAGTTCACTTTCTTTTTTGCCCAAAATATCTTTCATTTCGATGTCACAAAACCTCAGAAACTCATTATTAACATTTGTATAGACAAAATCGCAAGGCAAACCGTCTTCAGAAAAAACAAGCGCACCAGCAAAAGCCGGAATCAGAAGTTCTGAAAAACATGTCTCAAGCAACTGCTCCGTATAATCTAATTGTGATTTCAAATCCACATCAAGATTAGGCAAAGAAGAATAATCGCTAAAAATTTGATAACGGTTCAACACCGCTTTCAAAGCACGATTTTCTTTTTGAAGTTTTTCTACAACCTCGTTATAGTCCTGTATATCATCGTCAAGATTTAGCATAATCTTATTTTTTCAGAGTTGATGAAATTTTTTGTAAACAATTGTAAAAATATTCCGCCTGAGAAAATTCCAAAAACGGTTTTAAAATTTCCAAAGCATTTTCAACAAGTCTTTGACCGTCTACTTTGTCAAGTCCGGAACATTCGTACTCATTTATAAGTGTCTGTGCTAACGCAATAGCACCCGTAATGTCATAATCATCTTTCAAGACTAATTCAAACAATTTTTGTGCCTTAAAAAAACATTCCTTAGCCTTTTCTTTTCTTAAAGTCTTGCAATATAGCAACGCAAGATTATTGTACGCCGCTGAAGTTTCATAATACGGAATCACTCCTTTCTGAGACAACATCTGACGCATATCAATACATTTTTTATAATATTCTTCCGACCTATCAAAATCTGAAATGTCAGCATATAAATTTCCTAATTTCAAAAGTATATTACCTGCTTCAACAAAATATCCTAAACTATCACTTTTGATTGCTTTTTGCATATTTTGCCAAGAATGTTCCATAACAGAAACCGCCGTCCCAATATTTCCTGACAAACTATAAATCAAAGCAGTATTATAATATGTAACGGCTGTTTTGTAAAAATAATCGACTTTCAAAGTATCTGAAAATCTTTTCAACGTTTCTAACAATCCGTCCAAAATCTCTAACGCTTTGTCATAATTGTTTTGAGTCTGATACAACCCAGACAAACTACACTGCGTATTATAATAACTATCAAGATACACGCCAGTATCAAAAGGTAAAATATCAAGACGCAACGCACTCGACTTTTCGTAGTTAATTTCTGCCGAAGAATAATCGTTATTAAGAATATAAGCGTAAGCCAAATTATCAAAAGAAACAGCCAAATCGTTTTTGCTTTCAGAATTATTGAACTTCTCCTCCAACTTTTGCCGTGCTAAAACTGCTTCCTGCAAATAATAAATCGCCAAATCATAATCTTGAGTCAAAACGCAAAACATTCCGTAATTGCCCAAAACATCAGCCCAAATATCAAGATAAGTGTCCGACTTTTGAGAAAAAATCTTCTTAATCTTATACGAACAATTATAACACTCGTCAGCATCTCGAAAATTTTTCTGCGCAATATAAAGCGATGCCAAATTGTCATAAAGAATTGACAAACGAATAGAATCCGCAACAGAAAGCGAAGTTTTTTTAACAAAAATATCCAATGCAGTATTCAAACACGCAAACGCCGAATCTTCCAAAGAAATCTTTCTGAAAAGATTTCCTTTGTCGGTTAGAAGTTTTGCATACGAAGACTCCACCGAATTGCTAAATTTACTCAAATCTTTAAAAACTATTTCCGCTTTATTATAATTTAAAAGTGCCTCGTCATAACTTCCAACATTATCATACAACGAACCAAGATTTGAAAAAATCACCGCTTTTTCAAATTCATAACTTTTTTTGTTTTGTTTTGACAGCAAAGCATAAATCTCCAACGCCTCTTCATACTTTTTTTTGGCATTTGAATAATGCGGTATTCCGGCGCAAACAATGCCGAAAGAGTTCAAAACCGAGGCTTTACCTTCAAGTGCGAAGTTCAAGCAGGAGAATTTTGAATCAGAATACACCTCTAACGCCTCTTTGCAAAGTCTGTCCGCTAACGGAAAATTGTTCATCAAAAGTTCTATTCTTGCAATATACGCCTCACATCTTGCAAGCAAAACCGCACAATCGCTTGAAACTTTTACCTGCTCCATCATAATAGAAAGCGCATTGTTGAATCTTTCTTGAGCCTTCAACTGCTCCCCCCGCATAAACAAACAACCACCAGAGAGAACCTCTTGAGCACACAAAAGCGAATTTTTATCAATCGGATTTTTAATTTTTTCCAACAAAGGCGTCATACCAATCAAAACAGAAAGTGCAGAGTCATAATTTTGTTTATCCGACAACAACAATGCTTGATTAATAAGACGCAAAGGTTCTGACAGTTTTTTCCCTGAGGATTTTAATGTATACCTCTGAAGTTCGTTGAAATCACAAACTCCAGAAAAAACACCTTTCAAAATCACAGACTTAGACTCCTGACCAAAAAGTGTAACATTAAAAACACATACCGACAAAATTAGTATACTCAAAAACTTTAACATATTTTACCCTCAATTATAAAACTGAAAACGGTAACACCGTCTTGATACGACGCGCTTAAACTACTATCATGCAAAGATAGAAATTTATGACAAAGAATAAGACCAAAGCCTGTCCCTTTTTCGCTATCTGTTCCCAAAGACGAACCTATTTTCTCTCCTGAATTTATTTTGTCAAGTTTTTCTTTTGAAATTTCACTTCCACAATTAGAAATCGTAACTCTAATTTTTTCTGAAGAAACCTCTTCTGCTGAAATTTCAACAGGCTTGGAGGGAAAAGAAAACTTAACCGCATTTGATACCAAATTCCTTACAACCGTAGACAATTTGTATTCATCACCCAAAACAATACATTCTCTTGAAACATTATTTCTCAAGACAATATTTTTTCTAAAAGCCTGAGGTGAAATCAAATCAACAACCGAATCTACAAGGTCGTTAAAATTAATTTTTCGAAGATTAATAGAAACATCTTCTGAATACATATTTGAATAGTCCAACAAATTAACAAGCAGGTCATAACCCTCAGAGGCTGAAGTTTTGATAATTTGAGCGTACTCTTTTGCCTCCGAATAATCGCCTAACGAAAGAGCCTCCAACAACAAACCAGAAAATCCAATCAACGAATTAAAAGGATTCTTCAAGTCATGACCAATAATTTTCATAAGACGGTTTTTATTTTCGATTTCGGTTTCAAGTCTTGTTTGAGTCTCTTTCAATCGAGTGATGTCCAAAACTGTACCATGAACCCTAACAGCAAAACCATTGTCATCTTTTAGAACAATACCTTTTATCTCAACCCAAACTTTTTTGTTATCAACGGGTCTAACAATTTGAGTTTCAAGCATAAAAGGTTCAGCTTTCATAACACTATCTTTTAGAAACATCGAGACCCTATCCCTATCTTCAGGAATCACGATTGAATAAAATTCGTCCAAAGTAGAAAAAGTCTCGTTTCTGAGACCCAAAATTGCACCCGTAATACGACTCAAAATGTAAGTATCGGTTATAAGATTAAAATCATAATAATTTCCGTATTTGAAAATTGATTTATAATCCGCTTTTGGTTCATACCCCTCCTCAACAATACATCTTATACAATAATCAAGTATTTTTGACGAAGTCTTTAAAATTTGTATAACCGCATATTCCAATATATGCCTTTCCAAAACAGGAAAAGAGGGTGCAAAATATTTTTCTTGACCATTATCAAAATTAAAACCGTATAAAATAATGTATCCTATACATTTAGAAAAACAAAAAATAGGAATACCAAGCCCTTTGCAACCCGAATTAAAAGAAAGAATTTCAACATTTTTCTTGGGATTTTCAATGCAAAGTAATGCTCTTGAAACAATCAAAGCCTCAAAACTACGACCTGAACTTTCAAGAAAAAAGCCCGACCTCTGAGCATAAGGCATTTTGAAAACAGCCGTTATCTCAGTTTCTAAAAGGTTGGCAATAACCGAAATTTCTGCATTAGCCGCAAAAACCCTAACAAAAAGGTCGCAAAGGTGCTTTAAACTAACTTCACCCTTATAATCCGAAGTAATACAACCTTCTGAAAAAAAGGATTGAAAATCTCCAATAAAACTTTCTAAAAAAAACCGCACTAAATTAAATATTTTTTTGAAAAAAACTGTTGCAGTTGGCAAAAAAATATAATAAATTTGCATTTGAGATTTTTAATAACACAACATAAATTTCAATTATTCATGCAAAAGATTGATAATTACAATTTTAAAGGCAAAAAAGTAATCGTAAGAGTTGACTTTAACGTGCCTTTGAACAAAGAAACTGGCGAGGTTTCTGATGACACCCGTATTAGAGGTGCATTACCTACAATCAAAAAAATCATCGAAGATGGCGGCGCCGCTATCCTTATGTCGCACATGGGAAGACCAAAACAGAATCCCGATCCGAAATTTTCGCTCAAACAAATCATTCCCGCAATCGAGAAATACACGGGAGCAGGTTCAATACAGTTTGCAGAAGACTGCGCAAATGCTGACGCTCAAGCACAGGCTTTGAAAAATGGTCAAATTCTTCTTCTTGAAAACTTGCGTTTCTACGCTGAAGAAGAAGGCAAACCAAGAGATATCGAAAAAGACGATCCTAACTACGAGGCTGCTAAAAACGACTTGAAAGCAAAACAAAAAGAATTTGCAAAAAAACTCGCTTCATACGCTGACGTTTATGTAAACGATGCTTTTGGAACAGCACACAGAAAACACGCTTCAACAGCCGTTATTGCTGATAGTTTTGATGAAAGCCACAAAATGTTCGGTTTCCTTATCAATAAGGAACTTGAGGCTATGGACAAAGTATTGAACGATAGCCGCAAACCTTTCACCGCAATTATGGGTGGAGCAAAAGTTTCTGACAAAATCAATGTCATCAACAATCTTCTTGACAGAGTTCAGAACCTTATCATCGGTGGTGGTATGACCTACACCTTTATTAAAGCCCTCGGCGGACAAATCGGTTCTTCACTTTGCGAGGCTGACAAACTCGACCTTGCAAAAGAAATTCTTGACAAAGCAAAAGCAAAGGGCGTAAACGTATATTTACCTGTTGACGCTGTTAACGCTGATAAATTTGATGCAAACGCAAACACCAACATTTCTGACGTTGATAAAACTCCAGAAGGCTGGATGGGTCTTGACATTGCAGAAAAATCAATCAAGAAATTTGAAGAAATCATCGTTAACTCCAAGACAGTTATTTGGAATGGTCCTATGGGCGTTTTCGAGATGGAAAAATTTGCAAAAGGAACTTCAGCAATTGCTCAAGCCGTTGCAAAAGCAACCGCAAACGGTGCATTCACTCTTAT
>CAJOGF010000062.1:15944-23630 GCA_905233995.1 uncultured Bacteroidales bacterium | reverse complement strand
GGTGCTGACTCAGCAGATTGTATGCGAAAAATCTCTATGTTTCAAGAGTATGCAAAGCAGCAGAATTATGCAGATGCGTACAATTCTTGGACAGTACTTTTCAAGGATTATCCCAAAAGTACACAGAATATCTATTCTAACGGTGTATCGATTGTTAAGTTCAAAATGTCAAAAGCAAAAGACAGAAAAGAACAAGAATTGTGGATAGATACTTTGATGATGGTTTATGACCAGAGAATCAAGTATTTTGCTGCAACAAGCAAAAATTACGGTGAGGCTTATCTTTTGGGACGTAAAGGTGTTGACCTTCTTAAATACCGTAAAAATCCTATTGAAGAGCCCTACAATATTCTTACAAAGGCTGTTGACATGGGAGGCAAGTCAACCGAACTTGCAGTTATCCAAACAATGATGCAGTCTGTTATCGGAATGTTTGATGCAGATAAGGTTGACGCTTCGGTTGTTGTTGACAGATATTTGCAGATAAACGATATTCTTGATGTTCAAAAAACTGAATATTCCAAAATTATTGAGTCGCCTGCAAACGAGAAAGCCGGTAAAGATGCGGAATCTAAATTGGCAACTGTTAAACAAGTTCAAGGTGCTGTAGACCAAATGTTTTCGGGTAGCAAAGCGGCAGAATGTACTGCTTTGAACAAGGCTTTTGAACCAAGATTCACCGCAAATCCAAACGATGTTGAAATGGCTGAAAAAATCGTTAAGATTTTCGACCAAAAAGGTTGTTCTGATTTGCCGTTGTACGAAAAAGCAACTGCTAAACTTATCGAAAGCAAACCTTCAGAACTTGCTTGTTACAACTTTGCAAAAATGCTTCAGAAAAAGGGCAAAGACGATGAGGCTTTAACTTATTTTGAAAAAGCAATTAGTTTTGCTGCTCAGGATACTATGAAAGCGATTTACAACTATAATATTGCAAAAATTTATAAGGACAAAAATCAGTTTTCAAATGCTCGTACATACGCTCGCAAAGCGATTGAACAGAAATCCAATTATGGTTTGCCTTATATTTTGATTGCTATCATGTATGGTTCTAATCCTGTTGGAGAGGACGCTTTTGATAGGTCAAAAACATATTGGGTTGTAATTGATAAACTTCAGAAGGCAAAATCTGTTGACCCGTCGGTTGCTTCGGAGGCTCAAACATTGATTAACAGATATTCAGGCTCTTGTCCAAAGAAAGAGGAGGCTTTCATGCACTCAATTACTCCGGGTTCTACCGTTACAGTTGGCGGCTGGATTGGTGAAACTACAACAGCAAGATTTTAAAAATATTTTAATATTAGTGTCAGAAAAACTGACCATTTTTCAAAAAAAAGAGGAAGCCTTATCAACTTCCTCTTTTTTTTATTCTTTCACCCATTCTGCCACTTTTCTTGTTTCTGACGAGAACGACACGCCGACTTTGTACAGTTTCCTGCCATCCACGTTGAACGGAATTGTGTATGCCTTGCTGTTGATTTGGTCGAGGGCTTCTTTTGCGGGCTTGTCGAGTTTGAACTCAAAAACGTAGATATATTGCGGCGTTTTCACCACGGCATCCATGCGACCATCGGAAGTTCGTCTCTCTACTTCTGTGTAAAATCCCAATAACTTGAAAATCAAATAAAACACATTCTGAAAATATTTCTCAGCCTCGCCCACAATCTCGTAACTGCTGTCAGCAAGCAGTGCGCAAAAACGTTTCATAAAGCCGTCAATGTCGCCGTTTAGGATATCCTCGATGAAATTTGTGATGTCGAAATCGCCGCCGTCAGTCTTTGGAAAGTTGAAATTGAGGATGAATTTTGGCAATGCTTCTCCGATTTCCTTATTGGGCATTGAAAGAGTGTAGCGTTTTAGAATCGGGTCGTAACCTTTGATTGTCAAATATCCGCTTTGATACAGCAATGGCACTGGGTCATTGTTGAAATTGTCAATTTTTGCCAACTGTTGTTCTGTCCTTCGCACATTGTCGAGGTCGCCAAGGTTCATGTTGTGTCGCTTAATTTCTTTGACGAGGAAAGTCGGCGTACCGCTTTCAAACCAGTATTCATCGAACTCTTTGCTGTACAACGCTTTCATTAGTCCGAATGGATTGTATATGTCCACAGCATTTTTGCTGAAATGGTAGCCCTCGTACCATTTTTTGAGTTCTTTGTAACAATCCTCTTTGTTAATGCCGTTTGCATTTGCCATTTCTTGCACAAAATCGTCAAGTTGCTCGTGGATTTCCTGTTCTGTTATTCCACAAAGAGTGGCGAATCTGTTTTCTTGTGATATGTCGGTCAGGTTGTTGACATCACTAAAAAGGCTGACCTTGCTGAACTTTGTTACGCCAGTGATGAAAGCCATTTTGATTTGTTTGTCGCAGGTTTTCAACACACCGTAAAATGCTTTCAATTCGGTGCGGATTTTCTCTTGAAGGTCTTTGTTGTCGATATTGTTTAGTAGTGGTTTGTCGTATTCGTCAACAAGAACGACAACCTCTTTGCCTGTCTGATTGGCGACTAAATTGATAAGACGCTTGAATCGTATCGCCAAACTACCCTTGGTGGGAATGGCGTATTCGCTTTCAAAATCTTCCAATTGTGTGCCGAGGGTTTCCTTGAAATTCGCAAGACTTGTGTATGTTGCGCTATTAAAATCGAAATGCAGCACTGGATATTTTTCCCATTTCTGTTCCAAATGTTCTATTTTCAACCCGACAAACAAATCCTTCTGCCCGTCGAAATACTCGTGCAACGTGCTGAGCGTGAGACTTTTCCCAAAACGCCGAGGGCGCGATAGAAAATAACACGCCTTGTTGTTGGCAATTTGGTATATCATGTCTGTCTTGTCAAGATATACAAAACCGTTTTTTATCAACGGCGAAAATGCTTGTATGCCGATTGGAATTTTTTTCATAATCTGACTATATATGTAACGATAATGCAAATATACGCTCAAAAGAAGCATTAATTTTCAATTACTTACATTCAATTTGCAGTTTTTCAGCCATTTGGTTTACTTTTTTTCGTGCAATTTCTATAGAATCGGCTCTTGCTAATAGGACTGCCATTCGGCGGTGTCCGTCAACACCGGGTTTTGAAAAAATCCTTATTGAAGTATCAGGAATGTTAAGAGCCTCTTCAAGTCCTGAAAATACAATGTCGTTACTTTTGCCATAAACAACAACCGCTTTAGATGCTGACGGTCCATGAAATGCAATATTTGGAATCGGCAAACCTAAAACCGCTCTTACATGTAGCGCAAATTCTGACAAATCTTGCGAAATCATAGTTACCATGCCCGTATCGTGAGGTCTTGGCGATACTTCGCTGAAAATTACTTCGTCCTTTGAGACAAACATTTCAACACCAAAAATACCACGACCTCCAAGTGCTGAAGTGATTTTTTCTGCAATTTCTTCGGCTTTTTTTAGAACTTCGGGTTTCATAGGTTGAGGTTGCCAAGATTCTTGATAATCACCGTCTTTTTGATAATGTCCGATTGGTTGCAAGAAACTTGTTCCGCCAATGTGCCTTACGGTAAGAAGTGTGATTTCATAATCGAAGTTAACAAAACCTTCCACAATTACTTTTCCTTTTCCGGCTCTGCCGCCCTCTTGAGAGATTTTCCAAGCGTTTTCAATATCGTCGGCTGATTTTATTACCGATTGACCGTGTCCAGAAGATGACATAATAGGTTTTACAACGCATGGAATACCTATTTCTTGAACGGCTTTGAAAAATTCGTCTTTGGTGCTTGCAAATTTATAAGGTGAAGTTTTTATTCCGAGTTTTTCTGCTGCAAGCCGGCGTATTCCTTCTCTGTTCATAGTAAGGAAAGCCGCTTGAGCCGTCGGGACAACATTAAATCCTTCTTTTTCTAATTCCACAAGAGTGCTTGTTGCTATGGCTTCTACTTCAGGAATTATAAAATCTGGTTTTTCTTTGGTTATAACTTCACGGATTTTGTCGCCATTAAGCATCGAAAAAACATAATTCTTGTGAGAAACCTGCATAGCGGGTGCGTTTTCATAATTGTCAACTGCGACAACTTGAACGCCTAATCTTTGAAGTTCAATTGCGACTTCTTTGCCTAATTCGCCAGAGCCTAAAAGAACCGCTTTTTTGCCTTCTGATTTGTTGACAGTACCTATTTTCAGCATTTTTTTTAAGAGTATTTGATTAATTGTCGTAAAGAATTTGATAGTCTTTTTTTCTGCCTTTAATCCAAAAATCTTGCGGAACGGCTTTCCAATTGCCAGAAGCCTTTGGTGAAACTATTTTTTTCTGTTCAATATTCCGCATAATTATATAGCGTAAATCTTTGTCGGTTGCGGATATGATTCTTTTTAACAGTTCGTCGTGTTCGATATGTGCGCCTTCGGTTAAATGTCCGCCGCCGCCGTTGCCTCGATACGAGTTGACCGCTACTTTATAGATTTCGTCTAATTTGAAAGGTCGTCCGTCGGTAAAGCCGAAGATTGTGATTTTTTCTCCAGCGGGTTTGCAAAGGTCAACACTATATTTTATGCCTGCCGCTGACGAATAATTGTAAAATTTTCCTGCCGTGCGGTTGTTGCCTTTTTCGTCAAACTCAAACAATACCAAATGGTCTTTTTTGTCGCTCATGGTATTGAACCACAAACCGTAAGAATATTCCAAATAGTCAAGAATTTCTTTTCCCGAAAGCCTTAAAGTATACAGCAAATTTTCAAACTTATAGAGTTTGAACATATCTCGTATGCAAACTGTCCCTTTTGTGATTTTGGAGTCGAAAGTAAGCGGTGCTGCAAACGAGATGTCCGCTCCCGTTTCTTCCAATTGAACCGAATGTATCAAGTCTACAAAAGCCGAATTACCAAACATCGCATCTCTTGAAGAAATTGTTCTTGTAAATTTTGCAATCGGTCTTGAAACGTAATGCTTTATCATGCTGATATATTCGCTGTAACGTTTCATCATTTCGTTATCGGGTTCGCAGGAGTTCATTTCCATAATCAGACCCGTTATTTTCTTGTCGATAAGACGATTTTCAGAGTCTTTCTTTACTTGTATTGAGGCTACAGCAGCTAATTTTGCACAATTTTTCGAGTCAAGAATTATAACTCTCTGACCTACCGAGTTTTTGATAACAATATTACACTCTTGATGGTCGTGTCCTGCAAAAATTAAATCAAAGCCGGGTACTTTTTGAGCCACCAAAGCCGAGGCGTTTTCGTTCATATAATCCTCGTTGCTGCGATTGTTGTATGTGCTGTCGATTCCCGAATGAAAAAGTCCAACTACAATGTCAGGATTTTCTTTTTCGCGAATTATTTTCATCCATTTTTCGGCTGTTTCCACCATGTCCTTAAATTCTATTCCTTCCCATATTTTTTCGGGAAGCCATGTCGGAATCGAAGGCGTTATTAAACCTAAAACTGCAATTCTAACACCTTTGCGTTCTATTATAGTGTATGGTTGAAAATACGGTTGACCGTCAGATTTCCTTACTGCATTTGCTGCAAGCCAAGGAAATTTAAACTCTTTTACAAGTTTGTCATAAACTTCGTGTCCTGTTTCAAGGTCGTGATTACCAATTCCGGCTGCGTCATAACCCATAAAATTCATAACATCAGAGCAAATATGAAGTCCTGAATATTGTTCGTAGTTGGAATAATAAACTACCGGCTGACCTTGCAAGAAATCTCCGTTGTCAAGCAATACCACTTCTTGACTTTTTACTGCACGTTGCTCCTTTATATAAGTGTAGACTTGAGCAAGTGAATAAAATCATAAGGGAAAATAGCACCATGAACGTCTCCTGTGGCTATTATTTTTATTTTAACAACTTTTGGCTCCAAAATGTTTTCCATTATGACTTATGTATTTTAATATTTAATTCAGTCAACAAAATTATAAAAATTTATTGTAATACAATCATAATTTTCGTTAAATTGTTCACAAAAACTAAACATTAGCCATACTTAACGTTTTAAACATCTCAAAACCGCTTTTTATAAAAATTTATTTCAGAATTGCTTAATTTTGTTTTAAAGTGATTGTAAAAAAAACACCTTATCTTTGCAGTGTAATCTTTAGGGGATAAATAATAATTGTCTTTTCATAATATTAGGTTTAGGTTAAAAAATTAGTAGTAAAAAAAAGGTCGGTTTTTTCACCGGCTTTTTTTGTTTTTAACATTTTTTCAATAATTCTAATTGTTTGAAAATCAGTTATTAAAAATAATTAAAGAAAAATAAATGACAAAATAGTCTATAAGACTTGTAAAAGTCGAAATTATTTTTGTAATTTTATGGTGTCATTTTTATGGCATTTTGCAAAAAATATGAAAGTATGAAAGTTACATTCAAAATAAACTACCGTACATGTTACGGACAGCAGTTGTTAATAGAGGGTATACCCGGACAAGCACCGGTTTTGATGTCTCCTAAAAACAATGGAGACTGGTTTTTGACCGTAGATTTGGACAAACTTGAGCAAAAGAGTTTTGTCTATAGATATTTGCTGAAAGACAGCAATATTTCTCAGACAATCAATGAGTTTGGTTGGAGAAATTTTTATCCACCAATTGTCGGCTCTGAGGATTTGTTGGTGCATGATTTTTGGAAACCTTTGGTATCGCCGGGTAATGTGATGTATTCGTCGGCTTTCAAGGATGTAATTTTTGCTCGTCAAGATCATCAACCTTTCAAGGCTCTTGAAAAGCAGGATTTGGAAAATGCTTTGCTTCAGAGTGAAACAGATGATTATCAAACAAACGAAAAGAAAGTTGAAAAAGTTTGTGTGAGGGCTTCTATTGCGTTGGCCAGAGTAAAAAAAGAGCATTATGTGGCAGTTAAGTTTTTGGGGTCGTTGCCCGAAAACGATGTCATTGTAAAACTTTCGGACGATAGGTTTCCTAAGTGGCGTGCTGAGTTTATAATTGACAAGCCTCAACGTTATGCCGAATATAAATATTGTCTTTGCGAGAAAAGTACTTCAAGAGTTGTGCTTGAAGAGTATGTAACAAGGTATTTTACTCCAGAGGACAATTATGATTTTTATATTCTAAACGATGAGGATTTTAAATTTCCGCGTTATCCTTGGAAAGGTGTTGGAGTTTCAATTCCGGTATTTTCGCTTCGTAGTAGTCAAGGCTGCGGAGTAGGAGAGTTTGCTGACTTGATTCCGCTTATTGATTGGGCTAAAAGTGTGGGTATCAGAATGATACAACTTCTTCCTATTAACGATACAATTGCCACACACGATTATAAAGATTCGTATCCGTATAGATGTGTTTCGGTTTTTGCGCTTCATCCTATGTATTTGAGAGTAAGCGACATGGGCGAGCATCTTTCGGCAACGGCGGCTGATGTTTTGGAGGCTAAAACTTTGGAACTCAACTCTTTGGATAAGATAGACTACGAAGAGGTTATGAGGCTAAAGTCAAGACTTTTCAAAATGGTTTATGACGAAAATAAGCGAAAATTTTTGCAAGAAAAAGAATATCAAGAATTTTATAAGAAAAATGCGTTTTGGCTTAATTCGTATGCAGTTTTCTCTTATTTGAGGGATTTGTATTCAACTGCTGATTTTTCTCGTTGGGGAAATTTCTCTGTGTATGACAAACAGAAAGTTGATCAGTTATGTCAAGAGTCTAATCCAGATTTTGACGATATTGTTGCGAATATCGCTCAAAAGAAGCACTATAACCAGT
>CAJOGF010000062.1:0-15898 GCA_905233995.1 uncultured Bacteroidales bacterium | reverse complement strand
CTATTGGCATTGGTCGTTATAGTGTTGACGCATGGGTAAATCCTAAATTATATAATCTTGATTCTCAAGCGGGTGCACCGCCTGACGAATTTTCTGACGATGGTCAAAATTGGGGTTTCCCGACTTATAACTGGTCGGAAATGGAAAAAGACGGATTTTCATGGTGGAAATCTCGTTTACAGAAAATGCAAGAATATTTTGACGCTTATCGTCTTGACCATATTTTGGGATTTTTCAGAATTTGGTCTATTCCGTCCACTCAGACAAAAGGTTTGATGGGTGTTTTTGACCCTGCAATTCCTATTTCAAAAGAGGAAATAGAGTCTAAAGGAATAAAATTTGACGAAAAACGTTATTGCAGTCCTTATATTAGGGAGCATATTATAACTCAGATTTTCCAAGATGAGGCAGGTTATGTAAAACATTCGTTCTTAGAACATTCCGAAGAAAACGAAGATGAATATTTCTTGAAACCAGAATATGATACTCAGGTGAAAATCGAAGAAAATTTCAAGAAAATGGGTTGTTCGTCGCCTGAAGAAATGTTGAGATTGCAGATGATAAAACAAGGTTTGTTGTATCTTGTATCGGAGGTTTTGTTCTTTAAAGACAAAAACAAAGAAAATTGTTATCATCCCAGACATTCTCTTTTTAAGACAAATTCTTATAACGAACTCCCTGATAATGAAAGGTTTATAGTTGATAATTTATATAATGATTATTTCTATCGTCGCAACGAGGAGTTGTGGAAAAATCAAGCGGAAATAAAACTTCCGGCTCTTACTTCAGCTACTCAAATGATGGTTTGTGGAGAGGATTTAGGAATGATTCCTGCTTGTGTGCCAGAGGTGATGAGAAAACTCAATATTTTGAGTCTTGAAATTCAGCGTATGCCCAAAGAACCGCTTGTAGACTTTGGACAACCGGCAAGTTATCCGTTTTTGGCGGTTGCAACTCCGAGTACGCATGATACTTCTTCAATCCGTTCTTGGTGGGAAGAAGACCATAATAGAAGTCAGCGTTTCTATAATTATGGACTTTCAAAATCGGGGCAGGCTCCGTTCTATTGTGAAACTTGGGTTGTTAAAGATATTCTTTATCAGCACTTGTATTCTCCTGCAATGTGGGCTGTTTTCCAAATTCAGGATATTTTGGGATTGGACGAAAATTTACGTAGCAAGAATCCAAAAGACGACCGTATAAACGTTCCTTCAGAGCAAAATCATTATTGGCGTTATCGTTGTCATATCTCGTTGGAGCAATTGCAAAACTCTGAGGCTCTCAACAATACGTTGAAAGAAATGTTGCATTATTCTGGTAGGGATATTGCATATTAGTTTTTTTAGATTTTAACTGAAAATAAGATATATATAATAAGTCATGGCTTTTAAAACACCGGATTGGACAAAAAGTTCCAATATTTATGAAGTAAACATACGTCAGTTTACGCAAGAGGGAAATATTGTCTCTTTTAGAAAACATCTTAAACGTCTTAAAGATATGGGCGTTGACATTTTGTGGCTTATGCCAATTTTCCCTATCGGAGAAAAAAATCGTAAAGGAACATTAGGAAGCGCATATAGTGTCAAAGATTATAAAGAGGTAAATCCTGATTTCGGTACTAAGCAGGATTTTAAGCAACTTGTAGAAGAGGTTCACGCTCTTGGTATGCGCGTTGTGCTTGATTGGGTTGCAAATCATACGGCATGGGATAATTCTTGGATTGAGACTGCTCCTGAAAGGTATTATCGTGATTCTCATGGCAATATTATGTCGCCAAACGATGATTGGACGGATGTTGCGCATCTCAATTATGATAATCCTGATACTGTCTCGGCTATGATTGACGCTTTGTCTTATTGGGTTAAGGAGTTTGATATTGACGGTTATCGTTGCGATATGGCGGGTTTGGTTCCGACTTGGTTTTGGGTAAAAGCCCGTAAAGAGGTTGACAAAATTAAGCATTGTTTTTGGCTTGCAGAATGGGAAGATCCTTCTATTCATGAGGCTTTTGATATGACTTATAGTTGGGAACTTCACAACCTTATGAAACAGATTGCAAACAAGCAAAAAAATGTTTATGATTTTGATCATTATCGCAATTATGAACTTAATTGTTTCAAGAGGGAAAATTATCGTCTTATTTTTACAACAAATCACGACGAAAGTGCTTGGAACGGAACAGAGTTTGACCGTTTTGGCGAAGGTGCTAAAATGTTTGCGGTGTTGAGTTATCTTTTGCCGGGAATGCCTTTGATTTATAGTGGTCAAGAGTCTGCATTTAATCGTCCGTTGCCGCTGTTTGAAAAAACTGAAATTATTTGGAACGATTATCCTCTTGGTGATTTTTACAAACGTCTTAATACGCTAAAAACTTCAAACGAGGCTCTTTGGAATGGTGCTTTTGGTGGAAGTTTTTCAAAGATTATGACAACTGACAATTCTCATATTTATGCTTTTGCGCGTATTAAAGGTAAAAATAGAGTGATTGCTATTCTCAATGCTTATGGCGACAGAGTAGATTTTACTGCTGAAAGCGAATTATTGTCAGGTAGTTTCAAAGAGTGGTTTTCTGACTCAAAAATTGTGCTTACAAGCAGAGAAAAATTCTCTTTTGCACCATGGGAGTTCCGTATTTATGTAGGATAACGGATAAAAAAATATGTCAATTATATACTAAATATACAAATTTTTGTAAATGTCTAAACAACCAATAGAAGATATTGATGATGACGAGGTTGTAATATGTAGTAATTGTGGTAGAGAAGCCGAAACTACTAATAATTTTTGTACATATTGCGGAACTAAGTTAAGAAATTATGTTTTGCTTTGTCCTAATTGTTGGAACAAGGTAAGTGTTGATGATAATTATTGTGGAATTTGTGGAAAAAGTTTGTCAAAAACTCCTAATAAAAGGAGCGATGCAAAAAGATTTGTTCCTGCTAATTCTCCAGTTGTTTCATCTGTTTATCCTGAGGCTGTTAATATTGCCGAAACGGTTAAGACACCGGGTATAATTTTGGATATTGATCAGGGTATTTTTGAGTTTTCAGGTAAGTCGGTGCCAGAGGATGCCGCCAAATTTTATGAGCCTATTTTAGCATGGATTGACGCTTTTGTTCAAGACCAACCTCTTGCTAAATCGGTGGTTGTTTTCCGTTTAGGATATTTCAATACAACAACCTCCAAAATTATTTTGGGTATAGTTCAGAAACTTGCCAAAATTAAGAAAGAGGTTATCATAAGGTGGTATTATTCTCAAGAGGACGAAGAAATGCAAGAATATGGTGAAGTGTTGGAAGAAATCACACGTCTAAAGTTTGAAATGTATCCAACAGCAACCGAAGACGAAGAGTAATTAGTAAACCAAGTTTACATACCCTTTTTTGACTGATTTTTTTCCTTGGGCGGTTTTATAGGTGATGATAAAAGCGTAGGTGTCTTTTTGACACAAGTTGCCTTGCCTATTATAACCGTCCCAACCTTTTGATATTTCGGTGGTTTCAAAAATGATTTCACCTCGCTTTGAAAAAATAGTCATTTTGTAGTCTTGCAAGAAATCGGCTTTGGGTTTAAATTCCCTGTTTTCGTAATTATCTGATTTCGGATTAATTGCGTTGGGAATGTAGATTATTGTTTCTTTTTCTATGCAAGCGATATTGGATTTAAGAAAAATTGTGTCGGTGGAATTGGTTTGTTGATACATTTTTATGTAATAACAAAATTTTCCTTCGTAAAGGTTTTTGTCGGCAATTATGTTGGATAAAAACTCTTCATAATCAGAATTTGTCATATTGAAATTCTGAATCGTCAATTGAACGATAAATTTCTGTTTTTTCAATGCTTGATGGTTTCCAAAGAATGTTGTTGTTCCACTGCAAAAAGTTGGAGTTTGAGCCTTCTAATTCTTTAACATTAAGCACAATATTTGCTGCAGAATCCGAAATTTTGATTGCTACATTGCAGTCGTTCAGGGCTAAAAGTTTGTAGGCATAAAGTTTGGAAACATCGGCTGAAATATCTTTAAAAACTATTTCATTCGACGAAAAATCAATATCGAAAGTCTGCAAACTATCGTTTTCAAGAGTTCGTCTTGTAAGTAAAAGTCGGCTTGTGGAGGAGTTTGGTGTCAGGTTTATTTTTATTTCTAAATGATTGTCGTTATCTACGGTTATGTTTGAAATTTGTAATTTGTCGGGCAAAATAGTTTCTTGAGCCTTGATTTTTATAATGTTTGAAATGGCTTTTGAACCGTTTTTCAATACCGTTTCAATGGCAAAATCCCTAATCGGCACAAAATCCGAAAACGAAAAACTACAAACTGTATCTTTTGTTACAAGCAATTTTTTTGAGTTTGGAAATCCTGTCTTTAAGTAATAAGTTTCAACTTCGTCTTGATTGCAGTATGGCGAAAACGAAAAATTAAAACTATTGGTACAATAATCAAATTCACCGCTTAGTTTCATTGTTGATGCCTCTTGAGACATCAAACTGTAATGAGTCTGCCCTTGGGCATCGTTTTTGAAGGCTGATACTCTGTAATATTCTTGTCTTGTGTTTGGCGTTGCCTTGGTGGAATACGCATTAGAAATGTCAATATACGAAAAAATATTGTTGTTGTCAATGATTGCAATGTTGTTGTAAGTGCCTGAAATTACGCCGCTTCCGTCAACAATTAATCTTTTTATTATATATCCGTCCACTTTTTGAGGCTCTTTCATTGACCAGACAATTTGCGGATTGCCAGTTAAAGTGTCAACGCTAACAGATAGAATTTCAGGAGTTTCTATCTCTTGAGAAAAACTTTCAAAACTTAATAAAAGTTGTATTAATAATATTAAAAATCTTTTGTGCCACGGCATTTTATCTCCAAATTTTTAGTTGTGAAAATTTTTTTCTACGGCTTTTTTCTTTTGTAGAATTAAAGAGTTTTTCTTCTCTACTTATGGCGTAATTGTCGATTATATCGCCGAAATAGTCAAGAATACGGCGCAGAAATCCAAAATACAAGCAAAAATATAGCATTATTGTTTGCAACCAAATAGCACCGACATTTACCCAAAATGTTTCCAAATATACGTTCAGTAATCTTTTGCGCGGTGCGTAGAAATGTGCGTCCAAAAACAAATGTTGCGGGTCATGGTAAATAAGATTAACTTTTTGATACAATTTGTTGTTGTATTCAACCATTCGCTCGTTTTCGTTTTTTGAGGTCACAAAATCAGCAAGACTTGCGTTGTGAAATCTTCGTTTTATTTCTATGTATTTTTCTTTGTCTTCTGGCGTTTTTTGCATTAACTCTACAAACGCATCTTTTTCGTTAGAGGCTTTTTTAAATTCGTTGATGTAGTAGTTGCGCAATTCCAAAAGGTATTGTTTTGTTTTGTTTATCACATCGGGTGTGATATTTTCGATTGTTAAATCCTCAATTTCAAAGTTTGCAACAACGTTTGGATTGTTGAAAACTTCTGTTTGAAGTTCGTTTCTTAACGTTTTGAAATCGGATTCAAAAATCGAAACTTTGCTTGTATCGTCTAAATGTCGGTTGAAATTATCTAATTTCCCTTCCAACATTTTAAGCCAAAAATCTTTCTTTATCAATGCGTTTTGCATTGTTTTTTCAAACTGGTAAATGCCTTTTTCGTACGAATTGTTTTTGAATTGCTCTACCGCTAAAGCCTCAAACGCCCAACGTGCAACAAGTATATCTCCGTATAAAGGCACATTTCCGGGTTTTGAAATCGTTGGATTTAGTTTGTCGAAATTAATCAAAACGCCCGAAAGCGCAATTTGTGGAATTATCAAAATTGGAATTAAAATATAAATTGTTACCGTTGTCTTGAAACCGTCCGAAATATTCAGCCCCAAAAGGTTAGCGTTGACCCAAACGGCAAACAAAATAATCCAATATTTAAATAGCATTTCAGGAATTTCCAAAACCATGTTGCCAATAAGTACAAACATAAACGATTGATATGCTGAAATTATCAGCAAAATAAACGCTTTTGACGACAAATATGCTCCTTTGCTTAGATTCATAAACGCTTCCCTTCGCCTTATAAGTCTATCTTTTATGATTTCTTGTGCGCTGACGGTCAGTCCTACAAAAATGGCTACTATTATCGAAATAAATAGATAAATCGGCAAATTGCAATTGTCGAAAAGAGAGTAAGTGTTTTCGCCATTTAGATTTCTATACCTTATGATAAAACTCAAAATAAGTGCTATCAGCGGCGATTCTATTATGTTGATAATCACATATTGACGATTGCCAAATTTTGAAAGTAAATCTCTTTTGAAGAAAATCATCAATTGTTTTAGTTTGCTCGGAACTTTAAAACTTGCTTGAGGCAAATGTTTAACAAGAATTGAATGTCGTTTTTGTCTATTTACTTCCTTTTCATGCAGTTCGTTCCATTCTTTTGGCGTTATTTTTCTTTGTTGAGTTAGATTTCCTAACTCGTCAATTACTTTACTTTCAACAATATTGAAAATCTGTTCGGGATTTACGTTACCACATTCAGGACATTGCGAATCGCCGGAATTTGCTTGACGAATGCTTGTTTTGAAATATGTGATAGCCTCAACAGGGTCGCCTGTGTAGATAAGATAGCCGCCGTTGTCAAGAATTATAAGATTATCGAGCATTTTGTAAATATCGCTCGAAGGCTGATGGATAACAACAAACACAAGTTGACCTTTTATTGTCAACTCTTTTAAAAGATCCATTATATTTTCTGAATCTCTTGAGGATAGTCCAGAGGTTGGCTCGTCAATAAATAATATTGAAGGTTGCCTAATAAGTTCAAGGGCTATGTTTAGACGTTTTCTTTGACCGCCGCTAATGTATTTGTTTGTTGTTGAACCAACGCGCATATTGCGAATTTCGTAAAGTCCCAAATTTTTCAGCAGATTTAGTACTGTGCGGTAAATCTTGAACTGAGAATAATCGTCGAAACTTTGTTTTGCGGCATAATATAGGTTTTGAAAAACCGTCAGTTCCTCTATCAATAAATCGTCTTGAGAAACATAACCGATAAGCCCGCTTAGTTCGCCTTTGTCGGCATGAAGGTCTATTCCGTTGACAAGAACGCGTCCTTTTGACGGCTTTTTGTTTCCGTTCAAAACGTTTAAAAGTGTCGTTTTTCCTGCTCCTGAAGCACCCATAATTCCAACTAAATTACCGCTTTTTTCTATAAACGACATTGTATGCAGACCTATTTGACCGTTTGAAAATTCGTATTCAAGTCTGTCAACTTCAAAAACTATTCTGGATTTTGTTTTGTCGTAATTGTAAGTGCTGATTATGTCGGAGTAATATATTGGTTTTATTTTTCCGCTTCTTATTGACGAGCCTGCCGAAAGAATATGTACTCTACCCGGAATCAGGATTTGAGAGTTCATCGAAAGTTCGTTTTCTCCATCAATTACAAGAAGATACATATTTACAGATTTTAAAGCGAGGATTATGATTTCACCGTTTAGGTTTTCGCTGTAAATATGTTTTATTCTTTCGTGTTGAAACCCATAGTCGCTGTTGATAACCAAAATATTTTCAGAGTCTGGAATTTTGGACTCTGACATAAAAATATATTGACATAACAGTTGAAACTCGTCGTCGGGAACGTTGAATTTTTGAGCAATAGTTTCCACACATTCTTTTTCCAAAGGATTTATTCCTTTTAGGAAATCGCTTTTGATAAATTCCAAAAGCCTAACTAATATCAAAACCTTTTGATATTGAACAAGTTCTTTGTTGATAGCCTCGCAGATTACAAGAATTTTGGTGCTGACAGAGGCTACAAATTTTTGATGTTGTTTGGTTGTTGCTTGTTTTTCAAGTAGTTGGTTGTAGTTGTCGTTGTAAAAATCAATGTATTGACCAACAAGTCGTTGGCTGACTTCATGGCGCAAAAAACTTTCCACAACAAAAAAAGTGCTGTCTTTAGAACTTTCCTTTGAAGCGGCGATTATAGCGAACAACCGCATTAAAGCCTTTAAGATGCTTTCACTCATTTTTTAAGTGTGGAAATTATTGTTTTTAGTTTTTAAATCCAATTAGTATTATCGCAAACGCACTGTTTGTTTGAGACTCTTCATCAAGTCTTGCTTCAAGGTAGCAGTCTACGGTTGAGGTAAATTTGAAGTCCCAATACGGTGTGTTTTGATAATCTGTACTGCTGAAAAGTTCGTTTCTATTGTGGTCATAAAGGGTGAAAATAAGATTTCCGTCTTCAAGACCAGCGCAAGCGGCAATTCTGTAAGTACTTCCGCCATAAAAGGTTACAGCAAATTCCGCTGTTTCGTCTTCAGAAACGGGCGTTTGATAAACTTGTCCGTCGCTTACATAACTTGACGGAATGTGTGCTGCGCAGAATTTCAAAAGTGTATCTGCTTGTGCGTTAGCCTGCAAAGAGGCTAACACAAAAAATATGATTGAAAAAAATGCTACTCTCATTTTTTAGTGCTTTTTTATTGAATTATATCAGTTCTAAGTTTTGCAACTTTGTCTTTTATCAGTTTGAGTTGTGTATTGTCCAAATTGGTTTGTGATTCGCTGTTGATGACTGTTAGTTTTTTTTCGGGATTAGTTTCAACATTTTTGAAAGTGTACTTAAAGTTTACTTCGTCGAAAATGCCAGCCAAATCCGAAAGATTTTCCAAAAATGTATCAAAACTCTCGTTGCTGAGTTTTCCGTAATACGGTCTTAACAATTCTATCAAATTGTTTAACGGATGTTTTTGTTCGCCTATAAGTTGTTTTAGTTTTTTGTCGCTGCCAGTTTTTTGTTCGGCATTTGTCATCAAATATACCGATTCTACCCAGCCGCCGGCCAAAATTAATGCGCTAATTTCGTTTCTGTCAGAGTTCATTAGATAATAGTCGGATTCTCTGTAAATTAGCGAGATAATATAAAGAAGCGAATCTTTGTTTCCGTTGTTTCTCTCTATTCTTTGCATCGTTTGGTCGCTGAAAGAATTTAATATACCAAGTTCGGTACTTAGAGTTCTGATTGCTCCAAAATATGCTGCTGCCTCTGGTAGTTGTTCGTAGACATTGATGTATCCTAAGTCTGCGCCGTAAACTCCGATGTTGAGTGCTTGTTTTAGACTTGTGGTGTAGTTTTGACAATTAGCGGTATTGCTTAAAAGACTTTTGTTGAAAGGCAGTTCAGTTTCTTTCAGTAGTCCAGCGAGTTGCATTGGCGAGGGCACATTGAAAAGTCTGTTGTTGATTTTTACAAGAGCCGATTTGCTTGGGTCAAGTTGTGAAGTGCTTTTTTTTGAATCTTTTTTTGTAGAATCTGACACCTCTGTTGCACTTTTTTTCCCATTGTCTACAACTCCGGCGCACGCACATACAAGCATACAAGCCGAAATAACAATACAGCCGAAAAACTGTTTAGCCGATATTTTCATTTTAATTATTACTTTAAATAAAGATTTTTATATAAAGTTTTTACCACAAATTTAAAACCGTTTTTTTCAAAAAAACAAAAAAACTTTTTTATTTCACGTAAACCAAGGTTGCGCCGCCGCCGTATTCTTCAAACGACGCATCTTGATATTGATACCGTTTGTAGTGTAAGTCAAGACACCTTCTTACTTCGGATTTTAGTGTCCCGTTGCCTTTGCCGTGTATGAAAACTACTTTTTTTACATACGGGTCTTTTATGTATTCTTCAAGTTTTTCTCTGAAAACTTTTATTTGGTAGTCGAGTTTTTCTTTTGGAGTCATACCTCTGTCATCGTCCAAAAGTTCCACTAAATGTAAGTCTACCACTTCTTTTTCAGGTGGTTTCTTGAAAACTTTTTGTTTTGTTTTTTGTTCTTTTTCTTTTATGATTTCCTCTTTTGACAATTCCTTAATTTTGTTTTGAATTGCCGAATTTTCCTGAATCGTAAAAATCACAGCGTTTTCGTCAAAAAAGTCATTAACTTTGTAATAACTTGCAATAAAGAATTTTTGCGGTGAAATTTTCAAACTATATTCTTCAGGTTTTTTAATCTCGAAGGGCTCTTCTTTTGAAAACAAAAACTGAAATTTGAAACCCGAAATGTCGTTCAAATCCTCTCTTTTGATTGTTTTGATATACGCTTTTGTGTTATCTTCCAAAATTCCGCTTTCAGCAACAAAGAGATTTTCTTTTTGTTTTGATGTTGAAAGTATGTTGTAGAGAATTTTGTAATCGCTATCGTTGATTAAATACATCTCTAAATTCTCTTGCAATGGATTTTTGTCGTTTTCGGGAAGAAAACCTAAATAAAAACCGTAACTTTCGCTATTTCTGCTTTTTGGTTTGTCAAACGAAGAAAAATTAGGTTTTTGATATACAATATTTCTCTCTTCAATGTTTGTTTTGATAGGTTGAAATGTTTTTTCTTCTTTTTTGTTTTTGTTTGACACTTGATTGTCGTTTTCAAGAATTAGTTCCGACATATTTACGGGAATTTCAAAATCATCGCTGTTAAGAACAATTACAGTTTGATTATTCAAAACTCTTACAACTGTCCCGTAATCGTTTTCGTTAAGAAATTTTACTTTGTCTCCTATTTTAAAATTCATGGTATGTTTTTTTTGCAAATTTATATATTTTGTCTTAAAAAGCAAACCTTTTTGTCTGTTATTTTTTTCCTAAAAGATTTTTTCCCAATTATTCCAAAAAGTTGTAATTTTGCCTGCTTAAAAAAAGTCAAAACAAAAAAGTAAAATATGATTTCACAGCAAGACATTAAGATTAAGGATTTTACGTACAATCTTCCTGACGAAAAAATTGCCAAATTTCCACTCAAAGAGCGAGATAAGTGTAAATTATTGATTTATAAAGACAAAAATATTTCGCAAGGCATTTTTTCTGACCTTTTAAATATGTTACAAAAGGATTCGCTTTTGGTTTTCAACAATACAAAAGTAATTCCGGCAAGGCTTGAATTTTTTTCGCCTTCGGGTGCAAGAATCGAAATTTTCTGTCTTGAACCGTCTTTACCAGCCGATTATGAAAATAGTTTTTCTTCTCGGTTGAATTGTCGTTGGAAGGTTTTGGTTGGAAACCTAAAACGTTGGAAAGATTTCTCTTTGGTTAGGACTTTTTCTTTTAACGGCAAAGAGATTAGTTTTTCGGCTTCCAAAGTTGAGGTTTTCTCTCAAGAGATTATTGTAGATTTTAATTGGTCGGGAAATTATACTTTTTCCGAAATTATTGATTTGCTTGGCTCAATTCCTATTCCGCCGTATCTTAATAGAAAGGCTGAAGAGTCGGATAATATTGATTATCAAACGATTTATTCTCGTTATAAGGGTTCGGTTGCGGCTCCTACGGCTGGTTTGCATTTCACTGAAGAACTTTTTGAGGCATTAAAATGCGACAAGGCATCGCTCACTTTGCATGTTGGAGCGGGGACATTTAAGCCTGTTAAAACCGAAAATATTGGCGGACATGATATGCATAGAGAGTTTTATGAAGTAAAAAAAGAAACTATCGAAAAAATTTTAAAATTTTCTGAAAAAATTACTGCTGTCGGCACTACTTCGGTACGGACTTTGGAGTCTCTTTATTGGGCGGGAGTCAAAATTTTAAGAGGCGAAAATCCTGAGTGTCTTTCGCAATGGGAGTGTTACGAAAAACCAAGCGATATTTCTCTTAAAGAGTCGTTTAATGCGGTTTTAAAATACATTGAAAGTAATCAAGAAAACTCTTTTAAAGCCTCAACCTCTATTATGATTTGTCCGGGTTACAAGTATAGGGTTGTTGATAATATTATTACAAACTTTCATCAGCCACAAAGTACATTGTTACTGCTTGTTGCGGCTGCGGTATCAGAGGATTGGAAAAAAATTTATGACTACGCTCTTAACAACAATTTTAGATTTTTAAGTTACGGAGATAGTTGCTTTTTGCAAATTCAAAAGTTAGAATAATTTACTACTAAAGAAAAAAGACTTTAAACCTTAAGAAGAAGATGAAAAGGAAAATTGTTTCGATTTCTTGTGCAGCCGTTTTGCTGACTATATCGGCTTATGTTTTTGCATTAAAATCTTCCGGCGGAAATTATTATTACGCCTCGGATGGTTATTCTGTTTCTGATAGCGTTTTCAAGAGCATGACTTTGGAGCAGAAAATTCTTCAATTGTATGTTTATGATTTTAGACAAAGAAAAATGGAGAATTTTTCGCTTTTGCCGTCGGGATTTTTCTATCCGCAAGAAAGTTTTTTGAAACTAAAAAACGATGTCGAAAAATTTTCGTCTTCTTCTGATTTTCCACTTTTTAATATTTGCGATGTAAAATATCCTATGACCGATTTGCCAAATTATATGAATCCTTTGGCTGTATCGGCTTCAAATGAGGATTCTGAGGTTTTGGAAAATTATTCGTATGGTCTTTGTGATACTTTGAAAAGTATTGGCGTAAATACGTTGTATGGTTTTCCTTCTGCCGAAGATTATGGCATTATTGCTTTTGACGACTTGAATGTCAAGAAAGTAGAAAAACTTGATTCGTTGAAAAGTTTTTTGCTTTCGGATTATTTGGTATTCTTGAGCAGTCTTAATCCTGAAGACGTTGTAAACCATGTTAAAAAAATTGTAGCGTCCGATAAAAAAGATGTTATAAAAAACGCTATCGACGATAAAGTTTCAAAAATTTTGCGCATAAAATATCAATACAATCCTTATTCTGAAAACATTAAAAATTTTTCAAAACAGCGTGCCTCGCTTATTTCGGCATTGAAATCGGTAACGTGTTTGAAAAACGAAAGCAATTTTTTGCCGATAAAAGATTTGAGAGATGTTGTGGTTATTCAAATTGGAGGTTTGCGTCAAAATGGTTTCCTTACAAGAAGTCTTAGTTATTGCAAACCACAATATTATTATTGCAATCCTAAAGAGTTGGAAATCAAAAGTGTCATAAAAGAAAATGGTAAAAAAAATTTGGTTTTCCTTTTGAATTGTGATTTAAAGAAATCTGAAATTTTGACACTTTTAAAACCGCTTTTTTCATCCTCTCATGCTTGTGTTGTTAACATTGATTTTGAGGAGAACTTAAAATATTTTCAAGCCAAATCCTTGATTCAGGTTTTTGGAAATGGTTTCCTTTCTGGCGATGTGGCATCTCAAGCGGTTTTTGGCGGAATCGAAGTTGCTGGAAAATTTCCGTTGGAAGGTTTCAAAAACTATAAAAAAGGTTCTTTTGAAACAATAAAACCTGTTCGTTTGCAATATCTTCAAGAAACTGATTTCAAGAAAAACTATTGTGATACAATCGATTCTATTATCAATTTTGCGATTCTAAATCATTGTTTTCCGGGTTGTCAGTTTTTTGTCTGCAAGGATTCCAAAGTGTTGATTGATAAGTCTTATGGTTATTTTACATACGACATTGATTCCAAAAAGGTTCAGAACGATGATATTTATGATATTGCTTCTTTAACTAAGATTTCAGCGGCAACAATTTTGGCTATGTATCTGACAAGCAACAATATGCTCAACACAAACGATAATCTTGGAAAGTATTTTTACAAGCCTATCGACTGGTCTAATCTTGCTGCTGACACAATTATTAATGGAAAAGATACGCTTTTGAAGCGTGATATTCCAAAGCGGACTGTTTATGATGTTTCGATTGGAGATATTTTGGAGCATCGAAGTGGCATTTCGCCGAATGTTCCAGTTTTTCGTTATGCTCATACGCTTTCGGCTATGAAACGTTGTGCAAAAAATCTTAATATGAATATTGATTCTTTGACGCAGGAGCAACTTCAAGATATTACTTTTAGGGAGTTTTATTCTGACAAGTATATAAAAGATTCGGCAGAAATTCGTGTTTGCGAAAATCTCTGGCTCAGAAATAATTATGCTGATACTATTTATAATTCGCTTCTTCGGCTTAAGGTTTCAACAAAGAAAAGTTATAAATACTCCGACGTTAATATGATTCTTCTTCAGTTGGCGGAAGAAAATATTTTAAATTGTAAGACTGACGAATTTTTGCATCAAAATTTTTACGGTCCTTTGGGCATGAAAAACACTTGTTATACACCTTATAAGTATTTCAGTTCTGAAAAAATCGCGCCAACTGAGCGAAATGCTTGGACAGGGCGTTGTTGGGTGGAATTTCTGGCAATGCGGGTTTGTTTTCGTCAGCGCATGATTTGGGCATACTTTTTCAAATGCTTTTAAACAAAGGTGTTTATGGAGGGCAACGCTTTTTGGATTCTCTAACCGTTGAAAAATTCACTTCAAAGCAACCTAATACTGGACGTGCTTTAGGTTTTGATATGGTTCCGTCAAAATATGCTGCTTTAAGTGCATCTGCTTCAACATACGGTCATACTGGTTTTACTGGTACATGTGCATGGAATGATCCTGAAAATAATATTGTGATTGTCTTTTTGTCAAATAGAGTTTATCCAGAGGCTGCAAATCAAAAAATTAATACTTTAAAAATTCGTCAAAAAATTTGTCAAGCGGTCTATGACGGATTAGGGATATAGAGTTTCGGGGCGTAGATTGGATTAAAAAAATGCACACAGTGTTTTAGGGGTGAAACTTTCATTTGTGAGTTTGACGCATAAAATATTGTGCGTTGTAAATGATTTTTATTGTTTTACTTCAAAAAGCCATACTCATACATTTTCGGTTTAATTTCTTCGCCAAGTAGTCTTAGTCTGTCTTTTAACTCATTAATCAAGCGAGTATAAACTTGGTCGTCGCTTGAGGCGTTCATTTTGCCATTATCGTTGCGACCTTGGAAATATTCCTTGATGTCATAAAGACTTGCATTTGGGTTGGCATTCTCCATTGTGTGGTAATAACGCCAAAGGTCGCGGGCGCAATTCATCACCGATATCGTGGTTTCTGTGAATTTTATTTCGTGTTTTTCGTTGTTGCTGAATAATCCATTTCCTATTTTTTTTACAATATTCTTTCCCGAAAGAAAATCAGACAAGAAATGAGAGGCAAATTCTTCTTTTGCATCCACTTCACTTTCTGTGAAAGGAATAAAATGATTGACTCCATGTAGGCAAGAAATACGGTTTTGATTGTGGAACAATGCAAAAATCAAACAATTAAGTTGAAATGTCGTATCGTTTTTATAACCATCGTTGGGGAATAGAAACTGGTCTCGGTCATTGAGCCAATCAGCAGGGATAATATGTCTGATAGTGAAATACATTAGCATTTCTACAAAATTGTTTTCTGTAACCCAATTGCCTTTAACTTGTTCCAAATCAGTCTTGTAAGGCGAAAGTGTCAAGAATACATCTTTGCTATGCTGAAAGTCTGTTCCTAAGAATCGCAAATACGCAAGATGTTCATTAGTCTTGTCGTAGAACTGACGAATCCATTGAAGAATATATTTGCCGTCTTTTTGTGCAAAAAACGTTTTATGTCCCACTGCATGACCATTTTCATCAAATACATCAGCCTCTATCTCCTCAAAATTCTCTTTAATTTTGGTATTCCAAATATGGAAACCTATTGGGAAATGTCCGTTAACATTGTCGAAGGTATCGGCTGGCATTACGAACAACTTTTCGAGTTTTGCAGGAAATTTTTGCCTGAACCCTAAGAAATTTGGTCCTTGCAATACTTTCAAAGTTGAGAAACATCCAATCAAGCAACCATCAATTTCTCGATGCAATTTCTATCAACTTCATCTCGAAGTCCTGGCGATTCTTTTGCTTGATATTCTCCAATATCAGCCCGGCAAAAAAGGATTGGATCGCGGCGATCATCACAAAACCACACACAAATAACGTCGGAAACCGGTCAACAGCGCCGGTGTGCAAGTATTCTACCATCACCGGAATAAAAAACCCTACAGAAGCCAGTGCCAAACAGCAAGAAACTATTCCGAAAAAAGCCAAGGGCTTATAAATGCGAAACAACCGAAAGA
>CAJOGF010000061.1 GCA_905233995.1 uncultured Bacteroidales bacterium | reverse complement strand
ACTAATTTAGGTGAAATATTTGTAACGGCAAAATATTATAACTGTTTTGTTTTCAATATTTTGCCGTTTTTAACATTTTTTAATTTCGGAATTAAGGATCTTCTTAGATGATTTTAATCTCAAAAATATACATAGTTTAATTAATAATGAAAATACCATTTTCACCGCCATATATTGACGAAAGTGTAATATCAGAAGTTACTGATTCTTTAAAATCAGGTTGGATAACCACAGGACCGAAAGTAAAAGCCTTGGAAGAAGAAATTAAAAAACTTTCAGGTGCAAAAAATGTTCTTTGTGTTAACTCGTGGACATCGGGAGCAATACTTATGCTCAGATGGTTAGGTCTAAAAGAAGGCGACGAAGTTATTGTTCCTGCATATACTTATTGTGCAACCGCTATGTCTGTGCTTTGGGCTGGTGGTAAACCTATCATGGTAGATTCTGACGAAGATTTTAATATCTCCGTGGCTGCTATAAAAAATGCCATTACAGAAAAGACGAAAGCGATAATTCCTGTTGACATCGCTGGCTATCCTTGCGATTACGATAGCATTATGAATCTTGTCAACTCACCAGAGATTAAAAATAAATTTCATGCTGAATCTTCTGTTCAAGAAAAATTAGGCAGAATTTTGGTTTTGAACGATGCCGCTCATTCTTTGGGTGCTAACTACAAAAATGGAGTTAAAACTGGTAGCGAAACAGACGTTGCAATTTTCTCGCTCCATGCTGTTAAAAATGTTACAACCGCAGAAGGAGGTGCAATTTGCTTAAATCTTCCAGAACCATTTGACAATCAACAACTTTATGCTGAATTAAGTATGCGTACGCTTAATTGTCAAACAAAAGATGCTTTTACCAAAACAAAGGCTGGCGGTTGGCGTTACGACATCGTTGGTCAAGGTATGAAAATTAATATGGCTGACGTAAATGCTGCAATTGGTTTGGCACAAATTCGCCAATATCCCCAAATTTTGAAAGAAAGGAAGCGTGTTTTTGAAACTTACAGCAAAGCATTTTCAGAATATGATTGGGCAATTTTACCACCGTCTATTACTGGCGAAAGGGAAACATCATACCATATTTTTGCGCTGAGAATTAAAAATTTCAGCGAGGAAATGCGAGATAAAATGATTGACGAAATTTCTAAAAACGAAGTGGCTGTTAATGTACATTTTATACCGATGCCAATGCTTTCGTTTTTCAAAGGGTTAGGTTACGACATCAAAAACTATCCACATGCATACAAAAATTATTGTTGCGAAATATCGTTACCTATTTATCCTCAATTAGATGACGAAAAAGTTCAATATGTAATCAAAACCGTAGTAGATTCTTACAACAAAGTAGCAGGAAAATGATTCGTTTTTTTGACATATTGTTTTCTTTGATTGGTTTGATTATACTATCGCCAATATTTGTAATTATTTGGTTAATAATAGTTTTAACGAGTAGAGGCGGTGGATTTTACAAACAAATCCGTGTTGGGAAAGGCGGTGAGGATTTTCCTTTGTATAAATTTCGTTCAATGCGTAAAGATGCAGACAAAGGCAGTCTTATTACCGTTGGTGGTAGAGATCCAAGAATTACAAAAATTGGTTATTTTATCCGCAAATTAAAAATTGACGAGTTGCCGCAACTTTTCAATGTTCTTAAAGGTGATATGAGTCTTGTTGGGCCTCGTCCAGAAGTAAGAAAATATGTCGATTTGTATACCGACGAGCAGAAAAAAATTTTGTCTGTTAGACCGGGTATAACAGATTATGCTTCAATTGAATACGTTGATGAAAACGAAATACTTGGTAAAGCCGAAAATCCCGATGAGGTTTATGTCAACCAAATTATGCCCGATAAGATAAAACTCAATACGAAATACATTGAAAATCAGTCAGTAAAAGAATATTTCAAAATTATTTTTCTAACAATAATTAAAATATTTAGGTAATAAATTAAACACAAGCGGTCGCAATGTTTCATACTTTGCGACCGTTTATGTTTTTTTATCCTCTTGAACTTCCGTCAAAGCAGTGTGTGCAGAGTTTCTCTTTTGGCAAACCAATCGCTTCTACAAGGTCAGATAGTTTCTGAAACTTTAGCGTTGTCAAACCTAAATCTTTACGTATCTGCTCAACCATTTCTTTATATTCTTTTGATTCACTGTCCGCATACTTCGACCAATCAACATCTTCTATATTTCCTCGCAGTTTTAGAACCGCTTTTCGTGTGGCAAGTTCCAACGAAGAACGAGAACGACTGAAATTCAAATACTCACACGGATAAATAAGCGGCGGACATGCTATCCTCATGTGAACCTCTTTTATACCGTTTTCTGACAAATCCTTCACGTTATCTTTTAATTGTGTACCTCGAACGATTGAATCATCAAGAAAAATTCCCTTCTTTCCTTCTATCAACGCCGTATTCGGAACCAATTTCATTTTTGCCACAAGTTCCCTTTGCTTTTGATTTTGAGGCATAAAACTTCTCGGCCATGTCGGTGTATATTTTGCATACGGTCTTAAATACGGAATGTGAGCCGTATTTGAATACCCCAAAGCATGACCAACGCCACTATCAGGAATCCCCGCAACAAAATCCGCTTCAACCTTTCCATCGGCAAGCGCAAGTTTTTTGCCACATTCATATCGACACTTATCAACATTAATTCCTTCGTAAAATGATGGCGGATAACCATAATAAACCCACAAAAACGAACAAACCTGCATGTCAGAATTTTCTTTTTTCAACGTTTTTATGCCTGTTGTCTTAACCGCTACAATCTCTCCCGGTCCCAAATATTGATAAATCTTATATCCTAAATTCAAAAACGATGTCGTTTCAGAAGCCAAGCAAAACGATCCATCTTTGTGTCCTATTATAATTGGCGTTCTGCCCAACTTATCTCGACCAGCAATTATTTCGTTCGCAGTTAAAATCAATATCGAACACGAACCTTTTATAGTATTGTAAACGTTTTTGATACCCTCCGTAAACGATTCTTTTTCGCAAATCAACATTGCAACAAGTTCTGTTGGGTTGATTCCACCTTGTGAAGTCTCAGCGAAAGTTTTTCCTTCCGATAAAAACCTTTGCGCAATTTCTTCCAAATTATTTATCTTCGATACTGTTGAAATCGCAAACCGCCCAAGTTTTGAATAAATCACAAGCGGTTGCGCTTCTGTGTCAGAAATACACCCAATACCTGCTGAACCTTCAAAACCAGCCGCATCGTTTTCAAATTTTGTTCTAAAATAATTGTTTTCAAGACTATGAATTGCTCTTTGAAATCCTTTTGTAGAAGAGTAAACGGCCATTCCGCCCCTTTTTGTCCCTAAGTGGGAATGATAGTCCGTGCCGTAAAACACGTCAGATACGCAGTCCTCTTTTGAAACCGCTCCGAAAAATCCGCTCATTTAAAGAAGTTTTTGTTTAATGTCATTTTTTTTAACGTCGCAAATTTACAAAAAATAATATTTACTTAAAAAAAATAATTTTACTTTTGCAGTGCAATTTTTTGATAAAAAAAATGAAAAAAAGCCTTATTGCATTATCATTAGGAACTTTTGTTCTCGGAATTTCGGAATTTATAATGCCCGGAATTTTATCGTTTGTGGCTAAAGATTTGAATATCAACATTCCACAAGCAGGTCATTTGATTTCAGCATACGCCTTAGGCGTGAGTTTCGGAGCCCCAATAATTCTACTTTCCGTTGAAAAATACCGCTTGAAAAGTGTCATAATTTTTCTTGCTTGTTTAATGCTATTAGGCAATTTGTTAGCCTCTTTTGCTCCAAATTATTATAGTCTTTTGGCGTGTAGATTTATTTCAGGACTTCCGCATGGGGCTTATTTCGGCGTTTCAACCATTATCGCTTCTAAACTTGCAGACAAAGGCAGAGAATCCTCAGCAATAGCAATTATGGTGTCAGGAATGACAATTGCCAATCTTTTAGGCGTTCCAATCGGGACTTTTTTAAGCCACAATTTATCTTGGAGAATGATTTTTGCTTTTGTCGGCTTTTTGGCTTTGTTGGCAGTTTTTGCATTTAAATTATTTGTTCCTGACGTTGAAAACCAAACCACCGAAAGACTTTTAGATAGATTTAAATTTCTAAAACATCTTGCACCTTGGTTGATTGTAGGTGCAACATTTACAGGCAATTGCGGAATCTTTTGTATGTATTCCTATATCAATCCTATTTTAACTGAAGTTGCTGGATTTCAAGAAAGTAGTTTATCTATTTTGATGATAATAGCCGGCTTAGGTATGGTGTTAGGCAATTTGATTTCAGGCAGAATTTGCGATAAATACCCAATGGGTTTAGTTGCTGGAATTGTTCAAGGGTTAGCGGCTGTTTTCCTTTTAATAATTTATTTGTTTTCTTTCAACCAAATCACCGCCGTTGTGATGATGTTTTTATCAACATTTTGCCTGTTTGCGTTATCCTCGCCTCAACAACTACTGATTATAAAACACGGAAAAGGCGGCGAAAAACTCGGCGGTGCATTAGTTCAAGTTGCATTTAATGTCGGAAATGCAGTTGGCGCATTTTTGGGCGGTTTGCCAATTTTGCAAGGTTACAACTACAATCATTCTGCATTATCGGGCATTCCGTTTGGAATCTTAGGATTCTTGCTTTTTATGTATTTTCATTTCAGATACGAAAGAAAACAAACTATACAATCTTAACAAACGGATTTTCAGTTGTTTCGATTCCGACAGAAGTAGGTTCGCCGTGTCCGGGGAAAATTTCGTAAAGACTATCAAACCTAAGAATAATGTTTCTAATTGAAACCATTTCATCTTCGTAAGATGCGCCTTCGAGGTCTGTCCTTCCGATTGTGCCCTTGAAAAGCGTATCTCCTGTGAACATTATTTTAGCATCTTCAGCATACAAAGTCTGACCTCCGGGCGTATGACCGGGCGTATGCGTACATTTCAGATACGTATTTCCGAATTTTATAATCGTTCCCTCTTGACAAGGAACGTCGATTTTTATATCAGAGTCAATTTTCCAATGCCAACGCTCGGCAAACTTTTGAGCATTTTCCAACAAAAAATTATCCTCCAAACGAGCCGCAAACGGAATATTGTATTTTTCCTTCAAGAAATTAACCCCTAAAATATGATCGCTATGACAATGAGTATTGACAATTATAACAGGCTGTAATTCTTTTTCTTGCAACGACTTTACAAAAAAATCTCTTTCGTTTTCACTATAACAACCCGGATCTATGATAACACATTCTTTAGTATCGTCATAAACGACGTATGTATTTACTTCAAAAAGGTTGAAACGATAAATCTCTACTTTCATTTATTTTTTAATTTTGTTTCTATCTTTTCTTTTAACATTGGGATTTCGTTTTTAATAGCAAAAAGTATCCTTGGCAAATTGCCAGCATTTAGTCCACTATTAACAAAATCAATAGTTTTCTTTAATGTATCCTTAGAGACCAAATCTTCGTACATATACTGAATTTGCATATAAAATTCAATCAACAATTTATAATTCAAAGAAACATTATCAAGGAAGAAATCGACATCTTCGATTTCTTCCGTATTAGAAATATCTTTTGCTATCGACATTAGATTTTGACATGTCTGACGCATCTGACTTAGTATGCTACTATTGTAAGGATTCATCACTAACTATTTTCTAATGGTTTAATTATTAACGACAATTCGTCTAACTGCTCATCAGAAATTTTTGAAGGTGCATCAATCATAATGTCCCTTGCTGCATTGTTTTTCGGGAAAGCGATTACATCTTTTATTGAATCTGACCCGTTCATTAATGCTGCCCAACGGTCAAGACCGAAAGCCAAACCACCGTGAGGAGGCGCACCATATTTAAATGCGTTGATAAGACATGAAAACTGAGCCTGTGCTTTTTCTTCAGTAAAACCAAGCAATTTAAACATTCTTACCTGAAGTGCCGAATCGTGAATCCTTATTGAACCACCACCGATTTCAACACCGTTGATAACAAGGTCGTATGCGTTTGCACGAGCCTCACCCGGATTAGTTTCCAAAATATCGTAATCCTCTTTTTTAGGCGAAGTAAACGGGTGATGCATTGCATAGAAACGTTGAGTTGCATCGTCCCATTCAAAAAGCGGAAAATCAACAACCCAAAGCGGCGCAAAAATATTTTTATCTCTAAGACCAAGACGATTACCCATTTCGATTCTTAAAACGCCCATTTGATTGAGTACAGGAAGTTTCTTTCCACAGAGAATCAAAACCAAATCACCAGTGCCTGCGCCAGAAGCCTTTGCAATTTCAGTAAGTTCCTCTGACGAATAAAATTTATCAACCGACGATTTTATAGTATTATCTTCGTTATATTTGATATACACAAGACCTTTAGCACCAACTTGCGGACGTTTAACCCATTCGGTTAATTCGTCAAGTTGTTTTCTTGAATAGTTAGCACAGCCGCCAACAGCAATTGCGCAAACGTATTCTGAATCGTCAAAAACCTTAAAATTATGACCCTTTACCTTATCGGTAATATTATGAATTTTCATTCCGAAACGAATATCTGGTTTGTCAGAACCGTATTGTTCCATAGCATCTTTCCAAACCATTCTCGGAAAATCATAATTCATTTCAATGCCTTTAACCTCTTTGAAAAGATGTTTTGCCAACCCTTCAAAAACTTGAAGTACATCTTCTTGCTCCACAAACGACATTTCGCAGTCGATTTGAGTAAATTCCGGCTGACGGTCAGCACGCAAATCCTCATCTCTAAAACACTTAACTATCTGATAATAACGGTCAATACCAGCAACCATCAAAAGTTGTTTGTATTGTTGCGGACTCTGTGGCAACGCATAAAACTCTCCGTGATGAATCCTCGAAGGAACAACATAATCCCTTGCACCTTCAGGAGTTGATTTTATCAACATAGGCGTTTCAACTTCCATGAAATTCTTTCCGTCAAGATAACGGCGAACCTCAAACGACATTTTGTTTCTAAGTTGAAGACCTTTTATAATAGGTTTTCGACGAATATCCAAATATCTGTATTTCATCAACAAATCTTCGCCACCGTCGGTATTATCCTCAATTGTGAAAGGCGGAATTTCGCTTTTGTTAAGGATATTAAGTTCGCTAACGATAATTTCAATATCGCCAGTTGGAATATCTTTGTTTTTGCTTGAACGTTCTGTTACTGTTCCAATTGCTTGAATTACATATTCTCTTCCAAGTTTTCTTGCTTTCTCGCAAAGTTCGGAATCGTTTTCCATATTGAAAACCAATTGTGTAATTCCATAACGGTCTCTCAAATCAACGAAAGTCATACCACCAAGGTTTCTAACTCTCTGAACCCAACCGCAAAGGGTAACTTTTTTTTCTGTGTCCGTGATTCTTAATTCACCACAGGTATATGTTCTGTACATGTTTTATTGTATGTTTTTTTAACAATTTTTCCGACCCCAAAATTATAAATTTTTTTACAATTATTACCAAAAAAGAACACCTGATAAAAATTATTTTTAAGATACTTATTTAATTACTACTTTTGTAACGATTTTTTGTCAAGAAAAATTAATTTATAAAGTGAATAATTAATAATTTTAGGTTTAATCATGACATTAACACTTATATCAATAGCGTTAACTATAATTTACGCTGCTTTGAAATTCAAAGTAGAACTTCACAAGTTTCAACAAAACTCTTATCGAAACGAGAGATTTATAAAATATCTTAAAGGTGATTTCCTTTCAAAAATCAGAATAGCAGAATATATAAGTTTGCTGATTGCGATAATAGGATTTTTCTTCAATCAACCGATTACACTTTGTCCGTTTCTTTTTGTATTGATTTATTATATTTATTACAACATAACATACAAACCGAAAGTAAAATTTAAATTCACAGCAAGGGCTAAACGATTGTATTTTACTACATTTGCTTTGTTTTTGTTGATAACATTTATTGTTGCGCTATTAAGCACTCAAAAAAATTACGTTACAATTATAACTGCACTATTTAATACAGTTGCAAGTTTTTTGTTGCTAATGCTTGCCAACATAATCTTAAAACCAGTTGAAAAGAAAATAAACAATTGGTATATCAACGATGCAAAACGAATACTTTCTGAACATAAAGATTTGATAATTATAGGAATAACAGGAAGTTACGGAAAAACCTCTACAAAGCACTTCTTAGAGAAAATATTATCTGAAAAATATAACGTTTTGATGACACCGGGGTCATTCAATACCACAATGGGCGTTGTGCGTACTATACGCGAATATCTGAAACCAACTCATCAAGTTTTTATTTGCGAAATGGGCGCAAAACAGATTAATGACATCAAAGAAATATGCGACATAGTTCACCCAACAATCGGAATACTTTCTTCTGTTGCAGAACAGCATTTGGATACTTTCAAGACACTTGAAAATGTCCGCCGCACAAAGTTTGAACTTATTGATTCTCTGCCTCAAGATGGTCTTGCTATTCTCAACGGTGATTATCAAATTATCAAAACAACTCCAAAAACAAAACCTACAGAATATTTTTCAACCGAAGACTCAAGCAACGATTATTCGGCAAAGAACATAAAATTTTCACCGCAAGGTACTGAATTTGAAATTTATCATTTCAACGAAAAAATCGGTGATTTCAACACTCCGCTTTTGGGTAGTTATAATATTTCAAATATTTTGTCAGCAGTAGTTTGCGCTATAAAACTTGGACTAACAATAGACCAAATAAAATTCGGAGTTCATAAACTTCAAGCCGTAGAGCACAGAATGGAAATCAAAGCAGGGACTAACGGCGTAGTTATTATTGACGATGCTTTCAATTCTAACCCCAAAGGAGCAAAAATGGCGTTGGAAATTCTTTCGCAGTTTACAGAGTGCAAAAGAATGATTATAACACCCGGAATCATAGAACTTGCTGACCGTCAAGATTTTTATAATCGAGAACTTGGCAAACAAATTGCTAAATCAGCAGACTTCGCAATTCTTGTGGGCAAACAACAAACACAAGCAATTTATCAAGGTCTTAAAGACGAAAACTATCCTGAAGAAAAAATCTACATTGCACAAGGATTAAACGATGCCGCAACTTTTGCTTATAGCAATGCTGTATCGGGCGATGTGATACTTTTTGAAAACGATTTACCGGATTACCATTAGTTGAAGTAAAATATTTTTGGCATTTTGCAGCGGTTTTCATAACTTTGCGGTCATAAAAATAAAAAAAATCATGATAACATTAGGTGTATTTTTTGGCGGAATGTCAGTAGAACACGAAATTTCAGTGATTTCGGCGTTGCAGACAATCCATGCTTTTCCCGAATTTAAATACAATATCGTCCCAATTTATATTTCAAAAGAAGGCGAATGGTATACAGGACCGGGCTTGACAGTTGTTTCCAACTATCGCAATATGAGCAAGTTGCTCTCTTGGTGTGAAAAAGTTTACATGACACCAACTCGCGGTGATTTCAATCTTTACCGCTATAAGACCAACATGTTTAAATCGAAAGTCATAGCAAAAATTGACGTTGCATTTCCTATTCTTCACGGCTCTTACGGTGAGGACGGTTCGTTGCAAGGCTTTTTTGAAATGATAGGCATTCCTTACGTTGGCAGCAATCTTCGTGCAAGCAACATTGCGATGGACAAAATCGCAACCAAATATATGTGTCAGTCGTGCGGAATTCCCTGCGTTGACTATATGTGGACTACCGACAAAGAATGGTTTGAAGACCATGACAAACAAAAAGCCAAAGCCGAAAAAATCGGTTATCCGCTTATTGTTAAGCCGGCAACGCTCGGCTCTTCGGTAGGAATTTCAAAAGCCGCAAACGAAAAAGAACTTGAAGCGGCTGTGGATTTAGCGTCAAAATTTACCGATAAAATCATAATCGAAAAAATGGTTGAAAATCTTCAAGAAATCAACTGTTCGGTTTATGGAAGTTATCACGATTGTCGCCCGTCGGTTTTGGAAGAACCTCTTCGTAGCGGCGATATTCTCTCGTACAAAGACAAATATATGGGTTCAGGCTCAACAAAAGGCGGTGCTAAAGGTATGAAATTCGGCACTAAAGGTGGCAAAATTGCAGGTTCAAAAGGTTCTGGTTCTATGTCTGATAGTCAAAGGAAATGCCCTGCTGACCTACCAGAAGATGTTACGAAAATGATTCAAGATATGGCGGTTAAAACATTTAAAGAAATGAACGCTTCCGGCATTATCCGTATCGACTTTATGCGCAACAAAGAAACGGGCGAGGTTTTTGTAAATGAAATCAACGCTATTCCGGGGTCGCTCTCGTTTTATCTTTGGGAGGCAACAGGCAAAAAATTTGTTGACGTTCTCGATGAAGTTATCAATATCGCAATAAAAGAAAACGCTAACAAACAGAAACTTAAACATTCTTTCGATCAAAATATTTTTGCAATGGGCGGCGGAATGTCTTTCGGTGCTAAAGGTGCAAAAAGATAAACGAATTAGGCGTTTTAATACGCATTGTGCCGGGGGTTCACACCCCGTCGCCCCGTTGGGGCTCTAATTTCCGATTGGGTATCGTAACCGTTGCGGAAACCCAAACGCACCGCGTAAGCCCCAACGGGGCGACACATTATAGCCGTGGGTGTTAACCCCCGGTCAAATAAGTTGACAAACGCCTAATTCATAAAGATAATTTATATGAGTAAAGCGTTAATAATTTCGTCCTCGATTGTAATTTTAATGTGGCTGAGTTTCCTTTCGGATTGGTGTCTGCCGGGAGATTTTGCGACAGTTGGCATTATGCCAAGAACTATCAGCGGACTAAAAGGTATATTGTTATCACCTTTTATTCATGGTAGTTGGCAACATTTGATTTCAAACACGGGAGCAATTTTTGCCCTTACTTTTACACTTTTTTGGTGTTACGACAAAGTAGCATGGAAAGTATGGATAGAGTCAGTATTGTTTGACGGACTATTGGTATGGCTATTAGCACGGACGAGTTACCATATAGGAATGTCAGGAGTTATTTTTGCTTTATTAGGTTTTTTGTTAGCGATAGGTATTTTTAGGTTTTCATTCAAAACGCTGATAATTTCGGGTGTGATATTCTTTCTGTACGGTGGTGCGTTATGGGGAGTTTTACCCTCCGACCCGCATATTTCATGGGAAGCACATCTATTTGGATTTTTGGCAGGTATTTTTATCGCTAAAATCAACAAAGAACAAATTGAATAAAAAAAATAAAAAAACAGCGAGGCTAAAGTTAGTCCCGCTGTTTTTTTAAGATTAACCTCTACCCCACTTGTCAACAATTCCAACGTAATATTCAACTCTTCGGTCGCGGAAAAATGGCCAATTCCTTCTTACATTTTCCAATCTATTCAAATCAATGTCTGCATAAAGGATTTCTTCTTTGTCGGTTGAAGCCTGAGCAATAATTTCGCCTTGAGGACCAGCAATAAACGAACTTCCCCAAAAATCAATGCCGCTTTCTTCGGTTGACTCGTGTTTTTCAAAACCTACACGATTGACAGAAGCAACATAAATTCCGTTAGCAACAGCATGTCCCCTCTGAACAGTAATCCAAGCCTCTCTCTGACGGTCGCCTTCTTCGCCTTTCTCGTATGGATGCCAACCAATTGCAGTAGGATAAAACAATACTTCAGCACCTTGCATAGCCGTTAGACGCGCCCCCTCCGGAAACCATTGATCCCAACAAATCAACATTCCTTGTCTACCAAATTTATTGTCAAATGCCATAAAACCAATATCTCCGGGATTAAAATAAAATTTCTCGTAATAACAAGGGTCGTCAGGAATGTGCATTTTGCGATAAAGACCGGCTTCTGAACCGTCAACATCTATCATATAAGCCGAATTGTGATAAACTCCTCTATCTCGTTTCTCAAAAAAAGGAACAATTATAACACTGCCAAGTTTCTTTGCAAGAAGAGAAAAATGCTGAAACGACACTCCTCCACGCTCTTCAGCAAAGTCAAAATAATCAGGATTTTCCTTCTGACAAAAATAAAACGAAGAATAAAGTTCGGGCAAACAGATAACATTAGCACCATTTTTTGATGCCTCTGTAATATATTCGTCGGCTTTTTTCATATTATTTGGTCTGTCAGAATCAAGATTTAACTGTAAAATGGCTATTTTATACATTTTTATTATTATTTTTTTTAGATTTAGAAACTATAAGTTTTATGGGCAAATATAATTTTTTTCCGTCATAAAAAAAAATTAATTAAAAAAACCTTAAAAATCGTTTGACGATATATTTTTTTTTCATATTTTTGTCAAAATTAAATATAGAGAATATCAACTATGAAAATTTTAAGAGATGATAAATTACTAAAAATCACTTTTGACGAAGAAAAAAAGTTATTATGGACAGAATGGAAACAAGAAAGTTTCAATGTTAGTCTCACAAAAGCCGAAATAAAACAAATAAATCAAGAAATAGCAGATGATATAATAGCCAACGATTCAGACTATTACCTTGCAGACCAAAGACAAAGAGGTATAGTCTACACAATTGATTTGCAAGAATGGATTGCACAAGTTTTGGCTCAAGCGTGCGTAAAAGCAAATATCAAAAGAGCGGCAATTGTACAACCCAAAGATTATATTGTGAAACTTAGCAACGAACAAACAATCAACGAAGTAGACGAAGATGTAATGTTCGATTATTTCAACGATTTTGACGAGGCTTGGTCATATCTATTCGGATAAAAAGAATAACTATTAAAGTTTTAAATATAAAATTTAATTATGGTATCATACAAAGAATTAGGCTTGGTAAACACAAGAGAAATGTTTGCTAAAGCAGTTAAAGGCGGTTATGCAATTCCGGCTTTCAATTTCAACACAATGGAACAAATGCAGGCTATCGTTCAGGCTGCTGTTGAAACCAAATCTCCTGTTATCATGCAGGTTTCTAAAGGTGCACGTAACTATGCTAACGCTACAATCTTGCGCTATATGGCTCAAGGTGCTGTTGAATATGCAAAAGAACTCGGTTGCGCTAATCCACAGATCGTTCTTCACTTGGATCACGGCGATACTTTTGAACTTTGCAAAGATTGTATCGACATGGGATTTTCTTCAGTTATGATTGACGGTTCATCACTTCCTTACGAAGAGAATATCGCTCTTGCAAAGAAAGTTGTTGACTACGCTCACCAATACGATGTTACCGTTGAGGCAGAACTCGGTGTTTTGGCCGGAGTTGAAGACGAAGTTTCTTCGGCTGTATCTCACTATACAAAACCTGAAGAAGTTATTGATTTCTCTCAAAGAACTGGTTGCGATTCACTTGCAATTTCAATCGGAACATCTCACGGTGCTTACAAATTTACACCTGCTCAATGCACAAGAGACCCAAAAACTGGAAAACTCGTTCCTCCTCCATTGGCTTTCGATATTCTTCACGAAATCGAAAAGAAACTTCCCGGTTTCCCAATCGTTCTTCACGGTTCTTCTTCTGTTCCTCAAGACGAAGTTGATACTATCAATCAATACGGTGGTAAACTTCCTGATGCAGTTGGTATTCCTGAAGAACAACTCCGCGAGGCTTCTAAATCAGCAGTTTGCAAAATCAACATCGACTCTGACTCTCGTCTTGCTATGACAGCAGCAATCAGAAAATATTTGGCAGAAAATCCAAGTCATTTTGATCCACGTCAATATTTGAAACCTGCTCGTGAAAACATGAAAAAAATGTACATTCACAAAATCGTTAACGTTCTCGGTTCTAACGACAAATTGTAGTATACATAATATATAAAAACTAAAAGGCTGCGGCAAACAAAAACCGCAGCCTTATTTTCTTTTTTTTCTAATTAAAAAAAATAAATCTGATGAAAAAAAATATGCTTTTTATTGCCGCAACCTTTTGTATTCTATCTTCTTGCGGTACGCAACAACAATCACAAAGCGAAAATATAACACTTCCCGAAAACCAAATAGTCTTGGAAAACGGTGGAAGTGGCGACTTCAAAGCCGTAATGTTTGAAGATTCTTCACTAAGTGCTCACACAATTTTTTGTCCTAAAGACCTTTCAAAGTTTTCAAAGTCAAATCCTCTACCTATACTTGTTTGGGGAAACGGAGCATGCAACAATTCGCCACATGAACACATATTGTTTCTCAATGAAATAGCCTCACACGGATATGTCGTAATAGCAACCGGCTATATGCCACACGACACTGTTATTTACAAAGGACCTATGTCAAAAAGTCAACAACAAATAGAATCTATTGACTGGGCTATTAAACAAAACGGCAACAAAAATAGTTATTTCTTTGATAAACTTGACACCAAAAATATTGCAGCGGCAGGTATGTCATGTGGCGGACTTCAGACACTTTTTAATTGTGCTGACAAACGCTTGAAAACAATCATGATTTGTAACAGTGGACTTTTTATTAATCCCGTTGAAGCATTACCCGATATGCCAATGCCAGAGAAAAGCAAACTTGAAGAAATTCATACGCCCATAATCTACATTTTGGGTGGCAAAGAAGACATTGCATACGAAAACGGTATGGACGATTTTCATAGAATAAAACACGTACCAGCCTTTGCTGCAAACTATCCCGTTGGACACGGAGGCACATATTCACAACCTAACGGAGGAGAATTTTCTTATGTTGCGTTGGCATGGCTTGCGGAAACCCAAACGCACCGCGTAAGCCCCAACGGGGCGACACATTATAGCCGGGGGTGTTAACCCCCGGTCAAATAAGTTGACAAACGCCTAATTCGTATAGTTAATTTTGAGAAAGGTAAAAAAAAACGGGCGGAATTTTATTTCCGTCCGTTCATTTTTTAGGACTCTACCTCTTTTTTAGGTGAAACATTGGGGCAAAGATAAATCAAAGCCTCGTTAACAAGTGTTACAAACTCTGACACATCGGTCATACCATTGATTTCAGCAAACGCCTCAACCTTGTCACGCAGTGTTAAATAACTCTCTTGAGCCTTCTGACGCGCCTCTCTACGCTTACCTTTCAACTCTGCACGGTACTTGTCGCGGTTTGCATGTGCCTCACGGTACTTAACAGTAACTTGCGAGAGTTCTTTCAAGACCGCATCTAATTTCAAGGTGGTTGCAATTTTTGGGTCTTTCTTCAACTCGATAATCAACGCCTCGTAATCGACAAACCTTCTTCGCATACCAAAGCGTGTTATACCACCATAAATAGAAAGTGTTTTTGTTACTGTCTTTGCAGTCTCAAGTTCCGCACCACTTGACCATAATGCGGAATAGTCCACCGCTGCTTTGATTTTTCGGAACACCTTGTCTGCTTGAATGCTTAGATTGCGAATTTCTTCTGTAAAGGCCGATGCCGAAGTAGTTTTTCGCAATTGCTGAAAAGCACTTACACTTTTTTGGAATTCCAACACATAATTACTAAAAGCCTTGTTCTTTAACGAGCCAGTGGCTTTAACGGCTCTCTGCATAAAATCATCGAACAGCCAGTTCGAGAATGATTTCATGTCTTTTCTTAATACAAAATTAGTCATAATTCTTAAAATTTTAAAGTAAATAAATAATTAATTCGCTACAAAGATAAGCGTTAATTTTGAATTATGCAAATTATTATTGATATTTTTTATATTTTTAATTAGATAATGATGCAAATTTAATCATTTTATCATATTTTTTTATACCTAAAAAACTTATCACAGCATATTGTAATAAGTTTTTTTATTAGAAGGTTAAATAATGTTAATTTTGCAAGTTATAATGGGAAAAATAATCCAAAAAGAAGATTATTGCAGGTGCAATGATAACTTACCGAGTCTCGGAAAATTATTATTGCAGGTGCAATGATAA